>JAJDDX010000371.1 GCA_029260055.1 Phycisphaerae bacterium
CGGTCAACTTGCTGTCGGCCAACGCGTTCGGCCTGGCAGGCTTGAACAACCCCGATCTGATGTGGGTCAACGACGGCCCGGCTGCGTTCCTTTCGCCGGACGATCCGGACATCATGGCGTTCGAGCTTGTCGGGACCAAGACGCCCGATCCGCTCGGCGGTTGCTGTGATCCCCTCGGCATCGCTCCTTGTGCGGACACCACGCAGTGGGTCTGCGAAGATCTCGGCTACACCTGGGTCGGGGGCATGCTCTGCGTCAGCGATCCTTGCGGTTCGGGTGCGTGCTGCGCCGCTGATGGTGGCTGCACCATTGACTCGCCCGGCAATTGCTCGGCTGGGGGCGGTACGTTCCAGGGTCCGGGTACTTCCTGTGACCCGAACTGCTGCGATCAGCCCGCAACGGGCGCTGACATGTGCGACGGCGTTACGATCGTCCAGATCGCGGTTCCGTCGATCGGCAACCCCGCGGTCACCACCACGATCACCGGTGACGCCACGACCGCCAGCGACGGCACATGCAGCGGCTCGGGGGCTCCGTGCCGCACGAACAACGCCGCCGGCTGGACGTGCCCCGGAGGCGAGACTTGCGACACCAACGGCGAGTGCAACGACTTCGCGAACGACCCGCTCTGGTGGGAAGCGTTCCACATCGACGCGAGCGCGAATGTGGTCATCGACTACTGCTGCACTGACGAGGGCGAGGCTGACGGCGCCAAGGGCGTTCGTTACATCGTCCTGTCGGACGGGTGCGATCCGCCGACGAGTAGCTGCGGCGACTCGACATTCCGCACGGCCGATGCCAGCGCCTGTGCCGATGGCAACCCGGGCGATCTCTGGGCCGAGCTTCCGTCCGGCACGTGGTACATCCCGATCTACGCGGACAACCACTGCTCCGGTAGCACGACGAACTGCTTCGACGACGCGGGTTGCCCGGCGGGCGAGACGTGTGTCAGCGGTGCGACGCCCTACCAGTTGCACATCACCGTCGAGCCGCTTCCGCTCGGCGGTTGCTGTATCATGGTCGACGGCGTGACTCAGGGGCACTGCGTCGGTGGTATCGACGCCGGCCAGGTTTGCACCTTGCCCGCGGACTGCACGCTCGGCACGTGCGTCTTCGAAGTGGCGCCCGCTTGCATTCCGTTTATTGACGCACCGGCTTGTGAGGCTCTTGGTGGAGTCCCGATCGACAATACGACGTGTACGGGTGCGCCGTGTGACGGAGTTGGAGCTTGCTGCCTCGAGGGTACGTGCCTCGAAACCACGCCGACAGAGTGCGAACTCATGGGCGGCGACTTCCTGCCCGGCGCCGTCTGCGGTATCAACAATCCGTGCCCGACCTGTGAGATCGCCGACGCCGCCCACTGTCAATTCAACGACGGCGGCTTCATCGTCCCATCCGACCGGTTGCTGGGCGTCCGCTGGGCCGACGACTTCAGGCCGACTGCCGCCGGCCCGATTAACCGTGTTTGCTGGTGGCCTTGCTGGTTCAACCCGACCTTGGAGGAAGAGTGTTCCGATGAAGCCCTCAAGCCGCCGGACGACTTCATCGTCCGCTGGTATGAGGACATCGGCGGCCTGCCCGGTGCGGAACTCGGCGTGCCCGGCGGCGAAGCGCTGACGCCCGACGCCACCTCGCCCATCGACGGCAACCGCTGCTGGAACTACTCGGCACCGGTCACGACCCCGCCGATCGTCATGAGCGGCGAATGCTACTGGATCGAGATCACCGGTTTGGGTGATGCGGCCGCTGGTGGCACAGGTTGCACGGTCTACTGGAACAACAGCAACACGGTCGGTAACAACAGCTACTCGTTGTACGACCAGGACGGCGTGTACACGGGCGACGACATCCAGACGGCAATCGGTGACGAATTGTCCGACATGTCGTTCTGCGTCGACTCCGGCGTGATCGCCGGTGGCTGCACCCACCTAGCCGCTTGCTGTCTGCCCGACCTGAGTTGCCAGGACGACATGAGCTACCCGGATTGCCAGGCCGCCGGCGGCGTGTTCAAACCGGGCGAAGTCTGCACACCGTTCACCTGCCCGCCCGCGTGTGGCAACGGCAATTGTGTCGACGCGTATGATTTGAACAGCCCTGGCTACTGCGACGGTGGGTTGGATTGCACGTTCCCATTCACGAACGCGTTCTGCGACCCGCGAGTCGTCACCATCGATTGCCCGGTCGACACGCTCGACCTGGGCAGCGACAAGTGGTACACGTGGACCGCTCAGCCGGGCGAGGGAGGCCCCATCGAAGTCACGATGTGTGACCAGACCTCCTACGACGCCGCAATGGTGGTCTACGATGGTGGTGCCGGCTGCTCCGCCTGCCCGGGGGACCTCGACCCCGCGATGGTCTGCGGTGACGACACGTGCGGCGTAGGCGGTGGTCCGCCGCAGGTCGAGTTCGACGCCGTCGAGGGTAACTGCTACTTCCTGCGCATCGGCGGTTGGAACGGCGAGCAGGGCTCCGGTGCCGTCACGATCAGGAGCAACGCTGTGGTGTGCGACACGCCGCGTCCCTTGCCTGACGACTGCTTCGAGCTCGAAGATACCGGCCTCTGTTCGGCGAAGCCGTGTGACACGACCGCTGATTGCCTGGTCGGCATCAATGCCAACAGCGAGGTCGAGTGCATACTCGGCGAAGGCGGCACGACGCCGGGCGTCTGCTACGTCTACAAGAACCGCTATGTCTCGATCGACCCGAACCCGGCGAACACCGGAAGGCTAACCGCACGCCGAATCACGCTCGATCTCGGTGCCGGTCAAACCCAGGTGCTCGGTTGGGTCGGACCACCGGTCGAACGACCACTGGCCGGGCCGGAGGTCACGCCGCAACTGTTGTCGCGCATCGTCTCCGTACCACACTACCGCGACTGGAGCGTCAACGACCAGGGTCAGCCTTGGACCGACCACACAGTCAACGTAGGTGACTGCGCCACGTCACCGGGATGGACGTACATCATCCAGGCGATCGACAGCCTGTGTGACGAATCGGTTGAGGCCCATTACTCGGAAGCGTTGGTGCTAAACACGGTCGCGAACTTCGGTGACGTGACGGGCGGCGTCGTACGTCAGCCTCCGGACACCAACCGAAACTTCAAGGACATCAACGCCATCGTGCGAGGCTTCCAGAGTGTGCAAAAGGAACCCAAGGTGTGGTTGGATCTGGTCGGCCCGTTGGCCAGGCCGGAGTGTCCGGACTTCTCGGACATCAGCTTCTCGGACATCAACCACGTCGTGAGCGGATTCGGGGGAGGTAACTATCCCTATCCGCCGCCGACGGCGTGTCCGCCGAACGCTTGTCCGTATCCGTAACGGGAGACGCTCTGAAGGACGGATTCGCGGTCGAAGTGGTGCTTGATATGGAGGTTTGGCGCGGTGTTGGCGATCCTGCCGGCCGGGGCTGGCAGCGCCAACGCCGCGCCGCCTTCCGACGGTGACGCGAGAGACCGAGCGGCGCTCGGGGACTGCTGTATCATCAACGCAGTCGCGGGCTTCGGGGGCGGGACCTACCCGTTCGCGATGCCGTGCGATTGCCCGAACCAAACCTGCCCCTGAACAAGGAGCGAAACGATGAGGTATCTCGACGAACTCGGCAACAAGCACACTTTCGCGCTGGCCGCTGCCCTTCTCCTGGTCGCGCTGACTGCGACTCGAGCTGCGCCGCCTGACGGAACGGGCAACGCCGGGTTAGCCGACCTCGCGGCCGATCACGGGGAAGCCGTCGGTGTCGCGAGGCAAGACGTGCCGACCGCCGCGGTCGCGCTACCATCCGGAAAGGTGCCACAAAAGGCAGGGTTCGTCGACGCCTACATCTCGGGACGTGCGCCGATCGGCGCTATCGTCGATTTGGCTACGCACGGCGGCGCTGGCGAAGCCGGGCCGCTCGGCGGCGTGGCCGGCGTGCCCATCGGGTGTACGTGCGACCTCGACTGCGCCGACGGCGACCCATGCACGGACAACGCGTGCGACCCGACCACGAATCTGTGCTTGGCTCCAACGCCCGCCCCTTCCGGCACCCTGTGCGGCGGACCCGACTTCTGCGCGCAGAACACGTGCGATGGCGGCGGCATCTGCGGGGCTCCGACGGCTGATCCGTGCGACGTCGCCGGTGGCGAGACCTGCAACGAGACGACCGATCAGTGCGACAACTGCGCCGACCCGGCGGATTGCACCGCCAACACAAACGCGGCGCTGTGCCTGACCGGTGACTGCGTCGCAGGTCGCTGCCGCGGCGTGTCGGACTGCACCGACGACGAATACTGCGACATCGACGTCGGCGGTGTGTGTACGCTCGACACCAACGGTCGTTGCTGTGCGGACATAGAGGCGTGTGCCCCGACCACACTAGCTGCCTGCGATGACGGTGGCGGCGCCGGCAGCGGTAACTACGCACACCTGATGCCCTTCGACGACTGCACCTGCCCCAAGTACAGCAGTGGAATCAACGACAACGCGGGAGCTGACCTGATCTGGCAGCTCTCCGCCACCGAGCAGCCTTGTACCCTCTTCAACCGGGTCGGCGACGATTACACCATCGCCAACGGCTCCTATCTGCTTCTCGAGCGCTTCCGCTTCATCGGCGGTATCGACGCCGACGGCACGGGCGACGGTACGGTGGTCTTCGAGTTCTACGACGGCTCGACGACACCCCCGCTGTTGGTCTTCAGCGCCGCTGTCGGGTTCGACCCGATCGCCGACCGCGGCAACAACTTCTGGCAGATCAGCTTGACCACACCGACCCCCATTCCGCCGGTGGGTTATTTCGTCATGCGTCCGGGCACCGGCTCCAACGAGACGGTCAACCTGCTCTCAGCCAACGCCGTCGGCATGGCGGGCATGAACAATCCCGATCTGCTGTGGGTCAACGATGGCCCAAGTGCCTTCCTCTCGCCGGACGATCCGGACATCATGGCGTACGAGCTGGTCGGGACCAAGACGACCGAACCGTTGGGCGGTTGCTGCGACCCAGCGGGCATCGTCCCATGCGCGGACACCACCGAGTGGGTCTGCGACGATCTGGGCTACAACTGGGTCGAGGGCGTGCTCTGCGCAAGTGATCCGTGCAGTACGGGTGCCTGCTGCCTCCCCGACGGCACCTGCGTGATCGACTCACCGGGCCCCTGTGCGACCGCCGGCGGCGTGTTCGATGGCCCGGGTACTTCGTGCGATCCGAACTGCTGCACGCAGCCCGAGACCGGCGGCGACCTCTGCAGCGACGCTTTCGTGCATCAGATCATCGTGCCGGCAGTTGGCTCGCCCGCAGTCGTCACGACCATCACCGGCGACGCCACGGACGCGTCAAACGGCACCTGTCTAGACGGCACGGGCGGCGGCTCGGGTCTCCCCTGTACGATCCCGAGCCCGATCAACCCGTGCCCGGCGGGCGAAACCTGCGTGGCCGACAACGGTGAATGCGCTGATTTCGCCAACGATCCGCTCTGGTGGGAGTCGTTCCACATCGACGCCGGCGCCAACGTCACGATCGACTACTGCTGCACCGACCAGGGTGAAGGGGCCAACGGAGCCAAGGAAGTTATCTACATCGTGATTACCGACGGCTGTGACCCCGCCACCGGAAGTTGCGGCAGCAGCATCTTCAACACGGGACCGGGCGCTGCGTGCGGTGACGGAAATCCTTCGATCCTCTTCAACGAGCTGACCGCCGGAACATACTACGTCCCGATCTACGCGGACCGCCACTGCTCGGGCAGCACGGTGAACTGCATCGACGATGCCGGCTGCCCGGCGGGCGAGACGTGCGTCAGCGGTGCAGCGCCCTACCAGATGCACCTCACCGTGGAACCGCTGCCGCTCGGTGCTTGCTGCACGATTTCCGACGGCGTCACCCAGGGCTACTGCGTCGGCGGTATCCAGGAAGGCCAGGCCTGCCCGCCGGCTTCCTGCGTGGGAGGCACGTGCGTCATGGAAATGGCACCGGTCTGCATACCCTTCCTGGATAGACCCACCTGCAACGCGTTGGGCGGAACCTATATCGACAACACCACCTGTACGGGTGCTCCCTGCGACCTCGGTTCCTGCTGCCTCGAAGCCGGCGTCTGCCAGGACGACGATGGTGTCGGCATGACGTACGACGACTGCGTGAATATCCTCGGCGGCGACTACTTCGGCGGCGTCCGCTGCATCGCGGACGATCCCTGTCCGATCTGTGCGATCAACGACGCGGCACATTGCCAGTTGAACGACGCCGACCTGATCGTGATCAGCGACCGTATGCTCGGGAGCCGTTGGGCGGACGACTTCAAACCGGCATCGAGCGGCCCGATCAATCGCGTCTGCTGGTGGCCTTGCTGGTTCAACCCGAACGTACCCGAAGAGTGTTCCGACGCGGGCGATAAGCCGCCGGACGACTTCATCATCCGCTTCTACGCCGACGCGGGCGGTATTCCCGGCGTCGAAATCGGTATTCCGGGTGGTGAAGCCCTCACGCCGGACGCCACGTCGCCAATCCCCGATAACCGTTGCTGGAACTACTCCGCACCCGTGACGACGCCTCCGATCGTCAACGCCGGCGAGTGCTACTGGGTCGAGATCACGGGCCACGGCGACCAAGCCACAGGCTGCACCGTCTTCTGGGCGACGAGCACCATGGGCAATGACTACGCGCTGCACGACTTCGACGGTGAATTCACCGGAGACGACATCGTGACGCCCGTCGGCGAAGAGGCCGTCGACCTGGCATTCTGCGTCGACGCCGGCCTGGTGCCCGGCAGTTGCGATCACACCGCTGCTTGCTGCCTGCCCGACCTGACCTGCCAGGACAACATGATGTTCGCCGACTGCATGGCAGCCGGCGGCGTCTTCAAGCCGGGTGAGGTCTGCGGGCCGGATACGTGCCCGATCCCGTGCGACAACGACGACTGCGTCGACGCGTTCGATCTGAACACGCATGGAGAGTGCCCCGGTGGAGTGCTTCCGTGTTCGTTCGACTTCACCAACGCGTTCTGCGAGGTGCGTCCCAGTCTTGTCAACTGCCAGATAACCCCGGGTGGCCCGATCGAGTCGAGCGAGTTCGGCAGCAACAAGTGGTACACCTGGACGCCGCTACTCAGCGGCCCGGTGCGAGTCACAATGTGTGACCAGGCCGCGTACGACGCCTTGCTGGCGGTGTACGACGGTGGAGCCGACTGCTCCGCCTGCCCGACGAACGAAGCCAACACGCTCGTGTGCGGCGACGATACCTGCGGCGTCGGCGGCGGCCCGCCGCAGGTCGAGTTCGACGCCGTGGCGGGCAACTGCTACTTCCTGAGCATTGGCGGTTGGAACGGTGAGCAGGGCTCCGGCGGGGTAACCTTAGAAGGAACCTGTCCGTGCTGCCCGTTCATCCCGGAGAGCCCCAGGCCCGACGCCCGGTTCGGCATCGATGAACTCGGCGCCGATACCGCGGTATCGTGCACGACGACGGACGACTGCCTCGTCGGCATCAATGCCGCCAGTGAAGTCGAGTGCATCGCCGGCACGTGCTACGTTCGTGAGAACAAGTACGTCTCGGTCGATCCGAACCCGGCCAACGCCGGATGGCTCACGGCCCGCCGTGTGAGCCTCGATTTAGGCGGCGGCCAGACCCACATCCTCGGTTGGATGGGCACACCGGTCGAGAAGGCCGTCGCCGGCCCCGAGTCGTCGCCGCAGTTGCTATCGCGAATAGTCGACGATCCGGTCTACCTCGACTGGAACACGCTTGGTTCGGTCCACCTGGGCGACTGCGAGATCTCGCCCGGAAACACCTACATCATCGAGGCGATTGCTGAGGAATGTGAAATCCATGACCCGACGAACTACTCCGACGCGCTGATCCTCTCGACCGTCGCCAACTTCGGCGACGTAACGGGAAGCACCGTGCGCCAGCCTCCCGACACCAACCGGAACTTCAAGGACATCAACGCCGTCGTGCGCGGCTTCCAGAGCGTTCAGAAGGAGCCGAAGGTCTGGCTCGACCTCCAGGGCCTGCTGGCGACGCCGGAGATCCCCGACTTCACGGATATCAGTTTCACGGACATCAACCACGCGGTCGCCGGCTTCCAGGGTGGAAGCTATCCGTTCGAAGCGCCTTGCGAATGCCCGGGCCAGGTGTGCCCCTAAATAGAAGGGTATTGACATGATCTCGACGTTAAGCCGTCGCATCATCGTGGCCGGCGCCGTCTCGCTCCTGCCGCTCGCGGCCGCAGCAGGCACGCCCGAGCCCGCCACGCCGGCAGCCTCTTGGCGCCCCACGACCGCCGCCGCTTCCGGCGCTGGCCAAGTTGCATCGTCCACGAACTTCGGCCTCGCCGGGGCATGCTGCCAAACAAACGGCACTTGCCAGATCGAAGCCGGCGAGGCGAATTGCACCGCAACCGGCGGCGTCTACCTCGGCCCGGGCACCACCTGCGACCCGAACTGCTGTGATCAGACCCCGACAGGTGCCGACACGTGCGACGGCGCGGCCGTCGTCCAGATCACGGTGCCGGCGATCGGTAATCCGCCCGCCGTCGTCACGATCACCGGCGACGCCACCAGCGCGAGCGACGGCACGTGCGATGCGTCGGGCACGCCGTGCCGCACGAACAACGCAGCCGGCTGGACCTGCCCGCCGGGCGAAAGTTGCCAGGCCGACGTCGGCGAATGCACCGACTTCGCCAACGACCCGCTCTGGTGGGAGGCGTTCCACATCGACGCGGGCGCGGGCGTCACGATCGACTACTGCTGCACGGACCAGGGCGAAGCGACGGATGGCACGAAAGGTGCGCGTTACATCGTCCTTTCGGACGGCTGCGACCCAGCCACGTCGAGTTGCGGCGACACGATCTTCAGGTCAGCCGACGCCGGCGGCTGCGCCGACGGCAACCCGTCGGATGTCTGGAACGAACTGCCGGCCGGCACATGGTACATCCCGATCTACGCGGACAACCACTGCTCCGGTAGCACGACGAACTGCTTCGACGACGCAGGCTGCCCCGCCGGCGAGACGTGTGTCAGCGGCGCGACCCCCTATCAACTCCACATCACCGTCGAGCCGCTGCCCATCGGCGGTTGCTGCACGATCGTTGACGGCGTGACGCAGGGACACTGCGTCGGCGGTGTCAACGCCGGCCAGGCCTGCCCGCCGGCCGAATGCATCGCGGGCGCTTGCGTCATGGAACAGGCGTCGGCCTGCACACCGTTCGTCACGCCTCCCGATTGTGTAGCCATGGACGGCATTCCAATTGCCAATACGACCTGTACAGGGGCGCCGTGTGAACTCGGTTCGTGCTGCCTCCCGGGTGGCGTCTGCGTTGACGATCTTTCGCCCGCAGAGTGCGAGGCCATGGGTGGCATTTACTGGAACGGCGTCCGCTGCATTGCGGACGATCCCTGCCCGATCTGCGAGATCAACGACGCGGCCCATTGCCAGAGCAACGACGGCGGCTTCATCGTTCAGATCGACCGCATGCTCGGCGTGCGCTGGGCCGACAACTTCACGCCATCGACGAGCGGACCGATCCAGCGCGTCTGCTGGTGGCCCTGCTGGTACAATCCGGGCGCACAGGAGGAGTGCTCTGACGAAGGCGTCAAACCGCCGGACGACTTCATCATTCGCTGGTACGAAGACGCGGGCGGCCTGCCCGGCGCGGAGATCGGTGTGCCCGGCGGCGAGCCGTTGGTGCCCGATCTGACCAGCCCCATCAACAACAGGCGTTGCTGGAACTACTCGGCGCCCGTCACGACGCCGCCAGTCGTGACGTCCGGGGCCTGCTACTGGATCGAGATCACCGGCATGGGCGACCCGGCGACCGGCTGCACCGTCTACTGGAACAACAACAACAGCAGCGGTGACAGCTACTCCATGAACGACATGGACGGCGTCTGGGGGCCCGAGGATATGCAGACATCCATCGGCGACGAGGCGTCCGACCTGTCGTTCTGCGTCGACAGCGGCATCTTGGGCCCACCGTGCGAGTCCTCTCTGGGCGCGTGCTGCTGGCCCGACCTGACGTGCAGCGACAACGTGTCATTCCCGGAATGCAACTTGGGCGGTG
>JAJDDX010000372.1 GCA_029260055.1 Phycisphaerae bacterium
CCGTCTACGTCGGTATCGACGTTGTCATCATGGCCGGGACAGACGTCGGCGGAATCGCACACGCCATCTGCATCCGTGTCGTTCGGGTTATCGAGCGGACACGCGTCGCAGCCATCCGGCACGCCGTCAGCGTCGCCGTCCGCGTTATCATCAAAGCCCGGACAGATGTCGACCGAGTCGCACACACCATCGGCATCCGTATCGTCGGGATTGTCGAGCGGGCAGGGATCGCAGCCATCCGGCACGCCGTCAGCGTCGCCGTCCGTGTTGTCGTCAAAGCCGGGGCAGATGTCGGCCGAGTCGCACACACCGTCGGCATCCGTATCGTCGGGGTTGTCGAGCGGGCATGCGTCGCAGCCATCCGGCACGCCGTCTACATCCGTATCGACGTTGTCATCGAAGCCGGGGCAGATGTCAGCGGAGTTGCAGACACCGTCGGCGTCGCTGTCATCGGGATTGTCGAGCGGACACGGATCGCAGCCATCCGGCACGCCGTCTACGTCGGTATCGACGTTGTCATCAAAGCCGGGGCAGGCGTCGGCTGAGTTGCAGACGCCGTCACCGTCCGAGTCGTCGGGGTTGTCGAGCGGGCACGGGTCACAACCATCCGGCTGACCGTCGCCATCACCGTCGAGCCCGTCGTCGAAGCCGGGACACTGGTCGAGAGAGTCGCAGACGCCGTCGGCGTCCGTATCGTCCGGGTTGTCGAGCGGGCAGGGGTCGCAGCCATCGGGCGCGCCGTCGCCATCCCCGTCAAGGTTGTCGTCGAAGCCCGGACACACGTCAGCGGAGTCGCAGACCCCGTCGGCGTCGGTGTCGTCTGGGTTGTCGAGCGGGCAGGGATCGCAACCGTCCGGCACGCCGTCCACATCGGTATCGACGTTGTCATCGAAGCCCGGGCAGATGTCGGCCGAGTCGCACACACCATCGCCGTCGCTGTCGTCCGGGTTGTCCAGCGGGCAGGCGTCGCACCCATCGGGGACGCCGTCGCCATCACCGTCGAGGTTGTCATCGAATCCCGGGCAGATGTCGGCCGAGTCGCACACGCCGTCGCCGTCGCTGTCGACGTTGTCTCCGTTGGGACAGGGGTCGCAGGGATCGATGATGCCGTCGTTGTCCGTGTCGGTCTGGCATTCGTCGGGCGTGCCGTTGGCGTCGCAGTCGGGCGTCCCGGTCACGAGATGGACGTTGTCCACCTGCCAGCCGAGCGTGCCGCTGACGAATGCGTCGCTGGCGAGTTGGAAGGTGATCGTGACCGACTGTCCCGCGTAGGCGGTGAGGTCGACGGTCTTGTCCTGCCAGGAGCCGTCGCCGCCGCTGTCTTCCCAGACGGATATGCCGTTGATGAGCACCTTGGCGAAATCGAATCCGACTTCGGTGTCGATGCGCGAGCAGAAGGTCAGCTCGTTGACGCCGTAGCCCAAGGCGATGGCCGGTGTGGAGAGCTCACCGAGTTCGTTATCGCCGTAGGTGCAACTGCCGGTGTCGCCGGCGTAGGCCCAGGTGGAGCCGCCGCAGTGGGTCGTCGCGGCGCACGAGCCGGTGACCTGGAAGATGCCGGTGGCGCTCCATCCCGCGGGAAGACCGGACTCGAAGGTTTCGTCGAGCAGTACGCCGCTGATCGCCGTTTCGCAGTCGTCGGGAATGAGGTTGTTGTTACAGTCGTACTCGATGCCCACGAGGATGTCGCAATCGTCGGGGATCGTGTTGTTGTTGCAGTCATTGCCGTCCGTTTGGCACTCGTCGGGAATGGTGTCACTGTTGCAGTCGAAGCTCGTCCCGTCGAACAGGTCCTGGGAGTCGGCGATGCCGTTGGCGTTGCAGTCGATAAACGAGCCGAACGTGAATGTCATGCTCGCCGAGGCGGCGCTGATCGTATGAATATGATTGTGGGTGACGATGATGCCGCCGTTCTGATAGGCATCGGTGTTGGGCACGGTCGACGCGGAGATCTCCGACACGCCCCCGGCGTGGTAGGGATCGCCCGAGTCGCCGCGGTTTATATCGTGTTCCAGATCGTAGTCGCCGTCAGCCTGGAGCAGCGCGACCTTGTAGTGCTTGTTGTTGCCGGGCCAACCTGATTGGCCGGGGTAGCCCTCCTGCGTGTTGTTCGCTTTGGCTTCGTCGATGTGCCAGATCGCCAGGCCGCCTTGCGGCATCGCGTCTTCGATTCCGACCGGCTGACGGTTTTCGATGAGCAAGTACTCGCCCGACGGATAGTTCTGATCGATCCGATAGACGGTCGGCGTGAACTCCACTTCCGGCGCCACGTAGGTCCCGGGCGACGTCAGCACGATCGGCGTGACCCAGCCCAGGAAGATCTTACTCCACGCGCAAAAGTGCGGCGGATGATACTGCGTGAAGTCGAAGCCCCATGAGTTGGCCATCATGCCGAACGAGCCGATGCCTTCACCGTTGCCGTTCGTATCGTAGAGGTCGGGCAGGCCGAAGAAGTGGCCCGTCTCGTGAGCGATGACGCCGATGCGGACGATGTTGGTGCCGCTCGTCCCCCACAGCGCCGGTTCCGTGTGGTAGTCATAGACCTTGACGCTTGCGCCGACGCCGTTGGTGTCGTTGCTGACCCACCTACCGCCCGGCAGCGCCCACAGTGACCATCGGTGGGACCAGATCCAGTTGCCGCCTCCGCCGCCGGTCTCGGCGCCGTAGCCGGAGTGGATGATGCTGATCGCATCGATGTAGCCGTCGTTGTCCGTGTCGAAGTTGCCGAAGTCGACGATGGCATCGACGGCATCCAAGGCATCTTCGACCATACCCTGGGGGTTCGCCGGGTAGCTGCCGCCCATACCGCTGCTGCCGTTGGCGTAGTAGGACTCGTCGTGGGGCAGCGTGACCCAGGCTGCTACCGTGCTGTTGAGCGTCATGGTGCCGTAGGAGTTCTCGGTGTAGCAATCGCGAACGCTGCCCGTCGGCGCGTGGGTCGGATCACCGCCGATGGCGTTGAAGAGCGTGTCGTAGTCCGCCTGCGGGCGCGTGTCTGAACCGAAGGTGTGATCGGCGAACTTGCAGAGCACAACGAGGTTCTGGACCGTTCCCGAGGGCGGCACCAGGAAGTCCGGACCGGCTGCGGTCACCGGAACGGCCAAAGCTGCTTCCCGTCTCCACGCGCGAGCGGCGCGCGTGGGTTGCAGGCCCGGGACCAGCCCGGCGTCTATCGGGCTTGCCTTGCCGACTTCATGCGCGGTCGCTTCGAGGTCTCCCGCCGCGCCGAGCGAGGCGTAGACATACCGGCCCCTGCTCGCGACGACGGCGTAGCCGTTGAGGTCCTCGTACCAATGAGTGTACTCATCGCCGCGGACTTGGAGCGTGATCGGCGTGCCGTCGGGCTGCTCGAGGTCGACGGGTTTCGGGCTGGCCGGCATAGCGAGCGCCGTCGGAAGCCACGCGAGTGCGCAGATCGTGGCGATGATCGGCACGAGCACACCGTGAGAAGATCGAGAACTGGTCATTCGAGTCCACTCCGATTCTAGATGGATGACGCCCGCTTGAGCGCGCTAAAGCCCGGGCCCGGCTACGATTTGGCGCCACCGGCCCGGCACCCGCGTCTAGCCATTACCGTCGGTCAACAATTGGATCGGCTGACGAAACCCCCCGCAGCCGAGCGAAGTACGCTTTCGGTGAGTATATCCGGACCCATCGTCCGAAAACAAGCGAAAACCGCGGTTTGGGCCTGTGGCGCGCCGGGCGGCCGGGTCTGGTGCTGGATTCCGGGAGTCTTTTGCGCCATGATACCCGCCTCGGCCCGGGACCGGGCGCGGTTTATCGGTCCAGCGGGCTGGTGAAGGGCACGCAAGGCAATTCGCGTCAATTTTGTTGCCGATGAGTCTGTGACGGCTATCGGCGAGGCGGGCCAGGGTGCCTACCGACGACGCAAACGGGCCTTGCGCGTGGGAAAACCTCTACCGATCGCCGGCACCTCGCTTCGGGGCGTGCGGCGGTCCCAACATCAAACGCCGATGCCTCTTTGCGTGTACACCAAGGAGACGGCGGCGTGGATATCAGCGTGAACATGGCTGAGGCAACGCACGGACATCAGCCCACGAAGCTGAACGGTTGGCAGTGGGCGAGCATCGCTCTCGGCGCTGTCGCGCTGGCATTGCTCATGTACAGCTCGTTTGCGGCGCACCCCGGCGATCACGGCGGTGGGCACGATGCCCACGCACATGCGCCGAGCATTTGGTCGGTGATCCCATTCGCCGGGCTGCTGCTTTCGATTGCCATCTTGCCGCTTATCTCCAAGACAGCCCATTGGTGGGAGAGCAACCAGAACAGGCTCGTCGTCGCGCTGGTCTTTGGCGCGATCACGCTGCTCTACTACGCTGCTTCGATGGGGTTCGCCAAGGTAGTGACGATCCTCGAACACGCCATCCTGGCTGAGTACATCCCGTTCATCGTGCTGCTCTTCTCGCTTTACGTCATCAGCGGCGGGATATCGCTCAAGGGCGACCTGGCGGCACGTCCCGGCACGAACACGGCCTTCCTGGCAGTAGGTGCGGCCATCGCAAGCTTCGTCGGCACGACGGGCGCGAGCATGCTGCTGATCCGTCCGCTGCTTCAGACGAACTCGGAACGGCGGCACGTCACGCACACGGTGATCTTCTTCATCTTCCTGGTGAGCAACATCGGCGGATGCCTGCTGCCGATCGGCGATCCGCCGTTGTTCCTCGGCTACCTCAAGGGCGTGCCGTTCTTGTGGACGCTCGGCCTGTGGGCGCCGTGGCTCACGATGTGCATCATCCTGCTGATCGTGTACTTCGTTTGGGACACGATCATCTATCGCAAAGAGACGCCGCAGGACATCAAGCGCGACGAAACTCAGACGAGGCGGCTCATGCTCTCGGGCAGGCTGAACCTGCTGTGGCTCGCCGGCGTGGTGCTGTGCGTCGCGCTGGTCAAGCCGGGCGAGCCGTTTTTGGGCACGTCGTTTCACCCGTTCCCGTTCATGCGTGAGCTTTTGATGTTGGGGTTCACGGCGGTGGCGCTGCGGACTACGAACAAGAAGATTCGCGAGGACAACCAGTTCGACTATCACGCGATTCTGGAGGTGGCGGCCTTGTTCGTCGGCATCTTCATCTGTATGCAGGCGCCGATCGAGATTCTGCGTGCCAGCGGTGCGTCGCTCGAGCCGCTGCTGAGTTCGCCGATGCGCTTCTATTGGGCCACGGGTGTCCTGTCGAGCTTCCTCGATAACGCACCGACGTACGTGGTCTTCATGGAGACCGCCACGACGATGACACCGGAAGGGGCGACCGACGTAGTGTCCCTGGCCGGCGGCGCGTCGATCCTCACGTCGATGCTGGTGGCGATCTCGCTCGGCGCGGTCTTTATGGGCGCGATGACGTATATCGGCAACGGCCCGAACTTCATGGTCAAGAGCATCGCGGAGCAGTCGGGCGTGCGTATGCCGAGCTTCTTCGGCTACATGCTCTACAGCGGTTTGATCCTGATTCCACTGTTTGTGATCGTGACGTTTATCTTCCTACGCTGACGGTCAAACATACCCGCGCTTTCAGCTTGGGCATGCCACCCGCCGTCACAGCCACCATCGTTACCTTCGCCGCTTACGGTGCAAGTACTTTAGCGGGCCAATGAACGCCGGATAGATCAGCTTGCGCGCGATGAAACGCCCGACGCTGTAGAGGCCGTAGGCCAGCGGGGCAAACCACTTGCGATCCAGCACCCATCTGACCGGCGCGCAGGTCACCGCCGTGATCAAACCGTGCACCGCAAACCGCGGCACGCCGCGGTTGGTCAGGTTCAACACTATGCGCAACCAAATGTCGAGGTAGCACGAGTCCAGGATGCGCACCTTGCTGGTGTAGGTGAACTTGTAGGCGCTCTCGTGCCGGTCCCCGATGACGCCTTCGGCACGCGCGCGATCGTAGAGCGGAGTGCCTGGATAGAACTGCAGGGGGAAGACCCGGAGGATCGCGGGGCCGCGGTGATGCGACGCGATGAACCGCAGCGTCTCGATCCTGTTTTCATCCGATTCGAAGGGGTTGTTCACCAGATAGTGATACTCGGCGCGCAGTTTGTGGTCGGCCAGCGTATTCATGGCGCGCACGATCTTGTCGATCGGCGTCGAGCGGTTGTAGATGTGCTTGAGCGTATGCGGCGAGCCGCTCTGGATCCCCATGCTTACCAGCGCGATCGGCAGCCGGGCCAGCGACCGCACTTTCGCCTCGGTAATCGTGTTCGGAAAGGCGTCGAGTTCCAGCGGTAGATTCACGCGCGCTTCGTACGCGCGGCAGAACTCGTCCATCTCCGCCTCACCGCGAATGAAGAACAGGTCGTCGACAATGTTGACGGCGTCGATAGTCGGGAACCGGGCACGAACCGACTCGATCTCTTGGATGATGTTCTCGGTCGACCGCCTCCGGACCCACGGCCCCTTACCTTTGTAGAGCCGCATCATGGCGGCGTTCGTGCAAAAGGCGCACGGAAACGGACAGCCTCGCGTCGTTTCGATCCGATAGCGCTGCAGCAGGCCGCGCATGTTCTCCGGAGCGGCGCGTTCGAAATGATCGCCCATCGCCACGAAGTGGGTGCTTAGGTCGTAATCGGGAAACGGAAACCGGTCCAGCTCCTCGTGCAGCCTGGGCATCGGGTTGTGAATCGTCCTGCCGTTGCGCCTGAAGTCTAAACCGCTGATACCCGTCGGGTCCTTGCCCGCCTCGAGGGCGCTGGCCAGTTCCAGCGCCGCCTGCTCACCTTCTCCGCGGCAGACGATGTCCGCGACTTCGAGCGACTCATCGTTCGCCGTCGTCGCGTGAGGCCCGCCCCACACGATCGGCGTCTTCAGACCGGATGCCCGAATCGCCCGCGTCAGCACGGAAGCGCGCTGAAACGTGTTGGTCATCAGGGACATGCCGATCAGATGTGACTCGCGCAGCCGCTCTGTCAGTTCCGCCACAAGTGCGGGAGGAAAGTTCGCCTCGGCGGTCTCCCGTTTGGAGCACATGAAGAACATCTCCACGTCGTGCCCGGCGTTCTTCAGGCAGGCGGAGATGTAGCGCAACCCGAGCGCCAGTGGATAGGTGTACGTGGCGACAAGCGCAATACGCACGTCGTTCTCCTTCGAACAGGCGTGGAGAGACGTCCGATCCCTGCCAAAGCTGTGCCGATATACTCGGCCTGACAAACCGGCTACCGCTCGCCCGCGACCGGCTCCTCGATGTGCAAGGCCATTGCCCCCGTTCCACCGGCGCGTCGACGGCAGTCTACGCCCCAGCCAGCCGCTATGCAATGCCTGGGTCGCTCCCCCATAGTGACTGGAGAGCCGGTGTGCCGCCACAGGGCGCGGGCGGCTGATCCCACGCATCGGAGAATGGATGCAGGGGGAGCCCTACGCCGTGGGGCCGGGTTCGCCGCAAGGCCGCTACGTGCCGGCAGCACGGCCTTCAGGCATTCAAGATGCGAATCACCGGCCACGCCTGCCCGAGCAACGGTTCGGGGTCGGTACCGAGCCATTCACGAAGCACCGTGGCGTAGACTTGCCGGAAGTCGGTGTGGAACTTCAGATCGCCGCCGTTCAGGTCGGATAGCGACGGCATCGCGCCGACCAAGCCCGGGCGCACGGCGCTGCCCAACAAGAACATCGGCGCCGCCTGCCCGTGGTCGGTACCGCCGGACGCGTTCTCCGCGACCCGGCGCCCGAATTCCGAGAAGCTCATCACCAACGTACGATCAATGTCGCCGGTTCGGCGCAGGGCGTCAATGAACGCGGCCAAGGCCGAGCCGCCCTCACACATCAGGCGTGCATGTCGCGGCGTCTGGTTGGCGTGGGTGTCGAAGCCGGTGAGCGACACGTAGTAGACCTTGGTGGGCATGCCGGCTGCGATCATTCGCGCGACGCTGCGCAGGCTTCGAGCGAACCTGGTAGCGGGGAACTTGGCGCCGTCGATGGTCGTGCGGGCAGCCGCCCTGACGTCCTTCGCGCAGGCATGCGCGTCGAGGGTCGATCGGCGTAGGAAGTCGAGATTGGAGTCGCCCAGCGGTTTTCCGGCGTGCTCGTCGGCCTCTGCACCGGTCGGCTTTCGCCTCTTGCCGCCCTTCTTGCGTTTTGGCCCGCCGCCGAGACCGAACTGCTCGGGCCGAGCCGTGCAGACCGGCATGAATCGCTGCCCGCGCATGGCGAGCGGCAACTCGTCGACCAATGCGATGCCTGTCTTGGCGTCGAGCCGGTCCGTGCTGCGGCAGGTATGGTCGAAGTATCGCCCGAGCCAGCCTTCTGCGCGCTTGCCGTCCGGTGAGCCCGTCGCCCAGATGCGTGTGCTCACGAAGTGTGATCGGTCGGGGTTGGGGTAGCCGACGCCCTGCACGACACACAGCCGCCCGTCGTCCCACAGTGACTTGAAGCCGGCCGCTTCGGGATGCCAGCCGAGTTCATCGGAGAGGGCGAGCGTCTTCTTCGCGGGGATCGCAAGTTTCGGGCGAACGCGATAGTAGTCATCATCGCGGATCGGGACGATGGTATTGAGCCCGTCGTTGCCACCGGCAAGTTGCGCGACGACGAGGACGCGATCGTCCGGCACGCCGGGGCGTGAGGCGGTTTGCGCGGCGGCCGCCTCGTCCGCCATGGCGAACGCCGTTTCCGCGATGAAGCTCGGCACGGTCGCTCCGAAGCCGAAGAGGCCCACCCCGCGATGGAGGAACTCCCGTCGTGTGGTTGGTTGTGGTTGCGTCATCCCGACCATCTTCCCCATTGATGTGCGTCGCGTAAACGTAGGTAGCTTCCGGCCGACCATTCCCATCGTGCGTAACGCAGCACGGAGCCGGATATTGTCCGAATCTCGCGGTACCGGGGTAAACCCGGTATCCGGAGCGAGAATCGGCGATTAGGATGATCGTGAACCTTGTGCGGGATCGTGCATACTTCTTTGCGAACGGCGGTCGACCATGATTCACTCGTCCGAGCCGATTCAAAGCCTGCCGCCCGTCGTACGGCGCGCTCGCCGCGTGGCGCTACTGGCCGGCATCATCATCGGCGCAGGTAGCATTGTGGCGACGATCCTGCTGGCGAACGGCGAATGGCCGCGTGGTCGCTACTGGCTCGGCATCGCGTTTGGCAGCCTTCTTCTACCCGCCGCCTGCCTCGCTTCATACGAGCGAAGGCCAACGCAGCCACAGGGATCAGACGACGCCCCTCGCGACTGGATACGGTTCGGGAGCAGCGCGTATTGGACTCACACCGTCACTCGGCTGAAAGCCGGTGCCGAAGACATCGCGGATTCGATGTGGATCGGGGTGACGTACCCCAAGGTGGCCCGGAGAATGATCCGGTGGACAATGGTCTACTTCTTCGCGTCGCTGGCGGTCGCGATGGTGACGCATAGGCTGGTGTCGACGTACTTGGGACCCGCCTCCTTCAGGCGAGGCTTCATCCTTGGTATGTTCCTTCCTATGATGGTGATGTTCGTGCCGGTCGGTCTCATCAGCCGGCTGCGAATGAACCGGTTGGCGCGGCGTGCCCTCGATAACGAGTTCCGGATGTGTGAACATTGCACGTACGATTTGAGGGGACTGCCGCACCGCCACACCTGCCCGGAGTGCGGCCACGAATACGATTTGGACATTCTGCGTAGGATTTGGCGGGAGTGGGCGCCGGTCTTCCTCCCGCTCGGCGCGGTCGAGGACGCCCTCGATCCGCTACGAGCCAAGCCTCACAACACGCTGGTAGCGTACCTCGTCATGATGCTGGGTGTGCTGGCCATCCTGTTCTTCATGCCGTCGTAGCTGCTCGTCGGGCAGAGCCCGACCTACCTAAAAAGGGGTCCCACCCGCCGCACAAAACTGCGGACCTCCACCAACCCGAAGGCCTCCGGGCCGCTCCCTCACGGTCGCGGTTCGGAACGGCGGACGGCATTCGAGGTACTGCGGCTAGTGTGAGGTGCGGCGGCTAGAGTTGTACCAGTTTCTTGGCCTCGGCGTCGGAGGTTAAGAAGCGATCGGTGTAGCTGGGGTCGACCTGCTGGCAGATCTGTGTCGCTAACTCGCCGATCTTCTCGTAGTCGGGGTCGCCGTCGCTCAACTGGGCGAACTCGCCGGCTAAGATCACCAGCCGCAGCAGGTGCCGCATGGCCAGCCCCTCGTTCTTTTGCAGGTTGGCGGCCTTGGTGAACTTGTAGAAGTCGCCCTCCATCGTAAACAGGGCACCGGCCAGCCACTTGGGCTGAACCAGCACGTCCTCGGGTGACGCCAGCTTGTCATCGAAGAGTGCCTTGAGCATCTCTGCCAGGTTGGACGGCTCCCTCGGCTCGTCGTCGTCCCAGCGTTCGTCCATCCGACGGATGCCGTCGTCCGGCTCCTCTTCCTCCTGCTGCACGCGCGCTGTGATGATGCCCATCTGAATAAGCTGCGGCTCGATCACCTCCGCCTGCAACGGGCCGGGGTCGAGGAAGGGCAGACGCACGCGATAGCCGATCGACGGCGGCACCGGCAGGACCGACTCGATCGCCTGGACCTTCTCCTCGAAGCTCGCGCGTGCGAGCTGCTCGGTCAAGAAAACGCCGTACAGCGGATCGACGCTGCGGAACATCACGAGCTTCTCAATGTTCTCGTTGACCGTGACGTGGTTGCCGTCCTCGGCCTTGGTGAGATAGCCGAAGGCCGCCAGGTTGTTGATCATGTGGTCGAGCTGATCCTGAAACTTCTCGAGCTTCCGCGGCCCGGCGAACCGCTTGTCGAGGAAGTCGCGCACCTCCTGCACGACACCCGACTTGCGGAGCATGTAGATCAGAAACTGATAGGGAATCATCGACCGACTGGCGAGCTTGGCGGGCCCGGCTGCGATCAGCGTCTTGAGCTGCCCTTCCGCCCAGTACTGGACCGTCTTGCGGCGCGAAGGCTTCTTGCGTTCGAGCTGTTTGCGCGCCCGCATGATGCCCGGGTCTTTCGACTTCGGGTCGATCTGGTCGTACTTTTTGCGCCACTTGATGATCTTGACGTCGTCTTCGTGGGCCAGGACGTGCACGTAGCCCGTCGTGTCGAACTGTGGTCGGCCCGCCCTTCCGAACATCTGATGAGCGGCTGATGATGGGATGAGCTTCTTGTCGCCGCGCGGCCCCTTGAGCAGCGTGCTGAGCACGACCGACCGTGCCGGCAGATTGACGCCGGCTGCCAGAGTCTCGGTGCAGATCACGAAGGGGATCAGCTTCTTGAGAAAGAGCGCCTCGACGACCTCCTTGTGCTTCGGCAACACGCCGGCGTGGTGGACGCCGACACCGCAAGTGAGCATCTGTCGAAGCTTCGGTCCGATGCCGTCGGCGAAGTCGGCCTTGTCGATGAGTTCGTCGATCTGTGCCCGTGCTTCGGGGTTGGTCAGCTTCATGCCTTTGAGGCGCTCAGCCACCTCCCAGCACTCGTCGCGATCGAAGCAGAAGACCAGGGCCGGCGTGCGGTTCTCGGCGTCGGCTTCGGTGAGCATCGCCGGCAGGTGCTCGGCCATGATCTTGTCTTCGACCCAGGAGAACTCCAGCGGGACCCTGCGCTCGTCCGAGTGAATGAGGCGCACGCGCCGATCGAACTCCTCAGCCAGCCAACCCGTGAAGTTGGGCGCGTTGCCGACGGTGGCTGACAGCAGCATCAAACGCACGTTGACCGGCAGCAGAGCGAGCGACAGCTCCCAGACTATGCCGCGATCCCAGTCGTTGAAGTAATGGAACTCGTCCATCACGACGCCGCTTACGTCGTGGAAGGACTCATCGCCGGCCAGAAGGTGGTTCAGCAGGATTTCCGCGACGACGATCCGCACGCGGGCGTCGGGGTTGATGCGGCGGTTGCCGGTGATCAGGCCGATCTCGTCGCGCGGAAAGCCCCAATCCTCGGCCCGATCCTGGAACTCACGGAACTTCTGATCGGTGAGTGCGATCAGCGGCGTGGTGTAATAGAGGCGTTGCCCGCTCGCCAAGGCCTCGAAGATGGCCGCTTCGGCGATGAGGGTCTTGCCCATGCCGGTCGGGGCGGTGACGAGCACGCCGCCTTCCACCTCGAACCATGCCAGCAGGGCTTCCTCCTGGAACGGATAGGGATCGAAGGCGAGCTTATCGAGGAACTTGTCGCAGATTTCGGCTCGGTCCATGGTGGCCAAGATAGCGATTCAGGCGCCGTTTCGCGAGCCGAAGCGGTCGTGGCTGCACAACTGGGCGAATTCCGCCGTATCGCCGGGAATCGATCGCCGGTCGGATCGGTTTGACGGATAGGGCCGGAGTTCCGCGGCTTCAGCGTCGCCGTCACTCCTGAATCTGACATAAGTAGCTTGGACCATGGATAGGAGGGTCGTGCGATGGCTAGTCTTTCGCTGCGCTTGGGGTCTGCCTGCGGCTTATCGCTGCTGGCTGTTCATTTCATCGGCCAGACGGCCCTTGCCGGTACGCCGGTTTTCACCGACATCACCGCCACCGCCGGCGTCGGTTTGCCCGGCGTGCTGAACGAGTCGCTTGCCTGGGGCGACTACGACAACGACGGCGACCAGGACCTCTACCTGACCAACAACGCACCCAACAACCTCTTTCGCAACGACGGCGGCGGTGCGTTCACCGATGTGACGGCTGAAGCCGGCGTCGGCGATGCGGGGTTCAGCGTCGGGACGGCCTTCGGCGACTTGGATAATGACGGCGATCTCGATCTGTACGTCGTAAACTTCGGCGGTGGCGAGTCGGACGTGCTCTATCGCAACGACGGGCCGGTCGGACCCGGCGGTGTCTACGTGTTTACCGATGTGGCGGCTGCATCCGGAATCACCGAGTTTAGCAGTAGCCGAGGCATGGCCTACATCGACTTCGACCGAGACGGGCTGCTCGACATCTACGTCAACGCGATCGGCGACGACATCCTCTATCACAATCTCGGCGGTCTTCAGTTTCAGAACGTAGCGGCGGCTGTCGGTATCATCGATGTCAGCGCCCAGGGCGTCGGCGTGACACCGACCGATGTGAACAAGGACGGGTGGGTGGATTTGTTTACGGGCAACCGAAGCTCGGCGCTGAATCGCCTGTTCATCAACTCGCCGGATGGCTTCAGCAGCAGCACGCCGCTTGACGGGATCGACAAGGTCGGCCTGGGCATGG
>JAJDDX010000373.1 GCA_029260055.1 Phycisphaerae bacterium
CACCAAGGCGGCGGCCGAGGAGGGCATCGTGCCCGGCGGCGGCGTGGCGTTCCTCCGTGCGATCCCCGCCGTCGAGAAGGCGCGCGACAAGGCTCGCGGCGACGAGAAGATCGGCGTGGACATCATTCTTGCGGCGCTGCGGGTTCCGACCTGCCAGATCGTGGCCAACTCGGGCCGCGAGGGCGAGGTTATCGTCGAGCAGATTCTGGAAAAGAGCGGAAACTTCGGTTACGACGCTCGCAAGGGTGAGTTCTGCGACATGGTCAAGGCTTCGATCATCGACCCGGCCAAAGTGTCGCGCGTCGCGCTGGAGAACGCGGCGAGCGTCTCCGGCCTCTTGCTGACCACCGAGGTGCTGGTGACCGAGGTGAAAGACGAGGCTGAGAAGATCGCCCACGCGATCCGATAAGGATATTCGGTAATAAGCCACGGAGGGGCGGGCCCGCGGGCTCGCCCCTTTTCATGGTTGGATTTCCGGCGAATCGACTTGAGGGCGTCGCGAGCTCCAGGGCTTACGAGGGATGGTAGTGTCGGCTGGCAAACGTGATTACTACGACGTGCTCGGTCTTCAGCGCGATGCGTCGCCGGAACAGATCAAGAAGGCGTATCGCCGCGCAGCGCACAAGTACCATCCCGATCGCAATCAGGCCGACCCGGAGGCCGAGGGCAAGTTCAAAGAGGCGGCTGAGGGCTACGAGGTCCTGTCGGATCCGGCCAAGCGCCAGCGGTACGATCAGTATGGTCATGCCGGGCTGAGCGGTGCCGGGGTACACGACTTCAGCCACATGGGCATCGACGACATCTTCTCGATGTTCACCGATATTTTCGGCGGCTCACGTCGCGCTCGCCGCGGTGCCGACCTTCAGACCGAGGTGGAGCTAACGCTAGCTGAAGTCGCGACGGGTGCGGAGCGGACGCTCGAATTCGCACGGCGCGATTTTTGCGACGAGTGTGGTGGAAGCGGCGCGGCTCCGGGATCGAAGCGCAAGTCGTGCGACACCTGCGGAGGGTATGGGCAGGTCGAGCAACAGACCGGCTTCGGCGCCATCTTCGGACGCGTGGTGACGGCCTGTCCACACTGCCAGGGGCGCGGATCGACGATCACGTCGCCCTGTGGTTCTTGCCGCGGTAACGGTAGGACGGTCAAGGATCGTATCGTTACGGCGCAGATACCGGCCGGCATCCACGACGGCCAGGCCATCCGGGTGCGCGGCGAAGGTGAGCCGGGCGAGGACGGTTCGACGCGCGGCGATCTGCACTGCTATGTAAGGATCAAGCCGCATCCGTTCCTGGAGCGTCACAACAACGATCTGGTGTGCCGGATGCCGATCAGCTTCACGCAGGCCTCTCTCGGCGCCAAGGTCGAGGTGCCCACGCTGACGGGCAAGGCTGAGTTGAAGATACCAGCCGGCTCGCAGCACGGTCAGCTTTTTAGACTCGGCGGGCTGGGCCTGCCTGATCTGCGCAGCGGGCGCAAGGGCGACGAGATCGTGCAGGTGACTGTGGAGATACCGAAGAGGCTCAGCAAGGACCAGAAGCAGTTGCTAAGGGACTTCGCGGAGACGGAGGACAAGACCGTGCTTCCGGAATCCAAGGGCTTCTTCGACAAGGTAGTGGATTACTTGAGCGGCGAGCCCGGCTAGCGAGTCCGGATGCGCCCGATGTGACAGACGGCGAGCGATGAGGAAGACAAAAGCCAAGAATCCGAAACGGCCGGCGGCGGATGACGCCGCAAGTGACGCGCCGGCAGGCGATGAGGTCGTGGCTCCGGCCGATGACGTAGCGCCGGAGAAGGGCGCCGAAGCGAAGCCGGAGATCGAGATCGACCCCGTCGAGGCGCTCGAACAGAAGGTCGCCGCACTCGAAGACAACCTTCTGCGCGCCCGGGCTGAAACGCAGAACATCCAACGTCGCGCTACGATCGACAAGTCGAACGCGATCCAGTACGCCAACGAACGGCTGATGCAGTCGCTGTTGGGTGTGCTCGACGATTTCGATCGTTCGATGGCCGCGGCGGATGGCGGCGATGATTCGGCGGCTGTGGTGGACGGTGTTCGGCTCGTGCATGCCAATCTGGTCAAGGCGCTGGGTGAGCACGGGCTCGAGGGGATCGACGCGCTTCATAAGCCCTTCGATCCGCACGTTCACGAGGCGATGCTGCAGCAGCCCTCTGAGGAGCACCCGGCCGGCACCGTCGTCGAGGAGGTCGCCAAGGGCTACCGCCTGCGCGACCGCGTGATTCGGCCGACCAAGGTGATCGTGTCGAAGGCCGTCGATGCCGAAGCTCCGGACGAGGGGGCGCAGGTAGACGAGCAAGCGTAAGGGGACGACCGGAATGCCGACGTACGAATACGAGTGTACGCAGTGTGAAAGCGTGACGGAGGTCTTTCAGCCGATCACCGAGAAGCCTCGCCGCAAGCTCAGGAAGTCGGACGAGGCCACGTGTGACTGCAATGTGACGGTCGTTCGAAGAATCGGTACCGGCGGCGGCATCATCTTCAAGGGTTCCGGCTTCTACCAGACGGACTACCGGTCCGATAGCTATAAGAAGGCCGCGGACGCGGACAAGCCCTCCACCGACTCGAGCGACAAGAGCAGCAAGGACGACAAGAAGAAGACCGAATCCAAGGCGGACGCCAAAGCCGATACGAAGCCGGCCAAGAAGGAAGCCGAGAAGGGCTCCGACAAGAAGTAGTGTTTCTTGTGGGCTGGCGAGAGTCCGCATCCCATGTTCGCGCCACCACGCGGAGCCGACCGTGCCGATCTACGAATGTCCAACCTGTGGCAAGACGCTGACGGTTGAGACTGCGGCGCAAGCCCCATACCGTCCCTTCTGTTGTGAACGCTGTAAGATGGTTGATCTGGGTCGCTGGTTCGACGGGACGTACGTCACCAGCGAGCCCGCCTCGCCGGAAGACATGGACGAGGCGATCGGTGATGACCACCCACAAGCGCATGACTCGCCTGATTGACTGTATCGCGGCGCCGACAAGCCGAGCCACCAGTCGCGGCGTGATCCTCGTCGTTGGCCTGCTTACTCTCACTGGTCATGGATGCACTCCACAGAGCGTGCCGCAGGCCGGAGGCGAACTCGCCCGGGACGACGGTGCGGTAAGGTTAGCCACCGACCCTGCGGGGAGCCTGCAGAACGCCGCGTGGTCTCCGGATGGTGAGTCCATCCTGCTCACGCGATTCCGCCAAGGCTACAACGTCGGACCGGCCGACCTGGTCATTGTCGAGGTGTCGAGCGGGGCCGTCCGGACGTTTGTGTCCGATGGAAGCGGTAACATCAATCTTCCGGGCTCGAGTTGGAACGCGGCCGCAGACCGCATCGTATTCGCTTCGACCCGCGACCCGCATGACGAGATCTACGTCATCGACGCGGACGGTGACTCGGGCGACGAAACACGCGTCACTTCTCGTGAAGCGCATGTCGCATACGAGCCGTCGCTCTCACCGGATGGTGCGACTGTGGTCTTCGAATCGCACCCGCTCGATGTGGAGGATCTAGGCGTGATCATGTCGTACCGTCTTGACGGCTCCGGCGAGTACGTGTCACTGACGGACGCCGGCGCTGATTGCCGGCAGCCGAACTGGTCACCGGCCGGCGATCTGATCCTCTACCAGCGATTCGCCGATGGTCAGTGGGACATCTGGGTGATGAACACCGACGGCTTAAGTCCGCGCCGCGTCACGACGGGAAGCGGTGACAAGACGGATGCGTCCTTCTCGCCTGACGGCGAATGGATCGTCTACAGCTCGGATGAGGGTGGGCTCGCGTTCGCTAACCTGTTCGTGATCCCGGTAGCCGGCGGCGCGTCTGCGCGCGTGACGCATTTCGACGGCTATGACGGTGCGCCGTCGTGGTCGCCCGACGGTCGTCGGATCGCGTTCGAATCCTACCTCGGTAAACCGGATGACGGATCCGGCACTGAAATCCACATCATCGATGTGCCGGAACTCTAGTGCTCGGCCAAACGATCAAAGATGGATGGCATGGGCAAGCAGCAGCTTGCCCGTGTTCTCCGACAGCGAACGTCCACGGGCAAACGAGTTTGCCCATGCCACCCGCCGCATGAGGCCCTTCGTGCGCATTCTTCCAAAGGACATGGGCCACCCCTCGTCCACGGGCAAGTCCCGTCGTCGCCGACCGAGG
>JAJDDX010000374.1 GCA_029260055.1 Phycisphaerae bacterium
GAACAACGAGGGCAACGCCCGGGGCTACTCCCTTTCGCCCCTCCGGGGCTTCTACGTCGCGGTTCGGGCGGCGAGCCGTGCGCGGACGGCCGCGCACGGCTGAAGCCTGCGGCTCAGGTCTCTGCCTCTACTCCCACTCGATGGTAGCGGGGGGTTTCGAAGAAATGTCGTAAACCACGCGGTTGATGCCCTTGACCTCGTTCATGATGCGTGACGAGATGCGCGACAGGACCTCGTAATCCACGTGGACCCAGTCAGCCGTCATGAAGTCCGCTGTCTCGACGAAACGAACCGCGATGAGGTTCTGCCCCGTATAGCTCTGCTCGTCGCCCATCACGCCGACCGTGCTGACCGGCACCAGGACGCCGAGTGCCTGGGCGATCTTGTTGTACCAGCCGGCTGTGCGGATTTCCTCGATGATGATGTCGTCGGCTGCACGGAGCAGGTCGAGTCGGTCGCGCGTGACGGGTCCGATGATCCGAACCGCCAGGCCCGGACCGGGGAACGGATGCCGCCAGACGATCTCCTCGGGCAAGCCCATGTGCTCGCCGACACGCCGCACCTCGTCTTTGAACAGATCACGCAGCGGTTCGACAAGTTCGAAGCCAAGATCCTTCGGCAGGCCGCCCACGTTGTGGTGCAGTTTGATCTTGGCCGTCTCGCCGCCGACGCTGTGGCCCGACTCGATCACGTCCGGGTAGAGCGTGCCCTGGGCCAAGAAGCGGACGCTGTCGAACTGCTTGGCGGCGTCTTTGAAGACCTCGATGAACTCGTGGCCGATGATGATTCGTTTTTTCGCTGGGTCGCTGACCCCTTCGAGCTTGTCCAGGAAGCGGTCGGCTGCGTCGGCTACGTGCAGGTCGATCTTGAAATGCTGGCGGAAGGTGGCCTCGACCAGGTCGACCTCGCGGTTACGCATCACGCCGTTGTCGACGAAGATACAGTGCAGCCGATCGCCGATGGCCTTGTGGATCAGAGCAGCTACCACGCTGGAGTCTACCCCGCCGGATAGGCCGCAGATGACGTGGTCCGTCTCGCCGACCTGTTCGCGGATGGCTGCGATGGCGTTTTCGGCGACGCTGGCGACCTGCCAGTCTCCGGCGGCCCCGCAGACATCGTAGACGAAGTTGCGGATGATCTGCCCGCCGGCCGGCGTGTGCGTGACCTCCGGATGGAACTGCACACCGTAGAAGGTCTTGGTCTTGTGCTTGGCGGCTGCGTAGGGGCAACTTCCCGTCCTGGCGAGCGGCACGAAGTCGTCGGACAGCTTGGTGACGATGTCGCCGTGGCTCATCCAGACGGTGGTTTGCGCCGGCACGTGGGCGAGCAGCACGTCACGGTCGATGACTTCGAGGCTCGTGCGGCCATACTCTCGCGACTCGGACCCGGTCACGTCGCCGCCAAGCATCTCGCAGGCTAGCTGCATGCCGTAGCAGATGCCGAGGATGGGCAGGCCCATTTCGAGGATGTCGGGTTGGCAGCGCGGGGCGCCGTCGCCGTAGACGCTGGCCGGCCCGCCGGAGAGGATGATCCCGACGGCGTTGTGCTTACGCAGGAGTTCGGGCGTCGCGTCGGGCGGTACGATCACGCTGTGTACGTGGTTCTCGCGAACGCGGCGGGCGATGAGTTGCACGTATTGTGCGCCGAAGTCGACGATGACGATGGTTGCAGGAGTCATGGAGCTATTCTACCCGGTCATCGCGGAGGCCGAAAGCGGGCCGCACGGACCAGCCAGGGCGTGGCCGTGTGGCATGGGCAAGCAGCAGCTTGCCCGTGTTGTTCCCCGAGCGCCGCCGTGGTCGGGTGGCCCACCTCCTTTGGAGGTGGGGAACGCGATGATCATCAACCGCGGGCCCCGGCAGATGGTGGAGTTGTTGCACGCCCGTCGTCGGCTCCCCCATGTCCCAAGGACATGGGCCACCCGCCAGCAGAGAATCAGGCCGTCGCTTTGCCGGCGTTTTCGTTCCTTCTCAGCCACGTTTCGATGAAGAACAGTGAGACCGTGCTGGCTGCGTGGATTGCTAGCCGGGCGATGCGCGCGTCCGCCGCCACACGTAGTTTTCCCCGACCGTGGGCATCGCCGGCGTGAGTTCGTAGGGATCCGATGCCGCCTGTCACGCTCGAAAGTCCGCCCAGGATTTGTCGGATATCCTGCCCGTATTCAATCGGCAGGTCCTTACGCGCGGGAGAGAGATTCAGGTGTTTGCCGACCTCCGTCACGAGGCCCTTGATATCCTGCTTGGCTGGATAGGGTAGCCCCATCTCGTCCAGGAGACATTTACAGACGCTCTCAACCGTCGAGCAGGCGGCAGTAATCGCGCCTTCGGGATTGCCGTCCGCCTCAGCCAGGGCTTGATCGAAATCCCGTTGAACGGATTCAAGCTCAAGTCTACTAACGACCTCCTGAAGCGCAACCGCCGCGACGGGATTTGTCGCCACGTCTAGGAGCCTGTACGCGCCGCCGACTAGGTGAAGCTGGTAGCCGTCCGTCTTCAGAAAATCGTCCAAGTACTTGACCGTGTGAGCATGAAGGGGCGCGTCGCCCGGGTACTCCCGCGGATCGGCGACCTGTTCGAAAAGGGCGACGATCTTCTCGCGATCGGCCTGTGATTTGTTCAATGCGACGAGTGCGTTTCTGGCGGCGGGCAGTCGCGAGGTCTTGCCGATCGAGAGCGGGATGTTCGCGCCGCCAAAGAACATCTCCAGTGTTGATCCGGATCGGTACAGGCCGACCTTGTTTCCATGTGTATCCTCGTGCCCATTTACGGTGACGTTGAGCAGAGCCGTGACGGCTTGTATCGAGAACTTCTCCATCACACCCCTCCGGAGAAAGTACGGTGGATCAGGGCAGCTGGCAGCGCGTCATGCGCGGCGATCGCATCGGTAACTGCGATCGAATTCGCTAGAACATCCTGAAATACCCCTGAGGACGCAGAGAAGTTGGCAGGTTGAATTGTCATGCTCATGCCCGGGCCTCAACTCGCCGCTACCCCTTCGCGAGTTTGCGGAGGACCGTGTGGAGGATGCCGCCGTTGCGGTAGTACTCGACCTCGACCGGGGTATCGATCCGCACGACGACGTTGATCGACCGTGACTTGCCGCTATCCGGGTCGGTCACGCGGACCTCGATCTCCTGGCGCGGCTGAAGCGCGTCGGACAGGCCGGCGAAATCGAAGGTCTCCTTGCCCGTCAGGCCCAGCGAGTCGCGTGTGTCGCCGTCCTTGTATTGCAGCGGCAGCACGCCCATGCCCACCAGGTTGCTGCGGTGGATTCGCTCGAAGCTCTCTGCAATGACCGCCTTGACGCCCAACAGCAGCGTGCCCTTGGCGGCCCAGTCGCGTGACGAACCCGTGCCGTATTCTCTACCGGCCAGCACGATCAGCGGCGTGCCGTCGGCCTTGTACTTCACCGACGCGTCGTACATCGACATCTGCTCGCCGGTGGGCAGATAGGTCGTTACGCCGCCCTCGGTGCCGGGAGCCAGCAGGTTCCGCAGTCGGATGTTCGCGAAGGTGCCGCGCGTCATGATGCGGTCGTTGCCGCGCCGCGAGCCGTAGCTGTTGAAGTCGGTCGGCGTCACGCCGGCAGCCTGCAGGTAGCTACCGGCTGGGCTGTCCGGCTTGATTGCTCCTGCCGGCGAAATGTGGTCCGTCGTGACCGAGTCGCCGACCATCACTAGTGCGCGAGCACCGCTGATCGGCTGGATCGGAGCGACGTTGATCGTGAGACCGTCAAAGAAGGGCGGGTTCTGCACGTAGGTGGATGCATCGTCCCACTCGTACGTGTCGCCCGTCTTGCCGCTGATCTTGTTCCACCGTTCGTTGGCGTCGAAGACGCTGCCGTACTGCTCGCGGAACTTGTCGGGTGTGACGCTTTGCTCGATGGCTGCGTTGATCTCCGCCTGAGTCGGCCAAATGTCCTTGAGGAACACGTCCTTGCCGTCGGTGCCTACGCCCAGCGGCTCGGTGGTCAGGTCGCAATCGGTCGAGCCCGCCAGTGCGTAGGCCACCACCAGCGGCGGCGACGCGAGGTAGTTCGCCTTGACGTACTGATGCACGCGGCCCTCGAAGTTTCGGTTGCCGCTGAGCACCGACGTGGCGATCAGGTCACCGCCGGTGATCGCATCGACCACGGGTTCGGGCAGCGGTCCGCTGTTGCCGATGCAGGTCATGCAGCCGTACCCGACGTTGTGGAAGCCGAGTTGGTCGAGATAGGGTGTCATGCCGGCGGCATCGAGGTATTCCGTCACGACGCGCGAGCCGGGGGCGAGGCTGGTCTTGACGTACGGCTTGACCTTCAGGCCTTTCTCGCACGCCTTCTTGGCGACCAGGCCGGCGGCCAGCATGACCGACGGGTTCGATGTATTCGTGCAACTGGTAATCGACGCGATCGCGACCGCGCCGTGGGTGATGGTCGTCGTCTCGCCGTTTAGCTTGACCTCGGCGGACCGCTTCGTGCCGGCGTCGTCCAGGGCGAAGCCTCGCTCTTTCACCGGTGCGCGAAGGGCGGCTGCGAACGCCGATTTCATGTCGGAGAGCAGGATGCGATCCTGCGGGCGCTTGGGGCCAGCCAGGCTCGGCTGCACCGTCGAGATGTCGAGTTCGAGCGTATCGGTAAAGACCGGCTCGGGCATATCGTCCGTGCGGAAGAGGCCTTGCTCTTTCGTGTAGCGTTCGACCAGATCGACCACGCTGTCGTCGCGGGCCGTCTGGCGGAGGAACCGTACGGTCTCGGCATCGACCGGGAAGAAGCCCATCGTCGCGCCGTATTCCGGGCCCATGTTGGCGACGGTCGCGCGGTCGGCGAGGCTCATCGCGCTGACGCCCGAACCGAAGAACTCGACGAACTTGCCCACGACACCCTTCTTGCGAAGCATCTGGACCACCGTGAGGACGAGGTCGGTCGCGGTGGCGCCCTCGGGCAGCCGGCCGGTCAGGCGGAACCCGATCACCTCGGGAAGCAGCATGTAGATCGGCTGGCCGAGCATGACAGCCTCCGCCTCGATGCCGCCCACGCCCCAGCCGACGACGCCCAGGCCGTTGATCATGGTCGTGTGGCTGTCGGTGCCGACTAGGCTGTCGGGCATCGCTACGGTCGTGCCGCCTACTGACTTCGTCGCCACGACGGAGGCGAGGTATTCGAGGTTGACCTGATGGATGATGCCCGTGGCGGGCGGCACGACGCGGAGGCCGTTGAAGGCGCCCTGCCCCCAGCGGAGGAACTCGTAACGCTCTTTGTTCCGGGCGAATTCCTTATCGGCGTTGATTTCGAGGGCGTCGGGCGAGCCGAAGGCGTCGACTTGCACCGAGTGGTCGATGACGAGGTCCACCGGGACCAGCGGGTTGATCTTCTTGGGGTCGCCGCCCAGCGAGGCCAGAGCGTCCCGCATGGCCGCCAGGTCGACGACAGCCGGCACGCCGGTAAAGTCCTGAAGAAGCACTCTGGACGGGATGAAGGGCACCTCGCGTTTGGCGACGGCCTTGGCGTCCCAATTCGCGACAGCCGCCACGTCCTCCTCGGTGATCACGAAGCCGTCCACGTTGCGGAGGGCGCTTTCCAGCAGCACCTTGATGGAGAAGGGCAGGCGGTCGACGTGGCCGACGCCGGCGTTTGTAAGTGCTGATAGCCTATGGACTTGCACATCTCCGCCGCTGGTGGAGAGGGTTCCGCGGGCTCCGAAAGCGTTACCTTTAGCTGTTGTAGTCATGGTGAATCCGTTACCTATCCAGGTGGTCAAACAGGGGATTGTCAGTACGGTGCCACCAATATACGCAGGTTTGGGGGGTCGGTCAAAACTCCGACCCGCCGGGGCTCAGCGCCGGGACCGGTGAGCCGAACCGCGGTTGTTGCATGGGGCGTGGCTGCGGCTATAATGCGGGGCTACGCGCCAGGTGGACGTGGGTCTTTTTGGCGTGGGGACGGGTTTGGGCCCGACGGCGAGATTCATGACCGCGATCGATCAAGGTCTGCTGAAGATGATGGCGTGTCCGGTGTCGCACGCTCCGGTCGTTCAGTTGGACGATTGGATCTACTCGACCGACCGGGAGACGCGTCGCCGCTATCCGATTCGCGACGGGATTCCGATCATGCTGATCGATGATTCCGAGGTCGTGGAGCCGGAGGCGTTCGATCGGGTCATGAGCCAGGTGGGCACGGCGAAGAACGAGAACGACTAGCACCGCAGAGACAGGCTGAACATGGGCAGAGAAAAGACCAGCAACGTACGACGGACGAAACTGCGATTTCCCGACCGCGCCGGTAAGGATTGGGTCGGCCCCATCCTGGACTACAAGGAAGTCGAACTGCTTCGCAAGTTCCTGACGGCCAGCAACAAGCTCATGTCCCGCAAGCGCGCGGGCACGAACACGCAAGAGCAGAAGTCGCTGAAGGCGGCTGTCAAGCAGGCGCGGTTCATGGCGCTGATTCCGTACATGGGTACGTAGGTCTGCCCGAAGCGGCTAGTCCCGCCCAAGCGGGCGGGGCGCGGATACCTACCGAGCATCACATCTGCTCGACCGTTCCGATGCCCAGCAGTTTCAGACCCAGTTTGATAATGCGCGCCGTCAGGTCACACAGGCGTAGGCGCGACATGCGCACCTCGTCCGGCGATGCGTCGATCACTCTGACGCCGACCTTTCGGTCGTAGAAGCGGCTGAAGGTCTTGGAGAGCTCGTAGAGATACTCGGTGAGTACGTTCGGGTGCAGGTCGCGGCAGACCACGTCGAGTACTTCGGGAAAGTGAGCCAGTTTCGTGGCCAGTGCGATCTCAGCCGGGTGCTCCAGTGACAGCGGAGCATCGGTGGCTAGCGTCGTAAAGTCGATACCGGCCTTGCGTCCGATCGACCGGATGCGGGCGTAGGCGTAGAGCATGTAGGGAGCGGTGTTGCCCTCCAGTGAGCACATCGTGTTCAGATCGAACTTGTAGTCGCTGTTCAGGGCGTGCCACAGATCAAAGTATTTGACCGCTCCGAGCCCGACGGTCTTAGCGATTGCGTCGATCTCGTCTTCGCCGAGCGCCGGTCGACCGTCACTCTCCTGCGAGAACTGTGCCTCGACGGTCGTGCGGGCACGGGCGATGGCCTCGTCGAGCAGCGCCTTGAGTTTGACCGTGCCGCCTTCGCGCGTCTTGAAGGGTCGACCGCCGGCTGTCAGCATGTTGCCGAAGCCCAGATGCTCGAGTGAGACATGGTCGCCGGCCCATCCCGCCTTGCGAGTCGCCGCGAAGACCATCTCGAAGTGTTGTTTCTGAGCCAATCCGACCACGTAGATGATGCGCGTCGCGCCGAGTGACTCGATGCGGTGGATGATCGTGGCCAGGTCCGAGGTGGCGTAGTTGAAACCGCCATCAGACTTGCGGACGATCAGCGGAAGCGGCTCGCCGTCTTTTGCCGTGAAGCCGTCGAGGAACATGCAGAGCGCCCCGTCCGACTCGCGGATGAAGTCGGCCTGGCCGGCGTCACGCGCCGTGTCGAGCCGGGCGATCACATCCTTCATGAGGTCGGCGTATGCGCTTTCGCCGCGGTCCTGAAGCTCCACGCCCAGCATGTCGTAAATCGCGTGGCAATGGCGGAGGGATTCGTTGCAGAAGGCCTTCCATATGCGGCGTGTCGCCTCGTCGCCACTCTGCAGCGCGACCACCGTTTCACGTGACTCGGTCTTGAAGTCATCGTCGGCGTCGAAGCGGGCTTTGGCTTCGACGTAGAACGATTCGAGGTCGCTGATTTCGAGGTCGTCGGGTGAGTCCATCACTTCCGGTCTAACGCGCCGTAGATGTGCCACGAGCATGCCGAACTGCGTGCCCCAGTCGCCGACGTGGTTTTCTCGGTGGACCTTGTGGCCTTCGAATTCGAGGACCCGCGCCACGCAGTCGCCGATGACCGTGCTGCGAAGGTGCCCGACGTGCATCTCTTTAGCGAGGTTCGGGCTGGACAGGTCGATCACAACGGTCTGCGGCTCGGCGGCTTTCGGGATACCGAGGCGATCCTCTCCGGTTGCGTCCTCAGGCGAGACCGCGCCGAGGCACTCAGCGACGTACTCCGGCTTGAGGCGCATATTGATGAAGCCGGGTCCGGCGATCTCGAGCGGCTGGCAAATGTCGTCGACCTTGATCGCCGCCACCAACTCGGCGGCCACGTCGCGGGGCTTCTTGCCGAGTTTCTTGGCAAGCCCCATGGCGCAGTTGGACTGGTAGTCGCCGAATTTCGGATCGCGGGCGGTTGCGAGAAGCGGGTCGCCGTCGGCGCCGATCTGTGTCATTGCCTCGCGCACGCGGTTCGAGAGTTCCTTCAGAATCGATTTCAATCCAAACCTCGCTTCACGGTTCCATGGCGGGCGTCGATCTGCCTGATCGCGCGCACGAGCCTAGCGGGAGCAAGTCCGACCGTGCCGTCCGTGCGAGGGTCAGGCCGATTCGGACCGCGTCCACTCGACCCTCGGGGCGTCGCCCCAGAGCAACTCCAGATCGTAGTAGTTTCGGTAGGGCTTCGCAAAGACATGGAGGACCACATCGACGTAGTCAACGATGATCCAGGCGGCGCTGTCATACCCACAGAAGCCGTAGGGTCTCTGGCCGACCTTCTTGCCGTATTCGATAACCAGGTCCGCCACGGCCCGCATCTGGCGATCGGACGTGCCGGTCCCGATGAGCACGAAGTCTGTGACCGGGCTGATGCCGCGCAGATCGAGGGCGGTCACATCCCCGCACTTGTTGTCGTGGATGATCCGGGCCACTTCGATCGCGAATTGACGAGCGTCTGCCGAAGCCATGCGGGAAGGATACCCGAAAACGGCGTCGTTCACCACAGGCGCCCGCCGCCCGATAAGATGCGAGCCTTGGTCGCATGCGGCGGTGGTGGGCGCCCAGAGCGCCTGTCATCGGCTCCCCCACCTCACCGCTTCGCTCATGAGGTGGGCCACCCGACGAACACGGGCAAGCTGCTGCTTGCCCATGCCATGCATCATGTGATGTGCAACGTAGCACTACGTCGCTACGACGCGGGCCAATCGTTCGTGATTGGCGGCGAGCCACTCGACCTTGCGGCGGACCATCTGCAAAACGCGATAGCCAGTCCAAGGGCCGACCGAGCCGGTCTGGGCGATCGGCGGTACACACTCGGCGATGAGCGCTTCGCTCATCAGATGCGGTATGCAGCGGTGCTCCGTGTCCGAAAGAGCGTGAACGGTTTCGTAGGACGTGGTGAACGCGGCCCAGCGATCCTCGTCGGCGTACTCGGGCCACGTCGAAGGATCACCGCCGGACAGCATCGAGAACTGAAGCACGCCGTTGGCCACGTCGGCGACGACCCGCGACCATCGCACCGAGTCGAAATCGACGACCCCAGCCACGCGCTGTTTGCGAAACAGAAGGTTGCCGGGGTGCCAGTCGGAATGGGTCAGCCGGATGGGCAACTCGGCGAAACCGAGCTGGTTGGCCGCCTCGGCGGCTGCGTCGTACGCTTTGAGTAGAAAATCGGTCAGCGCGGGAAGCTCCTTCTCATCACCGCAGAAACTCTCGTGAGTAGCGAGGCTCGACGCGATTGCGCAGAGCCCGGTTCGCACGCCGGGTGAATCGTGGTAATCGCCGCGCGGCTCAGCCACGGTCGTGGATGCGGTGAGTTCGCTTGTGGCTTCGTGGAACCGCGCGAGTAGCACGCCGGCGTCGCCGATCTCTTCGGTCGTCTGCCGATAGGCGTGGCCGGGGATGAAGGTGAAGAGCTCGTAGATGTGCGTCCGGGTTTGGACGAACGTGTGAAGTCGATCCCGTGTTTCGATCAGCTTGGGCGTGGGGAAGCCGGCGGATTCGAGGCATCGTTGCACGCGGTGGGCGAACCTGACGCGGTCGCCGTCGGCCCGCTGGGGTGCAAGGCGCTTGAGCAGGAACTTGCCTCGTGCCGAGACGATCCCGGCTTTCGGGCTCTGACGCGAGCCACGGTCGAAGTCGGTGATCGACTCTATGATGCCGAGATCGTAATGGCTCAAGACAACCGCCAGCTCCGAGCCGTTGAATGTCGCTCGTTCGTGATCCTGCAATGCGGCTCCCTCGCTTTCGCCCGGTGGACAGCGCGATCGACGTTTGTACGATGATACCTGCGACTTCGGGAGCGTCAAAAGGAAACGCAAATCGTCTGCGGCGGAGGCCCGACATGAACCGCGAGAAGGCCTGGGAAATCCTCAACGAATACACCAAGAGCGAAGCCCTGGTGCGCCACGGCCTCTGTGTCGAGGCGGGAATGCGCCACTACGCCCGCCTGGGCGGCGAAGATGAGGAACAATGGGGCATCGCCGGCCTGCTTCACGATTTCGATTACGAGCGTTGGCCAGAGCCGCCCCAGCACACGCAAGAAGGAGCCAAGATCCTGCGGGCAGCCGGTTTCGACGAGGAGATCATCGGAGCCATCTTCGCCCACGTGCCGTGGAACCTGGACGACTACCCGCGCGACCGGCCCATCCGCAAGACGTTGTTCGCCGTGGATGAGCTTTGCGGTTTCATCTACGCAGCCGCCCTGGTCCGTCCCGAGCGGCTCGAGGGGATGAAGGCCAAGAGCATCACGAAGAAGATCAAGCAGCGCTCCTTCGCAGCCGCCGTGTCGCGAGAGGACATCCACGCAGGCGCGGAGTTATTGGAGATTCTCCTTGCCGATCACATCACGAACTGCATCGAAGCGCTCAAGTCGATCGCGGGCGAACTGGGATTGGAGCAGTCAAGCGCGTGAGCAAGCCCACGGATAGCAGAATGTAGGGCCCACATAGCGCGCTCTACGGATCTTTCGATCCGTCTCCTCAATCAGCTCGGGCATTCGATGCGGATCCGATTAGACGATTCTCCGCTAATCCCGACGGTGAGGCCCAAGAACGTCCTGAGCCCGTTAAGATGCTGGACATAGATCCTTGTACTTCGCTCACCGCTGCTTCGATCCCAATCGTCCATGTCATAGAGACTCGTGACGGCCCTGCCGGCCACATCACCACCGTCGCAGGTCATATTGAAGCTTTCCGCCCGTGTGATGGTCTCGTCGTCAGCCGTAGAGACGCCGACAAACCCGACAGCCAAAGGCAACCCTCCGATCAACTCAGAGTCTCTGACCGCATAGCAGATAAGGACCGGCGATTCGTCGCTCGTGATGGCACGGTTCAGCTCCACCGTTACGCTGAAACCATGTTCCCCCGTGGCTGGAAGTTCCCCGGCTTCATCCTCGTCGAGAGACATAGAGACGACTTCCAAGCCGACGGGAAGCTCGCATTCATCACCAAAACCTCCGGAACTCGGGGTGCAGCCAACGAACGTCAACACGCAGGGCGCCATCAGGGCGAAGGCACCAAAATAACTGGACCTCATGGCTCTCTCCTCTTTAGTATCGGTTTCTCGATTCCGGCGAACTGCAGTCGTCATTCTACCGAATGGGACCCTCCAATTCCATCCGGCATCGCCGATTCCAAGTACAATTCTCCTGTTCCGTTTGTGGTGCTCCCCAATAACGCTCCTGCCGGCTCCGAAACGACGATCATCGCCCGTTTCCGTGCAGTGCCACATCTCTACGCGAGCCCGACCGACGTGATACGCCCCCGGTTGCCGCGCGGGTCGACCGGTGGGAAGATGCGCGTCCGGCCGCCCGGAGCACCTTGCCGCGCGGTCGGCGTCGAGGTTCATCCAGCAGAGTCTCCGTGGCGCCACTGGGTGCCTCTGGGGCGCACCGTACAAAATGTGCGCTGACGTTTGCCTGCGCATGCCCTACAATCCTGCCTGAAGCATCCTGAATCATGGAGGCCGAGACGCGAGGGAAGACGCTATGAAAGTCGCATACAAATCCGATCATCCCGTCACCGACGCCGCCTGCAAGAAGGCGACCGGCAAGACACTCAAGCAGTGGATCGCCGAGTTGGACAAACGCGGCGGAACAGACCAGAAACGTCGCGACGCTATCAACTGGCTCTACGACCAGATGGGCAAAGACATGTGGTGGTCCACTACTGCGTGGGTCGAGTTCGAGCGGTCACACGGCGTGGTCAACAAGAAGGATGGCTTGGCCGAGGGTTATAACATCTGCGTCACCAAGACGATCGTCGCTCCGGTGGCCGATGTCTACAGGGCGTGGACCGGCGCCGCGCCGCTCAAGAAGTGGTACGGCTCCGGCATGAAGGCGAAGGTGTCCGACGGCGGGGCGTTCGAGGACGAAGGCGGCAACAGCGGTGAGTATCTTCGCGTTCGTGCCGACAAGGACCTGCGGTTTACCTGGAACCATGCCAAGGCCGAGGCGTCCACGCGCGTTGACGTGGCCTTTGCGGACAAGGGCAAAGGCAAGACGGGTATCACTCTGAACCACCAGCGCATCCAGAATCGCGGGGAGGCTGACGGTCTGCGCAACGCGTGGGGTGCGGCGTTCGAGAAGCTCAAGGAGTTGCTGGAGCGTTGAGCCTCGCCCTTCGACATCGTGGCCGACCGGTTCGGGCGATGCGCTGACGCCGTTCCGTTCGGACGGGAAAACTGATTGACGGTCCTATCTGAACGCGGAGGCTTACGCGGGCTGCGGCAAGGGCACATTGCCGAGCCGCCCGCCACGTGGGAAGATGAGCCCATGATCGCACGGTGAGGTCCGTCGTGCGTTCGGCTCGAGAGTTCATTCGGCAAAGGGCCGCAAGAGGCGCGCCATGTTCACCGTAACCGCTGACCTGACCTTGCCCGCTACAGTGACAGGATCGTGGCCCCGGCCCAGGTGGTTCGACGTGAGCATGTGGGGCAGCCCGCTCGATACGACCATGATGAACGTTCGCTATCGGGAGAAGCTGCAGGATGCATTAGCCGTGGTCTTGAGCGAACAACGCCGGGCAGGGCTCGACATCCTCACGCACGGCGACTTCCACCTGGACGAGGACCACGCCGGGCGAAGTTGGCATCACTATCCGCTGCAGCGCTGGGCGGGCTTCGAGGGTGATTATCTGCAATCCGAAGAAACGCGGTCGCCGTGGTTGCGCTATCCACCGGGAACGCTGCTCAACGAGATATACACGGGGTGGCGCTGGCCACACGTCGTGGACAAGATCGAGCATCGCCCGCTCGACTACCCGAAGCTCTGGCGCATGGCTCAGGCGCGAGCGGATCGGCCGGTGCGGTTCGGGACCTGCTGCTCGCAGGTGATGGGCCTGTTTCTCGACATCCACACGGACAAGTACAAGGACAACCGCCAGGTCATTTGGGACATGGCCGAGGCGATGAACAAGGAACTCCTCGCGCTGCGCGACGCGGGGTGCCGGTGCATCCAGATCGAAGAGCCCACGCTGCACTTCTGGGCCAATACGTACGGCAAGGACCACGACGACGTGAAGTTCATGCTCGAGGCCTTCAACCGAGAGGTCGAGGGGCTCGACGATGTCGAGCTCTGGATTCACACCTGCTGGGGCAACCCGAACATGCAGCGCGTCATCGAGGACGACAGCTACGCCGAGTCGTTCGAGCTGTACCTCAACGAGTGTCGCGGTGACGTCTGGACCGTCGAGATGACTGACCGGAACATGCGCGAGATCGAGTTGTTCGGGAAGCTCAAGGGCAAGCTGCCCAAGAAGCTCTGCATCGGGGCCGTGAGCCATCGGTCGCTTCAGGCGGATCGGGCGGAGGACGTGGCTGAGCGGATTCGTACCGCGCTGAAGTACGTCGAACCGGAGCAACTCATCGTATCGAGCGATTGCGGCTTCGGCCGGCAGGGCTGCAATCGAGAGATCGCGTTCTTCAAGGCGACGGCGATCGCACAGGGCTGCAACATCGTCCGCGCGGAACTGGGGCTGGAGACCACCGACGTGCCGGCCGCCGATCCGAATCTTCAAACCGACATCGTGCCGAAGTAGGTCGGGCTCTGACCGCCCACGGCGAGACGTAGGGTCCGCTGTGCGGATCGAAACGAATCGGTGGTCCGCACAGCGGATCGACACGAATCCGTGGTCCGCACAGCGGATCGAAGCGAATCCGTGGTCCGCACAGCGGACCCTACGCAACTGCAACCGAGCCGATCCAAGTTGCCACGGTCGTGTCCACCGAGGCGATCCGCTTCCGCGGTGGAGGCGGTCGCGTGCCGAAACCGATCAAACCGTGCTCCAGCTACGCCGCATATCAGGGGAATCACCTAGGTGATAGTGCCGAGTATGTGGCATTCTCTTCTCTAATCGACGTTGGCGAGGTGCGCGAGCACTTGGTACAGTCCCGTCGCTTCACTTCGTAAGCGTGTCGCGGCGCGTTGTCGTGGCGGGTCCTTGGCCGGTAAAAAGGAGCGAGTCATGAGTACTGTTATGCGAAGACTAGTGGGCTGCGGTCTGGTTGCTGTGATCGCGGTGGGCATGTTCGTGGCCCTGTCGGGAGCGAGTGTGGAAGCGGCGGGAGGCGGCTGGGGCGACTGCCCGCGCCAGGGCATCGAGTGCCCGATGATCTACGACCCGGTTACCTGCGACGGCGTGACCTACAGCAACAGTTGTGTCGCCTGGGTCGCTTGCGCCGAGAACTGCGAACCCGGCAATCCCGGCAGTTGACGTTGGCGGTAGCTGAGTGATCTACCGGATAAAGGCAGCGCCGCGCACGTCCGCGCGGCGCTGCTTTCTTGCGCGGGCCGTCCGTGGCCCCCACACCGGACCCTACTCGCCAACTACTCAAAATCGGTCTCTTCTTCGATCGGCCCACCAAACGGGAACGAAGAGTCCTCGCTGATGCGCTGTTCGATGAGGCTGTTAAGAGCCCGAAGGGCGCTTGCACAATGGTCGCCCCAATGGATGACGAAGAAGAGTTTCCAATCCTCAACGGCCCGATGATCGTTGTCGTCGCTCCTGCCGAAGGCATCGAGGCCCTTCTTCAGGTCGCGATACACGTCGGCCAGATCGTCGGCCAGGCACGTGCGCAGCGGCTCCTCCTTACTTGTACGGCTCGGCGACGTGCCAGTAGGCGTTGTCCTCACCGAACTTCTCGCCAAGGCTATCGAACAGCTTCTGCCACGCGTCATGGGATGGGCCGCCTTTGCCGGTGCCACTGGGAGCATCGGTGTCCACCTCGAGCAGCGCAACCGCCCGGGCGTAGAGCAGCGCGAGTCGCTCAGCGCAGCCCATGACGAAGTCCGTTTTCGAGAGGCTGGCGTGCGACTCAATCAGCGTGCAGTAACGCCGGGCCGCGTCGACGAACGCGACTACACTATCGTTCTTGTTGAAACCCTCGTCCGACATGTGACGATTGCTCCCAGGCGTAGTGTAACACACGTTGCCCGTCCGTCGCGCGGGGCCCGACCCATATCGCTGCATCACTTGTGAAGACTCAAGCCGACGGCCGACTTGGCCGCTTCCACAGCAGCCAGTAATGGATGGCGGCTGCGTGCCACACAATGTGACGGCCCATGATGCCGATCATCTCGCCGAGATCCATGGAATGGTGGTACTCAATCCGTCGCTTCACGAGGTCATCCGACGGGCATTCCTTGGCCCAGGTGATGAACGTTTCGATGTCGGCCTTGATTGTATCGAGCAGCTCCGCCAGGTCGTTCGGCAATGCCGGCCATTCGATTGCGTTACCTGACGCATGGTCGGCGTGCAGGCGGAATGTTTCTGCGATATGGCGAAGGTGCCAGGCGGCTGTTCCCTTTTCGAGCGGGTCTCCGAGGTCGTCGTCGGCGTGTTTCTTGAGGACCATGCGTAGGCTTTCCCACGGATGGTCTACGGTGTGGAGGAGCAGGTCGAGGGCAACGTTCATGTGCTTACTCCTCGGTGGACGGGCTCGTAGGGATGCAGCCGAACAGGGCGGGCGATCTGTCCGCGCCTCTCACCCAGCCAACGTAGGTCGGACTCTGCACGACACCGGCGAGATGCAGACTCCGCTCTGCGGACCGCGGATTCGTT
>JAJDDX010000375.1 GCA_029260055.1 Phycisphaerae bacterium
CCGCAGGTGCAGATTTGGGACCCGGCCCAGTGGCCCGAGGGATCGGGCGGTCTCTACAACAACCAGAAGAACCCGAGCAAGCCGCTGGTCAAAGCCGACAAGCCGATCGGCGAATGGAACACGTTCCGCATCAAGATGGCGTACGAGCGCGTCACGGTACACCTCAACGACGTGCTCGTTGTCGACAACGTGGTGTTGGAGAACTACTGGGATCGTGATAAGCCCATTTATCCGTGGGGGCAGATCGAACTCCAGTCGCACGACACGCCGCTCGGCTTTCGTAACATCTGGATTCGAGAGCTTCCGCCCTACTTCAGGAAGGGCTGGGCGAAGGATTTCGAAGAGCTGTTCAACGGCAAGGACCTGGGTGGCTGGACCGCGAAGGATGGTAGCTGGATCGTCGAAGAGGGCGTGCTGACGCGCGTCGGTGGCGGCGACATCTGGACGAAGGAGACCTTCGGCGACTTCGTGATGACCCTGGAGTTCAAGCTGGCTGAGCAGACCAACAGCGGCATCTTCTTCCGTACGGGTGACATCGGCGACTGCGTGCAGACGGGCATCGAGTTGCAGGTGCTCGATTCGCACGGCAAGTCCGAGCCCGACAAGCACGACTGCGGGGCGATCTACGATTGCCTCGAACCGAAGAAGAACATGGTCAAACCGCCCGGCGAGTGGAACCGTGTGACGCTCCTTTGCGACGGGCAGAAGATCGCCGCCGTGCTCAACGGTGAGCAGGTCATCGACATGGACCTCGACCGCTGGACACAGCCGCACATGAACCCCGACGGCACGAAGAACAAGTTCCGCACGCCATACAAGGACATGCCGCGCGCCGGCCACATCGGTTTCCAGGACCACGGCAAACCGGTGTGGTATCGGAACATCAAGATCAAGCGGCTGGATTGAGGCGGGCCGTTGATGGTGTCGTCCGTAAGGGTGTCACTGGTGGCTCGCCCACCAGTGCCCGGGGACGTAGAACTGCATGGGGCGACAACCCTGATCGCCGGCACGAACGACCGTCGGGTGGCCCACCTCCTCTGGAGGTGGGGAAGGCGATGATCACCACCCGCTGGCGTTGGCAGATGGTGGGGCTGTCCAGCTCCCGTCATCGCCTCCCCCATGTCCCAAGGACATGGGCCACCCGCCGGCGTTTCGGGGTCCCTGCGGTCCTCGGATAGCCGAAGTCACTAAGTGCAGCTACAATCCTCCATTCGGGTCGCCCGTCAGGGGCGCTTGGCGGAGGATGCGCGATTACGCAGGCAACAGCAGATCAACAGACATGCAACCTGTGCGGCACGGCGGCCGGCGCTAACGGCCAGCCGGAAACCGCACTCGTGCGATCCAACGTGCGGGCCTTTTGCACCGAGCGGTTCGCGATCTGGCGATGCGGAAAGTGCCGATCGATCCATGCTCGCGACGAGGTCGACCTCGACCGCTACTACTCCGATTACCCGTTCCACAAGCTGGTGTTCGACTGGCGGGCGAAGGCCGTCTACCGCAAGATTCTGCAACGCCTCAAGCGCGCCGGCATGACCAAGGACAGCAAGATCCTCGACCACGGATGCGGTAGCGGGCACGTCGTCGGCTTTCTCAAGGATCGCGGATACGGCGGGGCGGTCGGCTATGATTCCTACAGCGACGAGTTCAACGATGCCTCCGTCCTGGAAGATCGGTACGACGTGGTGCTCTCGCAGGACGTGCTGGAACACGTCGAGGACCCGCGCGAGTTGCTCGCGTCATACGGCCGCTGGGCGGCTCCCGGCGGGAAGATCGTCATCGGCACGCCCAACGCCGCGGCGATGGACCTGTCGCGGCCGGAGGACTTCGTCCACTCGCTGCACCAGCCCTACCACACGCACATCCTCTCGATCTACGCATTGGTTCAGATCGGAACCGAGCTCGGCTGGACGCTGGAGCGGCTCTACCACACGAACTACACGAACACGCTGGTGCCGTGTCTCAACGTGCGGTTTGGGCTTCACTACGGCAAGTACTTCGACAACAACGTCGACCTGGCCTTCGACGGCTTCCTCCTGAGCCCGAAGCTCTTTTTGCCCAGCTCGCTCTTCTTCGCCTTCTTCGGTTACTTCCTCTCGCCACCGACGGACATCATGGCCGTCTTCCGCACAGCCGCGTAAGGCAATCTCAGTCCAATTGTGGCGTGGCATGGGTGCCCCGTCCTTCGGTTACTACCGAAGGGTGGGGGACGGATGTGTAGTCCGAGTAGGGTCCGGCTCTGCCGCACCATCCCTGATGAGCGCATCTGGACGAGCCGGAATCGGTGCGGTGGAACCGCACCCTACTCGACGCGCTAAATCGCTTGTGTTTCGGCATACGTAGGCGTGCCCGGCAATCGGCTGAGGTCAGTAACACCTGGCTCCGCCAGCCACTCGACGAAGTCACTGGCCGTGAGTCGCCCGGTCAGCACCCGCATCAACCCTTCCATGAACACACCGTGTGGAACGAGGGTGATTGACGGCGATGCGGCCGCCTTCTTCTTCGAGTGCTCATCAAAATCCGGTTTACCCAGCGTTACCCGTTTCATGCCTGAGTCATAATCGGCCGCCTTCTGCAACACGGCAAATGCGTCGTCTTTCGTAATCAACGGCGGCTTCTTCGTCACGGTCTTGCACTCGACCATCAGAGCCGTGTCCCCAAGTCTAAGCAGAATGTCGGGCACGTTCTGTCGTTTTCCATCGTCGAGTGAATCGATAGACCAATTCAATTCTGCTCTCAGGAGGTCAAGGATCGCGTCCTCGTAGTCGGTTCCGAGGGCTTGGTTGCATTTGGCAACCTTCTCCTCGATACCGAGTTCTTGTCCAAGCTGAAGGTGCTTGCGCTCGAAGTTCACGGAAGCATCATCGAAGCTGTCTGTCAGGGCCGCAACGAGCGCGTCAGTCCTCTGGTCTCCGCCCAGCAGTTTGACAAGCCGTTCTCTCGCGGCACCGATCACGTCCATGACCGTGGCGAATCCGTTCGCAATCAGAGCCATCACGCGCTGCCGCCCAAACCCCGGGACGCCCTTGCGAGTCGCAATTCGGAGGACATCAAGCGCTTCGGATGGAGCGCCCCAACGAACACGTCGGGCGAGCATGCCGATGTGGTTTGTCAACGCCTGGGGGCAGCCGAGATCGGCAGCGCCAGATACGCGACGCAGGCCGTCGAGAATCCAGCCGAGATCAATTGCAAGTCGATGCAGATTACCAGCAGATACTCCCGTGAAGAAACGGATCTTCCGCTCAGCCTCGCCCAGGATGAACAATCCCATCGCGTGAACGCACTGCGTCACCCGGTTGTCGGTCCTGTCCCACGCCGCAGCCGAAGTCACTCCCTGCATGAACACGGACGATTCAGGCTTCATTTGCCCCGATGGCCAAGGCAGGAACCTGGAGGGCACATCACCCGCGAACTCCGGGCAGGTTGCGGCCCAATGGATTAGGGCGACCTCAAAGTTTCCAAAGTTCTCCTGCATCTGCTTGGATTGAGTGGCGAGAAGGTCAACGAATCGCTTCGCGGTCTCGGGCAGCAGGCCCGACAATGAAGTGGACTTGCCGAGTGGTGTTGCTTGAATCGTGTCGTGGCTCTCTTCAACGAACTGATTCTCCAGGAGCCAGTTAGTAGCCTTGACCGCCTTGGCGATGATACTCTCAAGGAGCTGCGGGTTGTTCTCAGCCGCATCATGCCAAAGGAACGTGTTCTCAAAGAACGTAGTGAGATCGTCTTTCGACGATACAGCGCGCGCCGCCACGAGCGCAAGTACCGTCCGACGCATACTCAGAGTTACGAGTTGCGACACTACTCGGTCATTCTCGGGCGTTACGAGCTGATTCGCGTGTTGCAGCTCCGCTCTGTCTTTCGGCAGGAGAATCACGCGGCCGTCCTCATGGTAGCCGAGTCGTCCCGCGCGCCCTGACATATTGCGGTAATCGGACCTAGCGAATCGATTGCCGGCGCGTGCCCCCCATTCGTAGGTCAACTTGGGGATGATGACCGTTCGAAACGGGAAATTCACACCTGCCGCAAGCGTTGATGTGGCGAAGCAGACATCAAAGTTCGAGCCGACGAACCCTGATTCGATAACGGACCTTTCGTCGGGTGTTAGATCGGCGGTATGGAAAGTGACCCGTCGTTCGGCGTCGGACATCAGTTGCTGCGAGGATTCCGTTGGCTCTGAGAACAACTCGAGTTGCTTTGATATCTCAAGCCCACCGGCCGCACGTTGGCACTGCGCACTGTACTCCTTTGCCGCTTCCGACGCCTCCCGTCGTGACTCTGTAAAGACAAGAACTGGCCCCAAGCCGTCCTGAAGGAGTTGTCGAATGACCCCGTGAAGATCAGCATCTCCGTATGCGCCCGGCGCGGTTACGCCTTCTTCCTGACCGAACCGAACTGTGTATTGCTTGCCGCCGTAACAGATCGCCTGAATCAGCTCGACGTCACGCTGGCCACTCCTTACCGTTCTACAGTTGAGCCATGCAGCGAGATCCTCAGGATTCTCGACGGTTGCCGTCAATCCAACAAACTGGTGGGGTTTTCGGTGGCGAATGAGGGCACAAAGAGTCTCAACCGACGGCCCACGACCCTCTTCGCCAAGTATTTGAAGCTCATCGGCAATGATGATCGTGCTGGGCACCTTGACGCGGCCAGCGAGAATCAAGCCCAACGCCTTTTCGTATGTCGAGACAAGGAGGCGACAGTTGACATCACCCTCTTCATGATCCCCTGTGCTGATGCCCACAGTTGCCACCGATTCCCGTCCGGCGGCCGAGAAGCGATCAGCAAAATCGGAGAACTTCTGCTCGGCAAGTGCCTTGTGAGAAACGAGGTACAGCGCGTCGAGCCCATTGCTCAGCGCGTGGGCCAACGCCAGCTCCCCAATCAGTGTCTTGCCGGATGAAGTGGGCGCGCAGACGATCGCACTTGAACCCAACGCCACTCCCGCTTCTATTGCTCGGTTTTGAATATCGGTTAGTGATTGTATACCGCGTTCTTTCAGATACGAAGTGAGTGTCTCTGTCAGCCTCGTGCCCATGCCGCTCCCCTAGGATGTGGTGGTGGGTCGGTCAGTCATTTTGACCACATATCATATCCCAATTGTCGAGGCGTTGCCACACCAGAGAGGAAATGGTGTCAGCAAGAGCTGCGTGACGCCGTAGGCGGCGTTCGGAAGGCTACAGACGTGGGTTCGGCCACCTCAGGTTGCCAGGCCCGCGTGCCGCCGCCAGCCCCCCTTTGCGTTCGGGAGGCGGCAGCTCGCGGGCTAGGCAAGCCACCGCACGGCTCATGCAACCGGTACGCGCAGGATCGTGCGCAGCTTTTCCGGCGCTACGCGGCGCGGGTCGGATAGGTAGATCTCGTGGTGAATGCCGTTGAAGCTGACGCCTTGCTCGGCCGCGAAGGCGAGCATCGCTCCGACGGTCTCGCGTTCAGCCGCGTATGGCCCGACGTGCAGCATTTGCACGCACTTACCCTCCTTGATCTTCTCGAGCTTCACCTCGTCAAACGGCTCTGTCTTGCCCTTTTCGATGAGCTGCTTCGTCGCGGCCTTCACATCCGCGGCCTTGATGAAGTCCGGCACGCGGATGATCATCTTCCAGTTCCACGTATCGCGCGGCTCCTTCGAGAAGTCGCCGCACTCCTTCTTGCCCCACCAAAGACCTTCGAGCTTGCAGACGACGTAATCCCGCCCGGCGGCCTTGCTCGCGAACTTCAGCGTGTAGGCGATACCATATAACGCGCCGACCTTGGCCTGAAAGTCCGGACAGCCGGGCTCGCCCCTGCCGATCACCGTCAGGTCGGAGGCCGGCGCGATGTCGAGCAGCACGGGCTTCTTCGCCAAGACGTAGTCAGCCTTGTGCTTCTTGTAGAGATCGAGTTTCTCGGCGGCAGCCATCGGTTGCTCCTTTACGATTCCAGAGGTAGGTGAATGTCGGTGACCAGGTTCTCCGCCGGCGTGTCGTGGGGTGAGTTGCGGTAGACCTCGAACCCGGGGCCCGCGCGGAACGTGCGGCCACTGGTTGGCAGCCACTGCCCACAGAGGTGGGCGTAGGTGTCGCCGAGCTTCTCGTAGGGTCCGCGATGCCGCGCGACGGCGTAGTCCCCGGCTGCGATCCTCTGCACGCCCACGTCGCCTTCAGGCTCGAGGTCGTCGCCGCCGAGCAGGCAGGCGTCGTAGCGGATCTTGTCGGGCGGTGTCACCTCCGGGTCGTCGTGAGTGATGCCCAGCATCATCATGAACGGTCCCACGAGGCCGCGGGGTTGTGCCCAGGCGATCAGCGCGCCCCAGGTTTGCGTTACCTGATCGTACGGTCCGACGTGGCGCATGAAGGCCACGCGCAGGCAATCGACCTTCTCTACTCGCACGTCGGGCGGCGGCTCCTGGGCCGGGATGGGGGCGAACTCAGCCACCTTTCCGTCCGGATCGTAGTGGACGCCGGACTCCGCGGCCGGCGTCGGCAGTGACCGGTGGATCTCACGGAATCGCGAGGGCGCCTCATCGAACATGGCCTTGAAGGCTCGCGTGAAGGCCTCGTGCGTCTCGTAGCCGGCCTCGAAGGCGATTCGCGTCACGGGTTGTTCGGAGAACTTCAGGCGGTATGCCCCTCGTTCGATTCGCAGGCGTCGCACGTGGGCCATGACCGATTCGCCGACCATGCCGCGAAAGACGCGATGAAAGTGGTAGGGCGAGAAGTGCGCGACCTTCGCCAGTTCCTCCAATGAGACAGCCTCGTCGAGGTGGCCCTGGATGTGAACGAGGGCCGCAAGGATTCGCTGCCTGTAGTCTTGCTCGGTGGTCGGCTTCATCTCGTACTCCTCGGAAGGAATCGTAGCACGGGCACAGTACGGATGCTTGACCGTTTTTGCGGATTTGTCGGAGGGGGGACGTGGGATTCGTCAGGCGGTCGTATCGTCGCTGGGGTTCAGCGAGACTAGTGGCGTTTGCTTCAGGCCCGTCCGATTCTTCGACGCCGGGCACTGGGCCTGCCCCTCGGCTGATCCGCACGAGCAGCCTGCCTTCCCGTTCATGTTGCGCCACAGGATGCGCAGCAAGAACGCCAGAGCGGCGATGGCGAGCGTGATGGCGATGATGTCTTGTACGCCCATGTATTCAGATCAACCTGCTGGCGACCTGGTACGTCACCAAGGCCCCGACGTAGGCCAGCGCGGTCATGTAAGCGAAGGTAAACAACGGCCATCGCCACGAGTTCGTTTCGCGTTTGATGGTTGCCAGTGTGGCCCCGCATTGGCAGCACAGCGCGAAGAACACCATGATGGACAGGGCGACGGCGGTGTTGAAGATCGGGCGGCCGTCGGGCCACGATGCGCTGTGCAGCTTGGCGCGGATGCCTATCGAGTTCTCGTCCTGATCGTCGCCGAGGTTGTAAATGGTGCCCATGGTTGCGATGACGACCTCACGTGCCGGGAAGGAGGCGATGGCGGCTGTCCCGATCCGCCAATCCCAGCCGAGCGGTTCGACGACCGGCTCGATCCACCTGCCCATGCGGCCGAGCAGGCTGTGGCGCAGGTAGTTGCCCGCCTCCGACCGATCGATCTCGGTCAGGCGCATATCGAGGAACTCGGGGCTCGGCGCGGACTGGCGTGCGGCGATTCGCTGGGCTTCGTGGTCGGCGGCGATGGATGTCGGGTGCGGATAGTAGCCCAAGGCCCACACCACGATCGACACGCCGAAGATGACGGTGCCGGCGGAGATGCAGAACTCGCGGCCCTGTTCGTACACGCGATAGAGCACCGTCGCCGGTGTGGGCAGGTTGTAGCTCGGCAACTCGAGCAGGAACGGCGGTGCGGCGCCTTGCAGGACGGTCCGCTGCAGGATCAATGCGACGACGACGGCGACGATCGCGCCGAGCGCATACAACCCGAGCATGACAGCCGCCTGCAACCCGATGAACCCGCCCAGCAGTGGCTTGGCCGGGATGAATGCCGCGATCAACAGGGTGTATACCGGCAAGCGGGCGCTGCAGCTCATCAGCGGAGCGATCATGATCGTGACGAATCGGCTTCGCCGGTCTTCGATCGTGCGCGCCGCCAGGATGCCCGGCACCGCACAGGCGAACGAAGAGAGCAACGGGATGAAGGACTTGCCGTTGAGGCCGAGCTTGCTCATCGTGCGGTCGAGGAGGAAGGCGGCTCGGGCCATGTAGCCGCAATCTTCCAGGATCGCGATGAACAGAAAAAGGATTAGAATCTGCGGCAGGAAGACCAGCACCGCGCCGACGCCGGCAACCGCGCCGTTGACGATCAGGCTCTGGATGGGCCCGGCTGGCAGTACGGCGGTTAGCCACGCCCCGACTTGCGAGAAGACACCGTCGATCGCTTCCATCAGGGGACCGGCCCACGTGTAGACGGCCTGGAAGCACACGGTCATGACCACGATCAGGGCCACGAATCCGTAGATCGGGTGCGTCAGGACGCTGTCCACCTTTTCGGTGCGGGGCTTCCGTGGCGGTCGTACGCGCTTTACCACGTCGCCTACCACGCGTTCGATCCAGGCGTATCTGATTTTCGCCTCGACTTCTACGATGGACTCGCCGCTATCGGCGATGCGCTGACGGCGCTGAGCCAACTCATCCGCCAGCCGCACACCGCATCGTTTGATCAACTGCTCTTCGTGGTGTCCGCCCGGGTCGAGCAGCGTCTGGAGCAGGGCGGCGCGCTCCGACGGAGCGCCAGCGGTAGGGCACTCACCGTCCGCGTGCCCGACGGATTCGCACAGCCCGTCGAGTTCGCTGCACACGCAGGCCGGAAAGCTGGGGCACTGTGCCGTGACGGGGGCGGCCAGCGCGTCGATGACGGCCTTCTTGAGCGAGTCTACGCCGATCCCTTTGCTCGCGACGACCGGCACGACGGGCACTCCCAGCGCCAGTGCGAGCGCTTCGGCGTCGATGGTCAGGCCCTTGGCCTCGGCTGCGTCCACCATGTTCAAAGCGACGACAGCCGGCATGCCGAGTTCGAGGAGCTGGCTTGTGAAGAAGAGATTCCGTGCGAGGTTCGTGGCGTCGACCACGCTGACCAGAAGGTCCGGCGTGGGAGATGACGGGTCGTGCCCGGAAAGCACCTCGAGCACGACGGCCTCGTCGGCGGACTGCGCGTTGAGGCTATATGCACCGGGCAGGTCGATCGCCTGGAGTTGCGTCTCGCCGAGTTCGTGGCGGATCGCGCCGGTCTTGCGCTCGACCGTGATGCCGGGGTAATTACCGACGCGTTGGCGGAACCCGGTCAGGGCGTTGAACAGCGTGGTCTTTCCGGTATTCGGGTTGCCGACAAGAGCGACGGTCTTGGGTGGGTTCAGGACGTCAGGCGAGGGTGTCGTTGACATCGGTGAGGCGAGCGTCCCGTCAGTGGTTGCAGCATGGTTCGCAAGGCGCGTGTCGCGATAGCCGGTCATGTTGCGAACCGGTTTGGGCGGCGGAGTCGGATGGCTCAGGAGAGTGCGATGCTGGCCTGGTGCCCCGCGCCGAGGCCCACGCACGCACCGTCGATCCGAACGATACAGGGCGCTCCCGGCCTCACCATCTCGAGTCGAGCGCCGCGCACAAAACCCATGTCTGCCAGGCGCTTCGCCGCGAGCTGATTGCCCACGATTCCGAACACCGTACCGGACTCACCCGCGTTCAACGCCAACAACGAATTGCCGCGCATGCCTCGCACCCCCTGTGTGCATCGCATGGCCCGACCAGTTCGGCCGGACTGCGTGTTTTGGCAGCCTATTTGAGACTGCATCTCCGGTTTCCGCCGGCCCTCGAAGCTGCCGGCGGCTCGACCCGGTATCGTGCGCCGGATCGATCAACGGTCACTGCGGCACTCAAAACGCCCGTCTTGCGCCTCGGATGCAGTTGATGCCTAGAGCGAAGCGGCGCGACGTTGCCGAGTGACTAATAAACAGTATATCGTCAGGTGGAGGTCGTTCCAGCGATATTCGCAATAAATTGAGATGAATTCTCAATTTGCCGTTCGCGCTGGCCGGGGCCGCGTGTCCGGCCCTGCGCAGGGAGATCGCGGGGCAGCGCAGGCCGGGCATAGAGCTGATTACCGGACGTCCAGCGCGGCGGAATCGGACGTGGACGACCGATCTGGCGGGCGGGAGCTACTCGGTCGTTGTGTCCACCGTCTCGTCCGTCCCATCGGTCTCGTCGGTCGAGGTCGGGAAAAGGGACTCAGTGATCGTGAATGGGTTAAGGAGCGTGTTGAAGAGGTAGTCCTTACTTCCCTGGACGAAAGCATCCCGTACGCGCGCGTCGCAAGCCCCGAGGAGGCTACCGCCGGCGAGCGCCGCGACGATTGTTCTGGACCACCGTGTCATTCGCGTTCTTGTCATGGCTTGCCTCGCCTTGGCTGGTGAAAGCCGGACTCATCCGTTAGCCCGCGGTTTGCGGCGCATCGATCGACGGGCGAATCGCCTAGGGTTCATCCTCACGTTGATGCAGTTCGAGGACCTGATCGTATGAGACGAAAGTGCTGGGGCCGGAAAAGGCCCCCGGCTGTTCCGAGCCGGGTTGGACGAACGACTGCAGTGCGACACCGCCCGCGACGCCTGTGCTCCGAAATGCCCGGAAGATCACGGTGTCGCCGCAGTTGAAGTTACCCGCGAGGAGCGACAGTGGGTTGAGGGTCTGGGCTGTGACGCGCACGCCGCCGGCGCCGCCCGGTCCGGCTCCGCCGATGAGCACGGCGGCATCCTCTCCCAGCAGAGTCTCGCCGAGCCCGATCCGCTGAACCGGGAAGACGCTGCAGTCAACCAACAAGCCAGAGTCGTTCGCGGGCGCGTCGGGGAACGTCGACAGCCGTGTCGTGGTCCGTTCTATGCGTGTCACCGGATTGCCGAAGTCGTCATACAGGAAGTTGCCGTCGTCGTCGGCCTCGATGACCTCTTGTTCGTAGGTGACGATGAACTCGGCGTTCTGTAACGTCTCGTTCTTGACGCGAACGAGCACGTAGGCGGACGACGGCCCCGGCGTGACCGGGAACTGTCCGCCGATGAAGGTGTTGACGAACGCCGGGTTCAACCAAGCCTCGGCACCGCCGCACCCGCCGCTCATCACGAGGGCGATGGCAACGACACACGTTGCGATGAGTACATTCCGTTTCAAGTTTCCGTCTCCGAATAGCCGTGATGACGGCTGCGATTGCGGCTGCCTTTTTCCTCTAGTGAACGGTAACGATGAACTCGTAGCGGCCGCCGATGCCACCGACCGTTTGCAGGTCGCCTTGGTCGTAACTCGGGTCGTCGTCCACACCGTCGAGGAACGGGACGGAGAGCGAGCCATTGAGGACGATCGAGATAACCGAACCGCAAAGTGGTTCGGGGACCGGAGCGGCCACATCTCGGATCCCGATGTTCTGCCGCAGGACTATGTTGCCGTCATTATCGACCGTGTCGGTATTGAGCGCTCTGAACGCCGGGGGGAACACTTGGTTCACCTCGAAGGCGGTCTGGAGCACAATGCCGCCGATCAGTCCGACGCGGATCTGGCGATACTCGATCAACTCTACGGGAACGAAGACCTCGACCTGCGACCCCGGCAGGAGCTCTACGCTTTGCACATCACAGAGTACGACCACGTTGTTGAGGTCATTTTGGTTGAGGTCGGTTTCCGCATCCGTGTCGAAACGCTGGTCGATCAGGTTCGCCGCGCCGTCGATGAATTCGATCGGCATCGTCGCGCCGCCCTGGAAAGTGACGAGCACGCGGAAGCGGATGCGCGGCCGCAGCGCGCGGCGTTCAGCGTCGGACAGCACTAGGCCGCCAGCGCTCAGGAGGTAATTCAACAGCCGTTCGTCGACTTCGGCATTGTTGATGAAGGTAACCACGACATGCCCCGGCGCGTTGTCGATCGTCGCGAAGTCGGCGGAGCTGCCGACATCGACGACCTCCAGGAAGGCCGGGTTGAACGCCGTGCATCCGAAGCTCCACAGGCCCGCCGTGACTACCAGGAGGCACCACCCGCGGGCGCGGTTGGACCTAAAGCCGGACATGAATCGTTTGTTCGTCACCGATCGAACCTCACTACAATCAAGCCGATGGCAGGCCGAAGGCGCTAGCTACGCACCGCGCCGATGGGCTATGCCATACCCCTTCCACTAAGGAGCGAGCCACCGGCTCAGGTCGTGCCGGAGAGCCGATTCGGCGACCGCGAGCCCGCAGCCCTGGATTTCGCCGACTTTCGCTCCCCCTAAGTGTCCCCGCGTCCTGCTGTCAGGTCAACCCGGAAAGCCGATGCTCAAGCGTCGAAAACGGTCGGTTTGACGGCGTTTCGCTTTTCGGGTGGCGCGCGTTACAGGCCGGTTTCGAGGAACGCTCGGGCGATTTCGCAGTGCATTTCGACGCCTGCAGGTATGGCTTCATCGGGGAAATCGAAATCGGGTTGATGGAGCTTCGGGAAGCTGTCAACGCCGGCGGGCCGAAGCCCGAGCCGCCAGAACGCCGCCGGCACCGCGCGAGCGAAGAAAGCGAAGTCCTCTCCGCCCATGGTTGGCGGGGGGGCGTCAATGACGTTGTCGGCGCCCGCCAGGCGAGAGGCGACACGCTGAACAAGGCCTGCAGCGCCCGGGTCGTTGACCAGCGTCGGGTAGGAATCGAGGTAAGCGATGTCGGCTGTCGCGTCGAAGTCGGACGCCGCTGACGAAATGAACCGCTCGAGCCGGGCGATCACGGCGTCGTGCGTCTCTTGGCGCAAGGCTCGTATCGTCCCGAGAAGGCGGCAGGTGGCTGGTAGTACGTTGTACGTGTCGCCGGCCTGGACGGCGCAGATAGACACGACGACCGGGTCGACCGGGTCGGCGAATCGCGCTGCTATGGTCTGGAGCTTCGTGACCAGGTGTGCGGCGGCGACGATGATGTCCCGGCCTTGGTGCGGGTAGGCTGCGTGCGAGCTTCGGCCGGTGAGTTGGACGGAGAATGCCGTGGCGGCCGCCAAGACGGGTCCGGCTCCCACGATGATCTTGCCGGCCTCCAACTCGGGCCACCCGTGCATGGCGAAGGCGGCTTCGGCTTTGGGGTCGTCGAGTGCGCCTTGTTCCACCATGAGCCGTCCGCCGGCGCCGTTTTCTTCCGCGGGCTGGAAGATGAACTTCACCTTCCCGGGCAATTCATCTCGGCCGGCGGCGAGGATCCGGGCGGCGCCGAGGAGGCACGTCATGTGTCCGTCGTGCCCGCATGCGTGCATGACGCCGTCGCAGGCGGAGCGGTATTCGACCTCGTTGGTTTCGGTGATGGGGAGGGCATCCATGTCGGCCCTGAGGGCGACGCAGCGTCCGGGGCGATCGGCATTCAGGGTCGCGACGATTCCGGTCTTGGCGAGGCCGGTCCGGATCGAGAGGCCTTCGATCTGTGAGAGACGGTTGCGGATCAATTCGGCGGTTCTCTGCTCCTGGTAGGCCAGTTCGGGGTGTTTGTGCAGTTCGTGCCGTAGTTCGACCAGTTCGGGGAGGATGGCTGCGATCGGCTCTCGGTAGCTCATGGTCTCTGCCTTCTTTGCCATGGCGCGCCGGCGATCGCGCGCTGCACGGGTATGGCGGCGAACGGTAAACAGCCGCGATAGCTTCTTGTACGGCATCTTACGCGGCGGCTGTGCCGGGGCAACGTAAGCGTATCGAATAGAAAAGGGGTGGGCTGACGAGCAGCCCACCCCTTGTAAGGCGTTACAGATTACTCAGCGTTCGACTCGCTACGGACAAGCGAGCGGCTGGGCGAACGGGTAGTTTCCACCCTGGAAGCCCGCCACCGCGTGATTGATGTCCGCGAAGTTGATGTCGCTGAAGTCCGGAAGCTCGGGCGTAGCGTTGGCACCTTGCAGGTCGAGCCAGCACTTCGGCTCCGATTGGGTACTCTGGAACCCTCGGACCACGGCCGAGATGTCCTTGAAGTTCCGGACCGAGTCCGGCGGCGTACCCGGCGTAGCGCCCACCACATCACCGAAGTCATGCACGGTCCGGAGCGAGAGTGCTTCGGAGTAGTTCGCATCGTCGGTGATGTCCGCACCCTCGCCAATGGCCTGGATCAGGTACGTATGTTGCGGCGACGTTTGGCAGTCGCCCAGGTGGACGGTGGCGTGTGCCCACGCCGCGCCCGTGTTGTCGACACTCCAGTCGCGGTAGTGGCGACTCGCCTCGTCGGTGAGCCGTGCCAGCAACTGCGGCGTGACCTCCGGACCGGCCACGGTGGTCGGGATCGGTTCATCGATCCAGCCGAGCACAGCGGTCGTTCCGCCGCCCAGGTCGAGGCTCACGCGTCGAGCGGTCAGCGTCCCGGCGTTCTCGGGGTTCGGATCGATCGACACGTACCGGTTCCGCTGGACGTAGCAGGTACCCGGTCCCGGGACGCCGCCCGGCGGCAGCACGCAGTAGGTCTGCGATCCGGCGTTGATGCCGGCCACGCAGTCTGCGTCAGAGGTACACGGCGTAACCGCCCGCGCGATGGCGAAGTCGGCATCGGGCATCGGCCTGGCGACGACAGGCGTCACGCACTCGCAGCACAGGTCGATCGTGCCGTCAGCGTTGACGATCCGCGTCTCACGACAGGTCGTGTTCGGCGGGCAGTTGCCTTCGCAATGCGGCGCGTCGCCGGTTCCCATCGTGATAGTAGCCGTCGTCGAACCGGCAAAGCCCTCGAGCACGCTGCCAGGAGCGCCCTGGAAGTCGATGCGGTAGGTGATGTCGAAGAAGCTGTCGACAGCGAAGTTGCCGCTGGGAAGCTGCGTCAACGTCGTATGACCCGGACTCGGCAGGCCGTTGTCGGTTCCGCCGGTGACCGTGAGCGTATCAAAATCGGGGTCACCGAAGATGCCGCCTTGCAGGCGGAACATGTCGGTCGGGAACGACTGTACCGGATCGCCCGGCGTGCGCGGCCCGGTGTGGGTCTCGCAGAATACCGGGATATTGATGAACCGGGTGAAGCTGCCGAGGTCGCCCGTTCCGCAGAGCTGCAGGACGAGGATGGAGTCGAATTCCTCGAACTCACCGCCCAGGTTTCCGCCCGGGCCGCCGTTTCGCAGGATGAACTCCGTATGCTCCGCACCGAGTTCGATCGTCGTACCGACCGGGAGGCCGTCCACGATCTCGTGGACATCCTCCGGGCTCAGATATGGGCAGCCCGGCGGCGGTAGCACCACCGTTCCACCGGTGTCGGCCACGACACAGGGGTTGGCTGGACCACCGCGAGCGGCTCCGTCACACGGCACGCCGGCAGGACCTGGGATGACCACATGGCAATCGTTGGCGCCAGCGCAGCCACAATCCGTCACCCGCGTTTGTCCGGTAAGCGGATCGGTGTTCACGCACTTGGGCAGGCATTCGTCGTTGGTGCCGTCAGTGCAAAGCACCTGCTCGCATGCCTGGGCATCCGCCGTCGGCACGCAGTCGCCTGCCGGGCAAACGACCGTCGTGCAGTCACTACCCGGCCCCTGCGGCGTTCCGCCGGAGGCGAGGCAGCAGCCCGGATCGGCTTCACGGCAGTGTCCGGTCGGCAGGCAGCAAGCTTCGAGCTGGCAGACCGTGCCGGGACCCTGGAAGAATCCGCCGTTCGCGTCGCACGTCGCCTGATCGGTTTCGACGCACTGGTCGTACAGCAGGGGTCCGTCGTTCACGTCGTAGCAGCACGCACCGAGTTCGACGACGCCGCAGTCGCAGCACAGGGTGACCGTGCCATCCGAATTGACGGTCGTCGTATCGGTACAGGTCTCACCCGGCGGGCAGGCGCCGACGCACTTCGGCATGGTTCCGGTTGCCATACGGATCGTGGCCGTCGTAGAGCCGGCCATGCCGTCAAGCACGCTGCCGGGCGCTCCGACGAAGTCAATCCGATAGCTGATGTCGAAGAAGCTGTCGACGACAAAGTTGCCGCCGGGAAGCTCCGTCAACGTCGTGTGGCCGGGACTCGGAAGCCCGTTGTCCGTACCACCGGTGAGCGTCAGCGTATCGAAGTCCGGATCACCGAAGATGCCACCCTGCAGGCGGAACATGTCGGTGTCGAACGACTGTACCGGCGTAAACGGCACGCGCGGTGCGGTGTGCGTCTCGCACAGGATCGGGACCGCGATGGTGCGGTTGAATCCGCCCAGCGCGCCGGTGCCGCAGATGTCCAGGATCAGGATCGAGTTGAATTCCTCGATCTCACCGCCGAGTGTTCCACCGGGGATGGTGCTCGTGACCTGGAACTCACTGTGCATCGGGCCCAGTTCGATGGTCGTCCCACCGGGCAGCCCGTCGAGGATCTCGTGCACGTCGTCCGCGCTGAGGTAGTCGCAGCCGGCCGGCGGCAGTACGGCGGTTCCGCCGACTGGCGTCACGACACAGGCATTGCCCGTGCCGCCGCGCGCTTCGCGTACCGGTCCGCCACAGGGGACGCCGGGCGCGCCCGGAATGTCGGCATGGCAATCATCGATGCCGCGGCAGTCGCACTCGACGACCTCCGACACGCCCGTAAGCGGATCAACCGTGACGCATCGCGGCTGACATGCCTGGGTGGCGTCGGGGCAGACGATCTGCGTACAGGCGTCGGCGATCCCGTCACCGTCGGCATCGAACGGCTCACATGCCTGTTCGCAGGCGTCGTCGATGTTGTTGCCGTTAAGGTCGCCGAGGCAATGCGAGCCGGCGCCTTGCGGCGTACCGCCCTGATCGAAGCAGCAAAGCGGGTCGAGGTCGGCACAGGTTCCGTCGGCGAAGCAGCAGGCCTCGGGCGCCGGGCTGCAACCCGAACCGGGACCCTGCGGCGTACCACCCTGAGCCGTGCAACATGTCGCATCCATCATTGTGCAGGCGTTGTTGACGCAGCACGCCTGGATGCCCTGGCAGACCGTGTTGGGTCCCGCCCAGAGGCCAGGACAGTTGGCCTGCGTCGTGATGGTGCAGCCACCGGCTGCGGTGCAGCAGGCGCCTGTAACCGGCGGGACACAGAGGTCGTCGTGGCCATCGCCGTCGCCGTCGCCAAGGCATACCGAACCGGCGCCTTGCGGCGTGCCACCCTGGTCCGCACAACAGAGCCGATCGAGCATGGCGCAGCTTCCGTCGGTGAAGCAGCAGGCTTCCGCCGCCGGGCTGCAGGTCGAGCCGGCACCCTGCGGGGAACCGCCCTGAGCCGCACAGCAGGCCGCGTCCATCATCGTGCATGCGTTGCCGATGCAGCACGCTTGCACACCCTGGCACACCGTGCCGGCACCGAGCCACGTACCCTGGCAATTGGCCTGGGTGGTGACCGAGCAAGTGCCTGCTGCGTCGCAGCAGGCACCGGTCGGGTCGGCGCAGGCGCAGGTAATCTGGCCGGCCGGGAGCATGGAGATCGGTGCCGAAGGCACACCCTGCGCCACGTTGTCGACGTGGATCTCGCAGATGCCCGGCAGCGGATCGCAGTCACCCGGACAGCTGACGGTCTGGCCGTCGAACTCGACGACCCCACAGCCGGGGCCTGGGACAAAGCAATCGCATTCGGTGACCGTGGGCGGGGCGCCCGGCATATTGGACACGACCCTGATGAGGCAGACCTCGTTGGTCGGGTCGTTCGCGATGCAGTCGGTCGCCTGTAGCTGGGCACACCAGTCTACGCCCGGCGGCAGCGGACAGAGGTCCGGCGTCGAGACGCATGCGTCGTCGTTTCCGTCTCCGTCGTTGTCACCGAGACAGAAAGAACCCGCACCCAGCGGCGTGCCGCCGAGTTTGGTCGTGCAGCACTCGGGATCGGTCATCGTACACAGCAGGCCGACCGGTCCGGGGTAGCAGCACGCCTCGGGCTGAGCACAGAGCGTGCCGTCGGCCTTCGGGGTACCACCCAGATCGACGCAGCAGTTCGGGTCGAGGTCGGCGCAACTGCCGTCAGGCAGGCAGCATCCGACCAGAGGCTGGCAGTCGCCCGCGTGGAAGGTGCCGGTACAGCAGGCCTCGTATTCGAACGTGCAGTTGCCGGTGCTGTCACAACACGCACCTTGGGGACCGCAGGTCGCGGCGCCGCTCGGCGTGCCGCCGAATTCGACGCAGCAGGCGCGTGCCATCACGCTGCAGCTTCCATCGTCGAAGCAGCATGCTTCGTCGGGGCCGCAGGTCGTGCCCTCGCCGAGGAAGGTGCCTTGGCAGTCGTTCTCCAGCGTCTGGGTGCAAGCACCATCAGCCGTGCAGCATGCGCCTGGCAGCGGATCGCAGACACACTGATCGGGATCGATCGGCGGGCACGCCGGCAGATTGCCGGGCGGGCGGCAGTCGAACTGACCGAACTCGATACAGCAGTTCGATCCCGCGGGGCAACGAGCGGTCAGGCCGGTCATGACGCCGCAGGTGTTGTTCGGACAAGCGGCGCCGACGCACGCACCAGCAGCGGCGGCCGGGCACTGCGAGCAGTCGCCATCCACGCAGACGATCTGGTAAACGCAGAACTTCTTCTTCGGCGGCTTGACGGTGTGGATCACCGACGGTGGGAAGTCCTTGGAAGTCGCCGTGATGGGCACGATCTGCTGCGTGCCGGTCAGTGCCTGCTGCACGCCGGACACCCAGTTCGCACCGTCCGCGACTTCCACGTCCAGCGTGGCATCGACCACATGGACAAAATCGCCGGCGAGGTTGAGGACCAAAGCTTCCGTCGGGTCGGCCGGGACGCTCGGGCAGAGGTCCAGCGTTTGACTGATTCCGTCAGAAAGCCTCGTGAAATGGATCACGGGGCAGAAGCTGAACTCGGCGTTGAACGTACCACCGTTGGCGTGCGTCTTGGTCGCGCTCAGCGAACCCTGCGACACGCCATCTTTTCCGCTCGAGCCGATGTTGGAGACTCTCACGTCCCAGAGCTCGTCCACGCCGGTGCCGTAGGTCACGGTGATCGGCGCCATGGACACGAGGTCAAGCGCTACGATTTCGATCTGAACCGTGCCGGAAGCTCCGGCTGGGTCACTTGGTGCGACCGGATCCCGGTCGCGCTGCAGACTGACGGACGGCTCGTCCGGCACCGGGCCCTGCATGCCGACCTGGCCCTCGAACGGATCGGAGCCGGGTCCGAAGAAGCCGGCTGGAATCGCCGGGACATCCGTACCGAATCCGAACTCGACGGTCGTCGGGTCGATGGTCAGATGGTGATCCGGCGGTGGTGGCGGCGGGAAGGTGTAGTGAATGACTTTGATGATCTGGGCGACGGGCAGGCCGCTCTCATCGACCAGTTGGACGGGCGGATTGGGGCCGTACACGAAGTCCGCCTGCGGCGGTACGCAAGTGATGACCGCCTCGACGCGAATCGGGTCGAGGTTGCGCAGGACCAGTCCCGACGTAAGTGTGATTTCGGTCCACACGTCGAAGAAGCTGTCG
>JAJDDX010000376.1 GCA_029260055.1 Phycisphaerae bacterium
CCAGTACGCCGAGTTCCTCAACGCCGTGGCTTCATCCGACCCGCACACCCTTTACAGCTCCAGCATGGGCAGCGGCTATGGCGGGATCATCCGAAGCGGGGTCGATGGATCGTTCACGTACGCTGCCATCACCGGACGGGAAGAGATGCCGGTGAACTACGTGAGCTGGTACGACGCGCTGCGCTTCATGAACTGGATGCACAACGGGCAAGCCGGCGGCGATACCGAGGACGGAGCGTACGACATGTCGCTCGGGGACGGCGCAAACCGCAAGCCTGGCGCGCTGATCTTCTTGCCCAGTGAGGACGAGTGGTACAAGGCCGCGTACTACAAGGGCGGTGGAATCAGTGCGGGATATTGGGATTACCCGACAGGAACCGACAGCCTGCCGACGGCGGAGGCGCCACCAGGTACGGACATAATCAACGGTTCCGCGAACTACGATTTCGCCGTGGATGACGTGACCGATGTCGGCGCATACGCGACCGAGTTCTCGGTTAGCGCTTACGGTACGTTCGACCAGGGCGGGAACGTGTGGGAGTGGAACGAGGCGGATATTCTCGGGGACGGCTCGTACCGTGGTGTCCGCGGCGGGTCGTTCAGCCTCGACGGCGGCAACCTGCACGCGTCGTACCGCTTCCCGAACGGCTACCCGGAACACGAGAGCTACCTCGGGTTCCGCGTCGCCGAAGTCTCTGAGCCAGCGCCGGTTCCCGCCGCCTCCGAGTGGGGCATGATCGTCATGGCGACGCTCGTGCTTGGCGTGGCGACCATCGCCTTCCGGCGGCTGCGGGTGGCGTAACCACCAAGCACGCGAAACGCAACACGCTGAGCCTTGCGACCCACGTCTCGGTACGCAAAGCCACGGTGGAAGTTTTCGTTCACACCGTGAACCACAATTCTGATAGACTAACGAGCAGGCGGTGCGCCCCGATAGCCTCGTGCGAGAACGAGGCACGCCGTGCTTGGCCTGAGTCGGGTGGCGCGACTTGGTACGATGGCGGCTGAAGGTCCGTTGATTGAGTAACGGTCGGCGTATGGGGAAAGGGGCATCGATGCGACACAGATGGCTTGCAGGATCGCTGGTGGTGGTAGGCGTGTGGATGAGCGGATCGACCGCGCAGGCGGCCGTTGTCATTGACTGGGTGCCGATCGGCCATCCGGGAAATGTCAACGATACGGAGCCTGGCGCCTACGGCACGGTGAATTATGCCTACGGCATGGGCACATATGAAGTGACCGCCGGCCAATACACAGCCTTCCTCAACGCCGTAGCCGCTACTGACACGTACGGGCTTTACAACACCGACATGGGGGACCCCGCCATCGCGCTGGGTTGCAACATACAGCGGACGGGTCTTCCGGGCAGCCTCAGTTACGCGGTGGCCAATGATTGGGCTGACCGGCCCGTGAACGCTGTCTCCTGGGGCGACACGGCTCGGTTCGCCAATTGGATGCACAATGGTCAGCCGACCGGCTCGCAAGGGCCTGGCACGACGGAAACCGGATCGTACGCACTAAGCGGGGCGATGGAGGAAGCGCCTCTGATGGCGGTCGTCCGTGCATCGGACGCCACGTGGGTGATCCCGACGGTGAACGAATGGTACAAAGCGGCGTTCTACGACGGCGACGCGGGAATCTACTACGATCTTCCGATGGGCACCGACCTGGACTGGCCGAACCTGCCTGGCAATGACGTGCTCGACCCCGATCCGGGCAACAGTGCCAACTACGAGTCTCCCTGGACCGGCGGTTCGACGCTCGGTGCTCCGTACTGGCGAACGGAGGTTGGCGAGTTTGAGAACTCGGCGAGTCCGTACGGCACGTTCGATCAAGGCGGCAATGTCTGGGAATGGAACGAGTCGGTGTTCGACGCAACGACTCGCAGCATACGCGGCGGCTCGTTCGGCTTTAGTCACGGTTTGGTTCTGCACGCGATGACGCCAAGCCACCTGAGCCCGACGGACGAGGTCAATCTGACCGGCTTCCGTCTCGCCCTGGTACCGGAGCCGGCCACGCTGACGCTGCTCGCCCTGGCAGCCGGGGGTATGCTTATGCGGACACGCCGCAGGTCTCGCTACGCTCGCCGAGCCTAGGGTTCGCTCCCACAGCCCGTCGAAGAGGCCCTTTAGTTGCGCCGACCTTGCTGCGCTGTGGAACTGCCGAACTACAACCTCACCGACAACGAATCCGGCGTTTGTCCGGAGTGCGCCGCGGAGATTGAGCGGGCATGATTCGCCGTTTCCGCTTGGGCCAGGCGCGTCATTCGGGTACGATTGCAGCCTGAAGTCTGACGAATAGCAGATCCCGAATCGGACGAAGCCTTGCAGGTCGTCCCGGGGCGTTGCGTGTCGGAAACCATGTCTCGCACACGGTAGGTTCGTAATGAGGAGATGACCAGCATGACAACGAACCCTCATGGACACATCGAAGAGCTTCTTGCGAGCCACAAGCCGGAGGAAGTGCGGCAAGGGCTGGAGCTTGTCAAAGAGGCAATCTCCCGAGTCGGGGAGGATGAGGCGCGGCCACTCTACGAAATGGTCTCGGCGGTCTTCAGCATCGACCCGCTGGATCGCCCCGATATGGTACCCGTGATCGACGAAGCCGTATCGCTCGTGGCTGGTCTCGGCAAGTGGGTCATACCGATCCTGGTCCAGGACCTGGGCGCCGGCGACTTCAAGGCTCAGATTGTCGTCGCTCATGCGTTGGGCCGAATGGGCACTTCTGCTATCGAGCCGCTTCTTACGGAGTATCAGGCGTCATCCGATCCGGAGCGTCGGGCCTTCATTCTCTATTCTCTGTGTAAGATCAAATCGCCGGAGATCGTTCAGGCCGC
>JAJDDX010000377.1 GCA_029260055.1 Phycisphaerae bacterium
AGGATATCATTGCACTGACCCAGCACTTCGTGCAAAAATACAACAACGAGCTAAAATGCGCCTGCGAGGGATTCGACGGCGAAGCGATGGAGGCGATGTGCAATCACCAATGGCGCGGCAACGTAAGAGAATTGGAGAACGTGGTCGAGCGAGCGTTGATCTTCGCCGACGGTCGACACGTGGGGCTTCAGGACCTGAGAATCGCGGTGGGCAAGGGGCCCGTGGGATCGACGTTCGCGCTGGATCTGCGCACCGCCACGCGAGAGTTCGAGAAACAGCACATCAGCAAGACGATGGCGAGCTTCGGGAGCAACAAGGTGGCCACGGCCGAAGCCCTGGGCATCGGTCTTTCGAGTCTATATCGGAAGATCGAGGAGTTGGGCATCGCCAAGGCGCCGAGCGAGCCGTCGCACACCGCGTGACCCCCGGTGCGTTGACCGGGCTGGAATCCGTACGAAAACAGAGGGAGATGTACGTGCAGAACCGAATGGCAGGCCTGTTGGCGATCGTGCTGTTTCTTGCGGGCACCGCGAGCAGCGCAAAGGCCCAGGGACACAACATCCATCCGCCGATGCCGGGGCAGAAATACCACCTGAAGGTGACCTTCGAGGGGGACAAAGGCAAACAGCAGATTCAGGTGCCCTTGGATCTGCCGATGCCGACCGCCCCGATCACGCTCGATCAGGCGATCAAGCTGCCCGCGCCGCTCGCGCCGATCCGCGCGACGCGCTACTTGCCGCAGGCGAGTCTCGAGCAGCGCGTCACTGAGGACACGAGCGACAGATCCACCTGCGCGATGCAGCTTACGATCAAAGGGCCGAGTCAGTCGTTCGATCGGTGGCTGGTGGCCGGCGATGCGCTGAGGAATCGCCTGACCAGCCTGATCGGCACGTGGCGGTACATGGAGGTGAAGGACAAGGCGGAACGAGACACTCTTTACGAGGAGTTCGAGACGGAGTTTACCCGCGATCCGAGGCTCCGTGTCGCCAGCGCCGGAGGCGGCGATACGCAGGTCTTCGGAGTAAAGACCGGCACGGTCAAGACGCTCGAGAAGCCGAAGTGCCGGATCACCGTCCTCGAGTTCTATCCTCACTACGCCAAGGACGATAAGACGGGCAAGCCGACGAACGTGTCGTACCGACGGATGAACCCCGCCGTCCATGTGAAGATTGAAGCGGACGGAAAGACGGAGAAGCGCTGGATATTCTCGAAGTTCCCGGACTTCGCCGCCGGCGAAGGTGATAAGCTGCCGCTCCTCGTTAAGCTCGACTGTCCGGCGCAGGCGAAAGTTCCGGCACCGGATGTCGTGTTACTCACGGTCGGGCGGAAGACGAATGAGGTCTGGGTGCGATACGACGGGAAGATCACGGCCGCGGCTTTCGCGGCGGACGAGCCGGTGAAGCTCCCGAACTCGCAGTACGAGTTCACACTCACTCGGTTCGTGGCGCACGGAAAACTCGTGGAGGTGTACGTGCCGGCGACGGGCCGGGGCGGGACGCCCGCCTTGCTCGTCGAAGTGCCGGGCGAGTTGAAAGGCTCCAAGACGGACGTATGGCTTGCATTGAACAGACCCGCACCCTTGCAGATCGAGGGCAGGGCCGTAACGGCGTTGTTCGCGCTTGATGTCGGCGGTGCGGGTGGAGGACATCCATGATCTCGGCAGGCATGGGCGGTGCGCTGTTATTGATCGCGGTTTGGGTCGGGGCCGACCCCAACACCAAGCCGCCTCCGGGCTACGCGGGAGGTTGCACGGACGGAGGCTGTCACGCATCCGTCAAGCAAGGCATCTCCGTCCACAATCCGGTGGCTGAGGGATCGTGCGACGCCTGCCACGAGACGGACGACGAGGCGAAGCACACGTTCACCTATGTGGCTGAGGGCGGCGAACTCTGCCTCGAATGCCACGACGAGTTCGAAGGCAAAACCGTCCACTCGCCGGTCGAGGCCGGAGAGTGTACGACCTGCCATTCGCCTCATGCGGGCAAGGGGCAGCACCTGCTGATCGAGACGTCCGTGGCTGACGTCTGCGCGGAATGCCACGAAGAGGTCCTCGATGATCTGGACTTCCTGCACGGCCCCGTGGCTGCCGGAGCGTGCACGGCCTGCCATTCACCGCACGTATCGGAGCACGGGAAACTGCTGCTGGCGACGGAGCCCGACCTGTGCGTGAAGTGCCATGCCGGGATCGCGGAGCGGCTCACGAAGAAGAAGACGGTACACCCGCCGGTCAAGACCGGTTGCACGGAATGCCATCAGCCGCACGGTGCCGCCAACAAGATGATGCTCAGCGCCGAGCCGCCGGACCTGTGCCTGGACTGCCATGACACAATTGCCGAACTGGCGGAGGACGCGTCGGTCAAGCATGCCGCCCTCGATGCGGACGGTACGTGCGCGAATTGCCATGACCCTCACGGTTCCGACGAGGCGAAGCTGCTCGCGAAGAAGCCGATGGATCTGTGCCTCGGCTGCCACAACAAGGAACTGGGAGAAGGTAAGGAGAAGACCGCGAACATCACGAAGCTCCTGGCCGAGAACAAGAACCACCACGGCCCGATCCTGGACAAGGATTGCACGTCGTGCCACGCAGCGCAGCACGGCGGTGAACATGCGAATCTGCTGTCCGGCAAGTATCCGACTTCGTTCTACGCGGCCTTCGACGAGGACCTGTACGCCCTGTGCTTCGACTGCCACGATGTGGAGATGTTCGAGGAGGCCCAGACCGACGAGGCGACCGGCTTCCGGAACGGAGAACGCAATCTTCACTATCTTCACGTGAACCGGGCGAAGAAGGGACGCACTTGTCGAGCTTGCCACAACGTCCACGGCAGCAAGACCGAGAAGCTGATCACCGACGGCGCTCCGTTTGGCGAGTGGCTGATCCCGATCAACTTCGTGCAGACCGCCGGCGGGGGCTCCTGCCAGCCGGGTTGTCACAGGCAGTACCGCTACGATCGCGAGAGTCCGGTAACGAATCTTCGCTAACATCCCTTCTGAGAACGGCGCCGTTCCACGCGGTCTTACCTACGCTGCGCACTGTCCTCCGATGCCTTTCGGGCTTCCTGGATTCGAGAAATCGAGACGTTCTCATTCCCGGGACTGGGAAACCATATGGGACGGTGGCTCCTGGCAAGCGGGAGGCGTAAGAACGTAGAGCCCATAAGCTTTGTATTGGAAGCAGTTTACGGTACGTGTCCGACGTGGTGGCGCTCCTGGGGCATACGCCTAGCCGTTTGGCATAGATGGTGCTCCCTTTCGGTCGGAGGTACGTGAGAGATACGATCGTCGGGGCCAGGCGGACTGGTAAGCGGCGGCGGACGAAATACAGAGCCGAAAGGGAGAATTCGAGATGAAGCGGGTGATTTGGGTTGCACCATTGGTGGTCGTGTTGGCGTTGTCGGGCACTGCATTCGGGCAGATTATTCCGGGCGATCCGGGAACGTATCCGTCGGTCAGTGTCGTGAACTCGCCCCATAACTTGAATAACTTCCCCGGCGTGTCGATTCCCGGCAACCAGGTTTGCCTGCCTTGCCACACGCCTCACAATGCGCTCCTGTTCGGCGACGACAATGTCCTGTGGAACCATGCGGAAACACAGGAAACGTTCGTCATGTACAAGAGCACGGCCGGCCAGCCGGAAGGCTCCAGCAAGCTTTGCCTTAGCTGCCATGACGGCGTGACCGCCGTCGACAACTACGGTGGCAACGGCGGCACGGGCATCGTCATCACGGGTGCGGCTGCTCTGGGCAGCGACCTGTCGAACGATCACCCGATCGGCATCGAGTATCCGACGGCTCTTCCCGCCGAGTACAATGATCCGGCCACGTTTGATCCGGGCATCGGCAGCGGCACCGGCGTCCAGTTGGTGACGATCTCGAGCTTGGACCGCGTCGAGTGCGCCTCGTGCCATAACGTGCACAACAACGGCCTCGGCAAGTTCCTGCGTGTTCCGATCCAGGAAAGCTATCTCTGCCTGCAGTGCCACATTAAGTAGGCATAAGCGACATAACGGCGATGGAGCCGGTGGTGGCGACGTGGTTTGAAGACACGTTGGCGTCGCCGGCTCCTTCTTTTTCCGCCGAGCGACAGTTACGGTTGAACGCACGAACCCCCGGTGGCGTCACGAATCGGTCCCAGTGCTTCGAGCCTTGGGCGATGTCATGCCGCGCGGGGGTTCTTCTTTGGGGGCAAGGCGGTTTATCGGCGGCTCAGCGGTGGATTCCGGCGCATAGGTCGGCTACCTTGTCGGGCTTAGCCTTTGCGATGTCAGCGGGCCGGTCCGTTTGGCGCGGCCGGGCGATTCGCGTGTCATCGCCAACTTAGGATCGGAAAATGTCAACTTCGACAGCAAGGAACGCCTGCCTGTGGGGTGGTCTGTACGTAGTTCTAGCTCTGGTGAGCGGATGCGAGTCGACAGGCGGGGCGGAGCGTCAGTACGTGTTCTTCCCTGCTCCGCCGGAGCGCCCGCGTGTGCAATTCCTGACATGGGCCAGCGGAGCTGGCCAGGTCGAACCGCAGCAGGGCGATTTCGAGAACTTCGTGCTGGGCGAGGAGCCGGGCGAGTCGCGGCGGATCGTCAAGCCGTACGGGCTGGCTGCACGCGACGGCATCGTCTACGTCTGCGACACGAAGGGCCTGGCCGTCATTAAGCTCGATTTTGCGGGTCAGGCGTACGGTGTGCTCGGCGTGACGGGTCCGGGGCGCCTCAAGAAGCCCCTGAACATCGCGATCGACGCGCTGGGCTACAAGTTCGTGGTGGATTCCGTTCGTGGCCAGGTCGTGGTGTTCAGCCCGGAAGACAAGTACGTCAAAGCATTCGATGTGCCCAAGCCGTGCCACCCGGTGGACCTGGCGCTGCACGGAAACGAGTTGTACGTGCTGGACAACGACGACACGTGTCAGATCGTCGTGATGGATCGAAAGTCCGGCGTCGTTCTTCGGTCGTTCGGCGCCAACGGCGGCGAGGCGGGGGAGTTCAAGATCCCCAACAGCATCACGATCAGCCCTGACGGCTTCCTCTACGTGAGCGACACGCACAACTGGCGGATCCAGAAGCTGACGCTCGAGGGTGAAATGGTGTGGATGAAGGGCAAGCCGGGCTACCTGCTCGGTCAGTTCGGGCGACCACGGGGCATCCGGCTGGGACCGGACGGCATCGTGTACGTCGTGGACGGTGCGACCGAGATCGTCCAAATGTTCGACGCGGAGGGGCAGAAGCTCATGCGCTTCGGGGGGCCCGGCTCCGGCGACGGCGCGCTGGGGCTTCCCTCTTCGATCGCCCTGGACAAGACGTCCATCCCCTATTTCCAGAAGTACGTCCACGAGAAGTTCAGGGTCGATTACCTGGCGTTCGTGGCGAGCCAATACGGTGCGCGGCTCATCAACGTCTACGCATTCGGGACGTTCCCCGATGGGTTCAATCTCTCGGAGGGCGAGGTCGCGGAGATGCCGGCCCTTCCTGTCGAAGAGGGGATCGGCCCGGTGGAGGGCGACGATATCTCCGAGGAACCGGTACGTAAGACCTCGCCGCATTCGGGTCTCGACGAGGGATAGGCTCGCGGGCGTCGGGAGAATGTCACTTGGCGATTCGGCGCGTGATTGTGGTTGTGGCCGCGGCCTCGGCTTTGGCGGGCTGGGTTGCTGCGTGCTCTCCGGCGACGAAGCATCGCGTGCTGACCTATTTCTTCGACGGCGTGCCGGACCCGAATGAGGTGCCCCAAATCGGCTACGCGTCGTCGGGTGTGGCGATGGCGGGCACGACATCGGACGGAAAGAGAAAGGTCGTGCCGCAGTACGCTCATGAGCCGTACCGAAAGGGCGAGTGCGGCGGGTGTCACGATGCGCAGACCGGGCAGACCTACATGCCGAAAAACGAAGGGCTCTGCGGGCGGTGCCACGCCGGTTTCACGCGGAAGTACGCTTTCGTTCACGGCCCGGCCGCCGTGGAGCACTGCGCGTTTTGCCATCATCACCACGCGTCGTCGCATGAGTTCATGCTCCATAAGGGGCCGACCGAAACCTGCCTGCGGTGCCATTCCCGTGACGATCTGAGCGGTGAGGCGTACCACGCCACGATTGACGAGGACGTTTGCACCAAGTGCCACAACCCCCACGGCGGCGACGACCGCTTCTTCCTGAAACGAGCCGATGTTGAGTAGGGTGCGGGGACATCTTGCGCCTGCTCTGCGGCTCGGGAGAGTGGCCGGCCGACGTGCGCGGCGCGGTTTGCATGGGCTGTTGCTCGCGTTGACGGCGGCCGCCTCGGTGGTGAGTTCGTCGGGCTGTCATTCGGACGCGGCGAAGAAACGCGGCGTGAAGACGGCGCACATCTCGGACGTGCGCGGCTACCTCGAGTTTACCGCGCGGGAGCGGCGGCGCGACCAGCGATCGAAGCTGTCCGGGCAGCAACAGGAGTCGAAGGAGCGGATCCTGGAGGAGGCGATTCAGCTCGAGGCGGATGGCTTCATCTACCACCCGAACCTTCTCGAATTCACTTTGGCCGGCCTGTTCGGGCTAAGGCAGTTCGCGTTCGAGGACACAAACGACGATCGCCGGCGGACCAGCCACGACGACGGGACCATATTGGAGTTCGATCTCGACGGGCAGTTCTTCAAGAAGAAGCCCTATCCGGGGTCCGTCTTCGCGCGGCGTCAACGATCGCTGACCGCTCGGCCCTTCCAGAGCAGCCTCGAGACGACAACCACGAGTTACGGGGTAGTGTGGCAGTACGTCAGCGACAAGATGCCCACGAGCCTGCAGTTCAATTACACCGAGGTCTTGCTGGAGCCGTTGGACGATACCGAGGACGACGGTTTACAGGAGAACACGCAGTTCCGTTTCGAGACCGCCTACCGGTTCAGTTCTCACAACGAGTTGTCGTTCTTGTACGATCACCAGACGCTGAAGGAAGAGCCGTTCACGCTGAACTACGATACGGACGAGCTTACGTTGTCGCATCGCTGGGACTTCGGCGAGAACTACGCTCAACGCCTGGATTCCGAACTGAACTACTTCGAGCAACGGGGCACGTTCTCGACGGAACGCTCCCGTTGGCGTGAGATTCTGCGGCTGCAGCACAACGAGGACCTGCGGTCGTGGTTCCAAGTCGAGGCGATGAAGCGTACGCAGGGAAGCCTCTCGGGTGTACCGCCGATCGACGAGACCTCGTTCTATCTGACGGGCACGCTGGAACACCGGTTGTACGAGAGTCTGGTCACGCAACTCTTCGGCTTCGGTCACGTTCAGGACTTCGAATCGGGCCTCAACATCAAGCGCTACGGCGCGCAGATCAGCTTCGATTACCGTAAGCAGAACCGCTGGGGCTTGCTGCTGGCCGGTTATCGAGCCCGAATCCAGCGTGAGGATCGGACGGGCGCCGGGGTGAGCTTCGAGATCGTCGACGAGCGCCGGACGTTCCGCGACCCGGAACCCGTGAAGCTGTCCAACAAGAACCCGGTGATCAGTTCGCTGTTCGTCACCGCGGAGGACAGGACCACGGTGTACCGGATCGGCGATGACTACATCACGCGTCAGATCGGCGACGAGGTGGAACTGGAGCGCGTGCCGACGGGCCGAATCGAAGACGGGCAGACGGTGCTCGTGGACTACGTCTACTTTCTCGGCAGCGACTTTACACTGGACACGGTCGCGCAGGATTTCAGCCTCCGACAGAACTTCACCTTCGGGCTTTCGCCTTACTATCGTCTTCGATGGCAGCGGCAGACGCTGGATCCGCTCGACGCCACCGGCGTGACGCCCGAAGACATCACGGCTCACGTGCTTGGGGTCGAGTACAAGAAGGGGGCGTTCCGCCTGATGGCCGAGTTCGAAGACCACGACTCGACGGTCAATCCTTTCGAGGCGTTTCGTGTGTCCGCCGACTACACGCACCGTTTCAAGTCGGCTGCGACACTGTCGGCCAAAGCCAAATGGACCGATGTATCCCAGAAGGCTCCATTCGATCGAGAAACGACGTTCTTGACGGTCGAAGGGCGCTACCGGCATCCCGTGACGCGGCACCTGACGCTCGAAGCCATGGGCTTGTACCGCAATCAAAAGGATTCGCTGAGCGGTGACGATGACGGCATCGACGTTGATCTGTCGTTGGAGTGGATCATCCGACAGACGGAAGTGCGCATCACTTACGAATATTCGGAGTTCGAGGATGATTACTCGAAGAACGACGCCTCGACGTTGTTCGTACAGGTAAGACGACGATTCTGACGGATCGAATCGCCTCGGAGACGCTCGATGAACCACGCTGCCCCCACGACGAAGACGCCCGTGAGTTGCTGCAGTTCGACGGTTGCCCTGGTTGCGCTGGGCGGATTGGTCACGTTGGCGGCCGGGTGCCAACAGCCGCTCAAGCCGGTCTTCGAGCCTCTTGCGACGCCGATGGAATGGCCCGGGGCGCCTGCCGAGGCGCGAATCCGTTACGTCGGCGAACTCAAGACGGCCGCCGACCTCAAGCCCAGGCCGAAGTTCTTTCAGGCACTGGCCGACCTGGTGGTCGGCCCCGATGCACCCGAACCGCTGTACGGGCCGCGGTCCGTGGTCATGACGCCCGACGGCGTCAGCCTGTGGGTGGCGGATCCGGGCGGAAGGTGCCTTCACCGGTTCGATTTGGAGACGCGCGAGTATCAGCGAATCGTAAAGGCCGGGGAGGCGTCGCTGCTGACGCCGGTGGGCGTGTGCCTGGGACCGGACGACTCGATCTACGTGTGCGACTCGGAGGGCGTGGCGATCCACCGTGTGTCCGCCCGCGACGGCAGCCTGTTGGCGACGCTCCGGCTTCCGGAGGACCTGCTCCGCCCGGCTGCGCTTCACTTCGATGATGCGACCGGAGAGCTGTTCGTGGTGGATGTCAGTGCCCACAACGTCAAGGTTCTTTCCGCCGATGGCCAACTGCTGCGGATTCTCGGAAGCCGCGGGGAAGGCCCCGGGGAATTCAACTTCCCGTGCGATGTCGCTTCGGACGGAGAGGTGCTTTGGATCGCGGATACCGGTAACCAGCGCGTGCAAGCCATCACGCACGCCGGCGCGCCGGTGGCTCAGTTTGGAACTGCCGGCGACGCGCCGGGTGATCTGGCGATGCCCAAGGCCGTCGCCTTGGACGGCGAGGGGCACGTGTACGTGGTCGACGCCCGTTTCGAGAACATCCAGATCTTCGATTCGCAGGGGCACGTGCTGCTGTTTTTCGGACACGAAGGTACGGGTCCGGGAGAGTTCTGGCTTCCGAGCGGAATCACGATCGACTCGTCGAACCGGATTTGGGTGTGTGATTCCTATAACAACCGGCTTCAGGTGTTCGATTACCTGACCCCGCAGCCCGAGACGCCGGAACCGATAAATAGTGAGGAACCGGCGCAGCAAGGGTCGGAGTAACGGTGCTAAGCGATGCGAATAAGAACTCGACGTAACGCGATGGGCGTGAGGGCACTGATGAACGTGAGTGGTACACGGGTTGGAGTCTTGGTGTTCGGCTGCGTCCTGTTGGCCGCCGGCGAGACGAGAGTAGCGGCGCAGAGCCTGGTCTCGGACACGGTCCATAACCTCGCGGTGTCCGGTCCGGGTCAGGTCAAGGCGCAGGCCGAGCGGCAGGTGTGTATCTTCTGTCACGCGCCGCACAACACGGCCGGCGAGCAGCCGCTCTGGAATCGAGGCCTGTCAGCGGCGAGCTACCAGATCTATCAGTCGTCGACGCTCGACGCGAACGTCGGTCAGCCGACCGGCTCGAGCAAGCTCTGTCTGAGCTGCCATGATGGGACGATCGCGCTGGGGAGCGTGCTTACCAGGGCGGCGCGAATCGCCATGAGCGGGGGGGACTACATCCCCGCGGGCCTCACGAACCTCGGGACCGATCTGTCGGACGACCACCCGATCAGCTTCTTCTACACGTCCGGCCTTGCGGCGTCCGACCAGCAACTGGCGAGCCCGGCGGCGCTGCCCGATGCCGTGAAGCTCGACCAGACCGGGCAGCTTCAATGTACGTCCTGCCACGATCCGCACGACAACAGCGAGGGTGACTTCATGGTCATGAAGCACTCGTTCGGCGCGCTGTGTACGGCGTGCCACCAGATGGATGGCTGGTCGGTCTCGGCGCACCGCTCGTCGGGCGCCGTGGTCACGGGCGTGCCCGCGGGCGATTGGCCGTTCAACACGGTGGCGGAAAACGCGTGCCGAAGCTGTCATCGGGCGCACACCGCCGCGGGGCGCGAGCGCCTTTTGATCCACGAATTGGATGAGGACAACTGCCTGGTGTGCCACGACGGCCAGGTGGCGTCGCACAACATCCGTTCGGAGCTTGACAAGTTCTTCTCGCACGATCCTCAGCTCTACCTGGATCAGCACGATCCGATCGAGACGTACGGCAGCACGCAGGCCCATGTCGAGTGCGCGGATTGCCACAATCCCCACGCCGTGGAGCCCGTGCCGCCGACCACGACCGGTTACGTGCCGATCGGCCCGACGCTATCGGAGGTACCGGGCATTAGTCAGGCCGGCGCCTACATCAGACGGTCGCAACACGAGTACGAGGTGTGCTACCGCTGCCACAGTGACGGGCCGGTTCAGATTTCGAATCGGATTGCGCGGCTGGCTGATTCGGACAACATGCGGCTCGAATTCGCGACGACCAACGTGAGTTACCATCCGGTGGTTGGTTCGTCGCCCAGCCCGGATACGGTCAGCCTCATACCGGGGATGCCGACCGGCTCGCTGGTTCGTTGCACGGACTGCCACAACAACGACAGCGGCCCGCGTGCCAACGGCACAGGCCCGGACGGTCCGCACGGTTCGATCTACGATTTCCTGCTCGAACGGAACTACACCACCGGCGAGAGTAACGTCGAGTCGGCGACCGAATACGCGTTGTGTTACAAGTGCCACCAGCGGTCGAGCATTCTCTCGGACAACAGCTTCAAGGAGCACAGCAAGCACATCGAGGGCGAGGACACGCCGTGCTCGATTTGCCATGACCCGCACGGCGTCAGGAATACCGCGGGTAGTAGCTCGGACCATACGCACCTGATCAACTTCGACACGCGTTGGGTTCAGCCATCTCCGGGCAACGGTCCGATCCGATTCGAAGACCGGGGCGTGTTCGCCGGCAGTTGCACCCTGGTTTGCCATGGCGAGGACCACAACAACGAGAACTACCCGTAGCCTCTGCCGTCGAGTGTGCGGTCGCGGTTCGTGAAATAGCGCGGATGTGGTGGGGGCGGGCGCGTGGCCCCGACGACTTCCGACAGCGACCGACATCGAGCCGAGGGCCGACGGTCGCTGCGAAGGGGGTTCCCGGGCAGTCGACCGTAAACCCTTTCTCGGGCGTGCCTTACGGGCGTTGGCTCGATGGCATTGCGGTCGGTTCCGCTGTGACGTGCTCGTGCCATTCGCCCGATCGGTGGAACGGAATATGCTCCTGACTTTGTAGTTTGGGAACGGGTTCGGTGCCGGGGGATAGCACCTCTCGAAGTCTTGCGACGGTGTCGTGCACCGGGACGAGTTGTTTGATTCCATTTGGGCGCCTCGGAGAGGCTGGAGTCCGATATCGTGCTTACTTTACAGCGGATCTTGCGAACGATCGGTTCCTTGTGGTTTGCGGCTGTGCTGCTCGTGCTGACGCTCGTGGCGATGGCTTGTGCGACGGTGTTCGAGTCCGCGCACAGCGCCGAACAGGCTCTCCACGTCTACTACCGCGCGTGGTGGTTTGAGTGCCTGCTGGGGCTCATCGGACTCAACGTGCTGGCTGCGATGCTGGCTCGCATTCCGTTCACGCTGCGCCAGACGGGCTTCGTGCTGACTCATCTTTCCATCCTGCTTATCTTCGCCGGAGCGCTGATGACGGCGGAAACCGGTGTGGACGGCCAGGTCGTGATCGTCGAAGGGCAGTCGGTTGACGAGGTTCGGTTGTCGGGCGTTCCCACACTGACCCTGTTGAACCGAAACACGCAGAAGAGGTCGGTGACCGAGCTTCTGGGCGGCGCCTTCAAAGGGTTCACCTCCGTGGCGGACCCGGCTGCGCCGCCGGCGACTCTGGACAACCTGAGCGTAACGATCGAGGAATTCCTGCCGGATAGCACGATCGTCCAGCAGATGATCGACGACAGCCCGTTCCCGAGGCCGGCCATCGAGGTGTCGTTGTCGGCGACCGGACAGGAGAGTTCGACATGGCTCTTCGCGAACCGGCAGACGGATGCATCCGGCCTTCTGGTGGCGTTCCGGGTGGCTCAGACCGAGGCTGAACTGGCGGATATGCTCGAGGTCAAGGCGCCTGCTCCCTCGGAGTCGGTCGGCAAGGTCAAGTTAGACTACGAGGGTAAGACGTACGAGTTCGCCGTCGAGGAGTGCACGGCTGCGGCCAAGCCGCTGGGTGAGAGCGGCAAGACGGTCAAGGTGCTGCGCTATCTTCCACACGCCAGCGTCGGCGCCGAGAACAAGATGACCAACTTGTCGAACCGCCCGGTCAACCCGGCGATCGAGGTCGAGCTCACGGGTGCGGAAGGCTCGGAGACGCGACTGGCCTTTGCGAAGTTCCCGGACTTCGCTTCGATGCATGAGAATCAGAAGATCGAGGGACTCAAGCTCGTGTTTGTCGCGGCGCCGGATTCCGGGCCGTCGACACCGGTCGAGGTCCTCGTGGGGCCTGGTGACACGCTGCATGCGCGCTTTGCCCCTCCGGGCCGAGACGTGACGAACCGCGTGCTGACCGCCGGGGAGGCGGTGGATACGCCCTGGCCCGGGCGCAAGCTCAACGTGGTACGCTATTTCAAGAACGCCCGCCTCGATCGCGGCGTTGTGCCGATGGTGCCCGTGCGCAAGAATCGCACACCGGCCATCAAGGTGCTGCTTTCGGCGGGCAACGATACCAACTCGATGTGGCTGCAGAAGTATCGCCCCAACTCCGCGACCGTGGAAGGCACGCCCTTCGAGATGTACTTCGGTGACAAGCTGGTGCCGCTTGGTTTCGAGGTGAGGCTCGACGACTTCGAGGTCGGCTTCTATCCCGGCACGATGCGGCCACGGTCGTTCGAGAGTCGGGTGACCATCAGCGACGCCAAGACCGGGCGCGAGATGAGTCGTGTCATCAGCATGAACCATCCGGTGACGTACAAAGGTTTCACGCTCTTCCAGTCAAGCTACAAGGAAAGCAAACAGCAGACGCTGAGTATCCTCAGCGTGGCGCGTGACCCGGGACAGAAGGTCGTGTTCGCGGGCTATATCCTGCTGACGGCTGGTATGTTGTGGGTGCTCGGGCTTCGCATTCGTGATCGGCAGCGGACGGCTGCGCTGGAGGACGGCGGTGGAGTGACCTCGGGCGGCCGCATCGACCTGCTCGGCGCGACGGAGCGTTGTACGCAGGGCGTAGGAGTGGGCGCGCGTCAGAACGTGACCGTGGCCGGCGGCTCCAGCACAGCGGGGGCCATCTTGCTGGCACTGCTTCTGTCCGGGTTCGCGGCATCGAGCGCTTCGGCGGCGACGCTGCCGTCGTCATTGGATCTTTCGGACATTCGCGAACTGCCGGTCCAGACGGACGGGCGCTGGCCGCCGCTGGACACGCTGGCTCGCGACGTGGTGGAAGAGGTCACGGGGACTCAGTTCTACAGGGGAAGCGACCCGGTGCTCGTCTTGCTGGGCATGACGTTCAACCCGGATCAGTGGCGGCAGGAGCCGTTGATTCGGATCGGCAACGCCTCGCTGCGGCAGGAGCTTCAGCTCTCAGCCGCCAAGACGACGTTCTCGTTTGCTGAACTTGCCGCGCACCGGCGACTGATCGAATTGCGGAACCAGTTGGCCAACTTGCCCGAGGGCGAGAAGCCCGATGCGCTTCTGGGCAAGGCCGGACAGATCTACGGTAAGCTCGTGACGCTTCAGGGGGCGTTCGCGGGGGACGTGATCAAGGCGATCCCGCACGCGACGGAACCACTCGGCGCGTGGCATGCGATCTCGCACGCCGGACACGATCACGGTACGGAGTTGGCGGGTGTGGATGCTGCCTGGGGCGAGTTGAGAACGGCCTTTCTGGCGGACGATGCCGCGGGTTTCAACGGCGCCACCCAGCGCTTGGTGGCCGCCATCGGCGCACTGCCGGCTGCAACGACGCCGGACCCGGCGATGATCGCCATGGAGATGCGGTACAATACGCTCAATCCGTATCGAGCCGCGTGGATCGCGATGGTGGTCGGCGTCGTGCTGGCTGTGGTGGCCATTCCGATGCGGAACAAGTGGCTCGACCTAGCGCCGCTGGTAGCCATGGTGCTCGGCTTCTCGATCCTGAGCTACGGCATCTGGCTGCGGTGGGAGATTGCCGGGCACATTCCCGCATCCAACATGTTCGAGTCGCTCTTGTTCCTGAGCTGGGGCATGGGGGCGTTCGCGATTCTGTCCTACTTCGCGTTCAAGCATCGGTTGGTCGTCCTCACGGCCTCCTTCATGGGCGCCGTGGCGCTGGTGCTGGCTGACCTGCTTCCGGTTGATTCGTACATGCGCCCGACGGTGCCGGTCCTTTTGGATACGATCTGGATGGCGGTTCACGTGCCGATCATCATGGTGTCTTATTCGATCCTGGCGCTCGGTGTCTTGATCGCTCATGCCCAGATCGTGGCGATGGCCGTCGTGCCCGGGCAACGGAAACTGGTGGCAACGCTCGACTCGCTGCACTATCTCTACATCCACATCGGGTCGATCCTGCTGTTTGTCGGCATCGTGACCGGTAGCATGTGGGGGGCGTCATCCTGGGGTCGTTACTGGGGATGGGACCCGAAGGAAGTGTGGTCGCTCGTGGCGCTGCTGGGTTACCTCACGATCTTGCACGTGCGGATCGATCAGGAGAAGGTGCCGGTGTGGGCCTACTTCCTGGCCGGGGTCATGGGCATCGCGCTGTTCGTGATCGTGATTCCGCCGCTCATGCCTCTTTCGTTCACGGCGGTCATTACGTTTGTAGGTGCGGCGGTGGCGATGATCCTGTTCGTGATGTGGCAGGGCAACTTCGCGACGGCTGTCAAGAGCATCACCTGCTTCTGGCTGGTCCTGATGACCTACCTTGGCGTGAACTACGTGCTCGGCACGGGTCTGCACAGCTACGGCTTCGGAACCGGCGCGGTGGCCAAGAACATGTTGATGGTGGGTTGCATTGACCTTGCGCTGGTCGTGGCCTGCTGCGGTGTTTACATGTGGCGAGGCGGATGGGGTGCTCGCGGCGATGGCGGCGGGGCGGCGCCGTCGGCCGGCTGATCGGCGGCTGCGTCGATCTACGACGATCTTCCCGTATCACCGCACCGCGAGTCGGGGCGGTGCAGCGCGCATGCTTGATTGTCGGGTGGCCCACCTCCTCTGGAGGTGGGGGAGGCGATGTTCACCGACCGTTGGCGTCGGAAGATGGCAGGGCTCCGGAACACCGGTCATCGTCTCCCCCATGTCCAAAGGACATGGGCCACCCGACAAGAACATGTTGATCGTGGGCTGCATCGACCTCGCGCTGGTCGTGGTCTGCTGCGGCGTGTACATGCTTCGTGGCGGATGGGGTACTCGCGGCGG
>JAJDDX010000378.1 GCA_029260055.1 Phycisphaerae bacterium
GCGCCCTTCATCAAGGTCGAGGCCACCAAATACACGGAGGTTGGCTACCACGGGCGCGATGTCGAGAGCATGATACGCGATCTGGTGGACCTCGCCGCCCACATGGTCAGCGAAGAGCAGACCGAAGTCGTCAAGACCGAGGGCGAGCGCCGTACGGAAGAACGCCTCCTCGACGTGCTCATGCCCTCCAGCGACTTCGATCGCGCGGATACCGACCCGGAGAGCGAAACGAGCCAGCGTCGCCATCGCAGCCGCGAGAAGCTGCGTGTCCAACTGCGAGCCGGAGAGCTGGAAGAACGCGTGGTCGAGCTCACCGTCGACGCGAAAGCGGCGCCGTCCGGCTTCATCGCGACCATGGGTATGGACCAGGTCGATCCCGACATGCAGAGCTTCCTCGAGCGACTGGTCCCGGCCCAGCCCAAGCGACGGTCGATTCCGATTCGCGAGGCCCGCAAGCTCGTTCTCGATGAGGAGTGCCAGAAGCTCATCGACCCCGAGAAGGTCAAGGAGACGGCCGTCAGCCGAACCGAGAACAGCGGGATCGTTTTTCTCGATGAGCTCGATAAGCTCGCCGCCCCCGCACAGGGGCACGGGCCGGACATATCGCGGCAGGGCGTGCAGCGCGACCTGCTTCCGATCATCGAAGGCTCGACCGTCAACACACGCTACGGTCCGGTTCGGACCGACCACATCCTGTTCATAGCAGCCGGGGCGTTCCACGCCTCCAAGCCGAGTGACTTGATGCCGGAGTTGCAGGGCCGCTTGCCCATCCGCGTCGAACTCACGGAACTGACGCGCGAGGATTTCGTCCGGATCCTCACCGAGCCGCAAAACGCGTTGACCAAGCAGCAGGTGGCGTTGCTCGCGACCGAGAGCGTCTTCATCGAGTTCACGGAGGATGCGGTGGCCGGGCTCGCCGACACGGCTTACCGCGTCAACCAGAGCACCGACAACATCGGCGCACGCCGCCTGATGACGGTGATGGAAAAGCTGATGGAATCGATCAGCTTCGACGCGCCGGATCGAGGCGGTGAGACGATCAAGATCGACAACGCCTACGTCGAGAGTCGCCTCTCGGACATCAGCCAAGACAGCGACCTGAGCCGGTTCATCCTGTAGCAAACGCCCTGAGCCGCGGGCTTTGAGCCCGCGCGGACTGCCGCGCGTGTTGGCTGATGGGGCGCGCAGACGGGTGGCATGGGTCCCGGCGCGCCGGGATTTGCCCGTGCGCGTCGGACATCGAGGGACACGGGAAAGCTACCGCTTGCCCATGGCACCCATCAGCGGTGGGCGGCGGATTGCTGATATGACAGCGCTAGAATCGCGTTGGCAAGAGTAACGGGGCTCGTTTTCCGGGCGTGCGAGCAATCAGAGCGCCGGGCGCAAGCCCGGTGACATGACCGCGGGCTAGCGCCACGCGGCTCTGATCACGGCGTAGCGGTGTCGTACTAAGAGCCCCCGCCCTCGGTGGGGGATGCGTTTGCCGGGGCCGGCGGCTCGGCTTCGCCCTCGTCCCCGACCTCGCCACCGACGGTGAAATAGGTCACCGCAAGGCCTTCGCTGCTCGTTTCGGAGTTGAGTATCTTGGCTGCGATGGCGTAGGTACCCGCTGAGAGCAACGGAATCTGGCTGATTTCCTCGTCGGTCGCCTTATCGAGGATGACGAAGTCGTCGCCCGGCTTGAGGAGGGAGTACTCCTTGCCGATCTCGAACTTGCCTTCCTTCGCTCGGATGGCGTAGATGACTTCCGATCCGTCGAAGGACTCTATGGTCTGAAGAGCGCAGAGGAAGTCCTTCGGATTGCCCAGCAGCGGCTCGTACGCCTTGACGTGGAACGTCGGGTTTCGGCTGACGGGCGTGTGGATCACCCACTGAAGTTGCGGGACGCCGTCCTTCTCGATGAATTGCCCTTCCTCGCCGTCGATGTAGACCCATGCCGGCAGGCGGAAGTTGTCGTCGAGCGCGGGTTCGCCGCGTCCCGCGCGGGTCGTCGGGTTATCCTCGGGCGTTGCGGTGGCTTTGGCGTCGGGCGTGCCCGTCGCCGCGGTTGTCTTCGGGGCCTCGTCGCCCGTACTGCATCCGATGCAAATCGCCAGGAGGGCGGCCAGGACCACGTTGGCCAATTCAATCTTGCGCATGGTGACTTCCTTGCTAACCCGGTTTTCCATCTCTAAAGCCGAACCGCAGGACGCTATTGCGCGGCCGGGGCGATGTCAAGCGGTCCGGGCGGTCCGGGCGGCCGACTGGGAAGCCGTGCCAAAAGGGGCAAACTGCGCCTTCGAAACGGCCTTTCGCTGGACCGCCGCCGCCGAACCGTTACAGTAGCATGCTTCGTGCAAAATCGGTTGAGCAAGGGCTTCTGGCATCGGGTTTGACAGACATGACTTCCAAGCAGATCAGGCAACAGTTTCTGGACTTCTTCGCGTCGAAGGAGCACACGATCGTCGACTCGTCGCCGGTCGTACCGCTCGACGACCCGACACTCATGTTCACCAACGCGGGCATGAACCAGTTCAAGGATGTCTTCCTCGCGACGGGTTCGCGACCCTACAGCCGGGCGGCTGACACCCAGAAATGCATCCGGGCCGGCGGTAAGCACAACGACCTCGACGACGTGGGGCAGGACACCTACCACCACACCTTCTTCGAGATGCTCGGCAACTGGGCCTTCGGCGACTACTTCAAGAAGGAGGCGATCGCCTGGGCGTGGGAGCTGATGACCGAGGTCTGGGGCATCGACAAGACCAGGCTCCACGCGACCTATTTCGAGGGCGACAAGGCGGAAGGGCTCGAACCCGATAGCGAGGCGGCTGAGCTGTGGAAGTCCGTCACCGACATCAACCCGGACAACGTCCACCCCGGCAACAAGAAAGACAACTTCTGGGAGATGGGCGACACGGGGCCGTGCGGACCGTGCAGCGAGATACACATCGACCTGACGCCGGAGAAATCCGGTGCGTCATTGGTCAACGCCGGCGACGCCCGCGTGATCGAGCTGTGGAACCTCGTCTTCATCCAGTACAACCGCGGAGCAGACGGAAAGCTCACGCCGCTGCCCGCCAAGCACGTCGACACCGGCATGGGGTTCGAGCGAATCTGTGCCGTGCTCCAGAAGAAGCCGAGCAACTACGACACCGACGTCTTTACGCCGATCTTCGACGCCATCCAAAAACGAACCGGCGCGCCGGGCTATACCGGTTTGCTGCCGGGCGATGGATCAACCGATCCCGAGCCGCATGCTTCAGCTTGCGCGGCGTCGCCGGACGTCGAGCCGCACAAGTCAGCGTGCGGCGAGCACACGGACGCCGAAGATCCGCGCGGGCTAAAGCCCGCGGCTCAGGGGAGAGGGGATTCCGCACAGGTCATGGTCGACGTGTCTTATCGCGTCATCGCCGACCACGTGCGCTGCCTGACCTTCGCTTTGACCGACGGCGCCGTGCCGAGCAACGAGGGGCGCGGCTATGTGCTCCGGCGAATCCTACGCCGCGCGGTGCGTTACGGCCGGCAGTACATGAACATGCACGATCCGTTCCTGGCGGACTTGGTGCCCGCGCTGGTCGAGCACATGGGCGACACCTTCGCCGAGCTGCGCACGGCCCATGGCGGTCGAAACCTTGACCACGTAGTCGAGCTCATTCGCGAGGAGGAGGATTCGTTCGGCAAGACGCTCGACCGCGGGATTGCCTTGTTCGAGAAAGACGCGGCTTTCGCGATCGGCTTCGAGTACGCAAAAGCCAACGGCCTCAAGCTTGCGGGATTCGCGAAGGCACCGGTGTTTTGGGAAGGCCAAGACGAGAACGCGGCGATCATCGAAGGGGCGCGTGAACTCGAATTCTTCGACGAGAACCGCGAGTTCATCAGCCGCGAACTCGCCGACCAGATAGCCTGGCTGAATGAACAAGGCCTGCCACTTGGCGCAATCAAGGGCGCAGATGCCTTTAAGCTCCACGACACCTACGGCTTCCCGATCGACCTGACGGAACTGATGGCGAGGGAACGTGGACTGGCAGTCGACCTCGGCGAGTACGAGCGACTCATGAACGAGGCAAGGGAGAAGGCGCGAGCCGGTTCCATGAGTGGTACCAGCAGCATGCATCTTTCGGTCTCGGGCAATCTTACGGCTACCGCGCCGCTGCCTCGGACCGACGACTCGCCGAAGTACCGCAAGGCGAAGCATCACACGGAGATTCTCGGCTGGGTCAGTGGGGGAGCGTGGTCGACTGACGGGGAACTGTCGCCCGGCGGCGATGATCCGGTTGCACTCGTGCTGGCCGAGACCTGTGCTTACGCCGAACAGGGTGGGCAGATTGGTGATCGCGGCGTCATCCGCACCGAATCCGGCGCCTTCGAATTCGAAACGACCCAACGCACACAGGACAGCGTGGTCCACATCGGTCGCGTGACCGGTGGATCGATCGAGGCCGGCCAGGAGGTCACGCTCGAGGTCGACGCCAGTCGATCAGCGACCATGCAGAACCACACCTCGACGCACATCCTCAACTGGGCCCTGCGGGAGGTGCTCGGCGACCATGTGCAGCAGAAGGGCTCGCTGGTCGATCCGGAAAAGACGCGGTTCGACCTGTCCCACCCCAAACCGATCAGCGACGAACAGCTCGCCCGCATCGAGAAGCTCTGCAACGAGCAGATCGACGCGGAGCTTCCCGTCTACACGCAGGATGTCGAACAGCAGAAGGCCCGAGAGATAAGCACCCTGCGGGCCGTCTTCGGCGAAAAGTACCCGGACGTAGTCCGAGTCGTCTCGATCGGTGCCGCCATCGACGAGATGCTGGCTGACCCGGGCAGCGACAAGTGGATGAAATACTCGGTCGAGTTCTGCGGAGGCACGCACCTCCAAACCAGCAGCGAGGCCAAACGCTTCGTGCTGACCACCGAAGAGGGCGTAGCCAAGGGCATTCGCCGTGTCGTCGGTGTGTCGGGCGAGACGGCATTGCAGGCGGAAGCAGCCGGGCAGACGCTGACAGCCGAGTTGGAGGCCATCGACGAGGCTGATCTCGCCGCGGGACTGTCGAGCTTCCAGAAGAAGCTGAGCGATCAGGTGATCCCGATCGGCGTGCGCCACCGTCTTCGTGAGCGCATGGCCGAACTGCAGAAGAAGGCCAAAGCCCAGGGCAAGCAGGCCGCAGCCGCTTCGGGCGGCGCGGTGATGGATCGCATCGGCGAGCTTTTGGAGTCGGCTCAGACCGTATCCGGCGTGACCGTGGTCGTCGGCGACGTGCCCGCAGCCGGTGGCGACGCACTGCGCGGCGCGATCGACTGGGTACGCAACAAGACCGACGCCTCGGCTGTGTTGCTCGCGATGGCTAGTGACGACAAGGTGACACTTATCGCCGGCATGAGCAAGGACGTGGTCGGGCGGGGCGTCAAGGCGGGTGACCTGATCAAGGAGGTCGCGCCTCTGGTCGGCGGTCGCGGCGGCGGCAGACCCGACATGGCCCAAGGCGGCGGCACCGATTCAGCCGGCATCCCCGCAGCCATCGACCGTGGGGCTGCCTGGATCACCGAGAAGCTATCCTGACGCGCCCCGTATGGCGCAGTCTCTCGGGGTAAGTGTGACATTCAGTACCGCGACCGTAAGGGAGCGGACGGCCTCCCGCGTTTCCGAACCGCGACCGTAAGGGAGCGGCGGGTGCCCCGTCCTTCGGGTACGCCCGAAGGGTGGG
>JAJDDX010000379.1 GCA_029260055.1 Phycisphaerae bacterium
CCCGGCGCGCCGGGACCCATGCCACCCCGGTGCGGCCATCGATTGAGATGCAACAACGCACTAGTCTCCGAGGCTAACGTCGCCGCGTCCGCGCGAGCTCGGCTTCCGATGCGATGAACCCGAACGCCGCCCAGTTCGAACCCGCCACGACACGTTGGAAGACCTCACGTGCCTTCCCGGCATCACCACTGACCAGGTGCCAGTGCCCGAGGCCGTACCCCATCGTGGCGACGTCAAGTGAACTCGCCGTCTCCGCGTCGAGCAACTCGCTCGGGTCGATCAACCCCTTGTACATGAGGCAGCGCCGATGGTACGCGGCGTTCTCGATGATCTTCATGTCGGGACTCACCCGATCCAGCAGCCACGTCGCCCGTTCATCGCGACCCACACGTCGCAGCGCCAGGTACATCCAGTCCGTCACCGCGACGACGTTGTCCGGAAGGCCGCGCGTGTGGTTCATGCACGTTCGGTACGCCACAAGGGCCCCTTCGAAATCACCCATGAGGTACCGGGCAAGCCCGAGGTGATACCACACATTGAACGCTGTCGTCGTAAGCGGGATGTTCTCGGCGTTCGGCATCCCATCCGGCTCGATCTCATCAGGCTTGCCCTCGATCAGCTCCGCAGCCCTCTCCAGATCGGAAGCGGCGTCGCCGAAACGGCGAATACTGATATACCGATGACCGCGGTGCCGGTAGAAACGACCATCCTGCGGAAACCGACGGATGCCTTCCGAGAACACCTCGATCGCCTCGTGCATGCGAAGCAGATACCCAAGTCGCCTGCCCACCCAGATCAAGCGATCAGGATCATCGGGGTCATCATCCAGTGCGGCGCGCGCCGCGGCGAGGTCAGCCTCCAGCTTCGTCCACTTTTCACCGGGCGGCATCGGCGGGAGTTCCCGACCAAGTAGCGAAACGAGCTTGGGCTGCGACGCCGCGTCGCCGCGATGAGCACGCATCCGACCGTTCTCGTCGCGCGGCGTGACACAACCGCTGAGTAGCATCTGTAACACCAGACTTGTAAGCACGACCGATGGAATCTTCACGATCATCTCCTCTCGGGTCGAAGGGCCTGGGTGCATGATACCCGCGCCCGCCCCACCGCGATATTCGCTTGTAACGCGGAGCCAAGGTCTCTACCATCGGCCGCGACGCTGCGAATGTGGCACTGGAATCGGAGCTGGTCCGCGTGAAGAACTGTATCATCCTCGGGTCGGGACGCAGCGGGACGAGCATGGTGGCTGGAGCCCTCGCCGAAGCCGGGTATTTCATGGGCAAGCGGCTTCATCGCCCCCGCAGCGCCAACCCGAAGGGGTTCTTCGAATCACCGCAGATCAACCGGACCAACGACGCGCTACTTCGCCAAGTGGTGCCACATCGGTCCCTCTTCGTGGGGCACTGGCTGCACCCGGAACGGCTCGGCCGCTACCACATGTGGCTCGCGAGAGTCCCGCTCGACACTGTGATTCCCTGCTCGGATGGGCTGCATGCTCGAATGCGCAAGTTCGTGCGGCTCACGCCGTACTGCTTCAAAGATCCGAGGTTCAGCTATACGCTACCGGCGTGGCGACCGATCCTTGGCGACGCCGTCTTCGTGTGCGTCTTTCGCGACCCGGCGGTTACCGCTCAGAGCATCGTCAAGGAGTGCGACTCGCCGCGCTATCGCGGTCTGCCCATGACGGCGGAGTGGGCCTTCGATACCTTCACGCTGATGTATCGCCACATCCTCAACGTACACAGGCACGATGGGCAGTGGTTGTTCCTGCACTACGATCAGGTGCTGGCGGGCGACGGACTGGCGCGGCTCGCAGAGCATCTCGATGCCGACGTCGACCAGGAGTTTCCCGACAAGTCTCTGCGGCGCTCTGAACCCCGCGTGACTCCGCCCTCGGCCGCCGCGGAGGTCTATGCCGCGCTGTGCGAACTCGCCGAGTATCAGCCACGGGGGACGAGTTGACGTGTTGACGAGTCGAAAGCCCGAGCCGTGGCGAACCGTAACATCCGATCGTGCTGCCCCCCTGCGTGGCGGAGCGTGCCGTCATGGCTGAAGTCCAAGCTAGTGTCATCGTCTGTGTTTACAACCGCGGTGCGGAGGTGCTCCATTGCCTGGACAGCATCCTGTCCTCGGACTTCGATGATTGCGAAATCGTACTGGTCGACGATGCCTCGACGGACGACACGCCGAGCCGGCTCGCGGTCTTCGCGGAATCCCACCCCGATAGGCGCGTGACCATCGTCCGTAACAAGCGGAACCTCGGCGTGTCCGGTGCGAGAAACGCCGGAATCGCCGCGGCGAAAGGGCACGTCGTCGTCTTCACCGACTCGGACTGCACCGTCGATCCTGCCTGGCTCCGCTTGCTCACGAGCGCTTTCGAGAACGAATCGATTACGGCCGCGGGCGGCACCGTCTTGAATCCACAGCCGACGAACATGGCCGAGCGGGCCTACGTGGGGCGATCGAAGATCCAGCGTACGAGTTGGCAAGGTCGAAAACTCGTTGGCTGCAACATGGCCTTTCGGCGCGACATCATCGCGACGCTCGGGTTCGACTCCGCTTTGAGCTACTACTGCGATGAGGACGACCTGGCTCGACGCCTGGACGCGATACGGTGCGAATTCGCGTTCGTTCCCGATGCCGTCGTCCATCACCACCATCGGCTCGATCTTCGCGGCTACCTCCGCATGGGCTATCGCCAGGGAATCGGCTCAGCCCGCCTGTGGTACAAGCACGGCATCTACGTCGGCCGGGATGTATGGGCGGGCATCGCTGGCGCGGTGACACTCCCGCTAGTGGCGATCGACCCAAGGCTCAGCCTCATACCGGCGGCCCTTGTTCTGTTGCAGCTTGGCGCGATCGCGTTCAACGAAATCGCTCTCAAGGGTAAGGGGATCGTCGAGACCGCGATCGTCTTACCCCTCGCGGTCTTGTACTACGTATACAAGTCCTGCGGCGTGGTCATGACGTGGCTCAGACTGACGTCCGGCGGCGAGAAGGCGATCCGCGAATCGAAGCGCGGTTGGCTGCACACGCGGCGAGACGCCGCCGAGATCAGTACCGCGACCGTAAGGCAGCGGCCGAATGCACCGGAGCGCTGACGCGGAACTTACAGCATCACCGCGCGAGTGCCATGTTAACGTTCATCAAGTTAGCGGCACGTCCCGGGCCTCGACATGCCGCAAGGCGCTAGGGAGGGGCGTCAGCGGACCTTGCGTAAGACGGTCGTCAAATCGACGGTCCGAAGCTTCTCGAATCCGCCGGCCGCCAGCGCTTCTGTGATCACGCGATGAGGACCGCCCTCCGGATCGGTCGAATCATGGAACGCGATCACGCCGCCCAGGACTGCGTGCGGGCTTCAGCATTCGAAGTCCTTCTTGACGCCCTCGTAACGATGATCGCCGTCGATCCAAAGCAGACTCACCGGCGCGGCCCATCCGCAGGCCGCGACCTCCGATGGCAAATTCACTAGCCTGATGGTCTCGCACACGCCGCACCGAAGCATATGCTTGAAGAACGCCACTCGATCTTGCGGGCCGAACGAGCCGCCCAGCACGCCCTCAAACTCCTCGTGCGGTTCGATCGCATACACGGGGATGCCTGCATGGTCACGCGAGCCGAGTGCCAGCGCGGTAGTGGACTTTCCGCGGTAGCTGCCGATCTCGACAACCGAGCCGGCCGAGACTTCAGATGCCAGAGCGTAAAGGAGCTTGCACTCATCGACGCTGAGTTGCCCCGTCACCGACATGATCTTCCGCAGATACGCCGGCGTCGCAGGCGAGTACCGTGCGGCAACGATCGCCGCAGCCCGTCGGAGCTTGTGAGGCAGGCCGCTGCTCATACGCCCCCCTCTCTTCCGGCACGCCACATGCCCGTCGCCACGATCACGATCAGGCCCGCCAACGTGACACCCTGCACCGCAAGCAGCACCGACACGATCGTCGACGGCACTTGATGCCACATCATCACACCCACGAACTGCACCACCAGACCCGGAAGATACACATACAAGAAACTGAAACGCCCGACCGCCGCACCGGCGAGAGCCACCATATGGCACAGATAGCCGACCAACCGCAAGCTCACCAACCCCGAAAGCAGCGGCGCACCACCCACGAACTCTGATGCATACACGAGCTGCATGATCTCGTCGGGCCAGAAGACGAAAATCGCCAGCGGCGGCGCCGCCAAGAGCAGGAAGTAAGCGCACAGACGAACGAAAGTCGCTATACCGCCGCGCCCCTGTCGAGTAAGCGATGTCAGCATGGGCAAGAGCACGAGGCTGAACGGCGTAACAAGCACGCCGATCGCGCCGGTTAGCTTGAAGGCCGCACCATACACGCCGGCATCCGCGTCCAGCAGGTAGTGCTTGACCGCGAGCATGTCGATGTTCTGAAAGCCCGCGGTCGTCAGCAGCATGAGGAACATCGGCCCGGTGAACCGCCGCACCGCACCGCCATCGACGCTTTCCGGTTCGTGGCTACGGAAAAGTGGCCCGAGTTGCAGACGCGCCAGCGCCACCGCAAAGACGGCGGCCACTACGTACGCGAATAGTGCGCCCGCGACGCTCCTGACTGCCACGAAGATAGCAAGCCCGGCGCCCAGGCGAACGAAGGCCTCGGCCATGGTGTTGGCGGCGTAGTGGCGGAAGTACTGCAGGCCGCGCAACACGCCACGTGAAACGCTCAGAAGGAGTGTCACGAAGAGAAGCGCATACGCCACGATGATCGGAACGACCGACTGGAAGTTCAGGAACGTCGCCAGCGGCTTCAGCGCGAGCAGGCCGATGATCAGACCGATCAGGCCGTAACGCGTGACGCGCCGCGTCACTTCGCGCGAAAGTACGATGATCTTCCCGTGTGTGCCCGCCTCGGCATACTCGGCGGTGAACCTCGCCACCGTCCCGTTGATCGGCCCCAGCCCGATCTGAAGCACGGCGAACAGCGACAGTGCGGCGAAGAAGTCGGCCGAGGCCTCAGTGCCCAGCTTGCGAGCCACGTAGGCCGTAAAGATGAGGCTGAGCACGGCCGTCACGCCGGTACCCGCGACCAGCGTGACGCTATGTCGTGTTTCCGATCGCATCAACGCTCATCCGTCGACCCACAGTGGGTCCTGCCTTGCGCCGCCGCTAGTCATCGGACGCCCCGACCCGATTCTCCGAATAGACGATGCTTGCCCTGGCCCTGAGCTCGAGATCGGCCTTCTGGCGCAGTGCTTCAATCTTCTCCGCCTTCAACACGTCCATGACGGTCGGCTTGATGCTGTCGAAGCTGATGTCCGGATTCCGCCGTCTATCGACAAGCTTGATGATCCAGAAGCGGTTGTTCGGCCCGCGAATGACGTCGCTCACCTCGCCGACCTTCAGATCATAGACCACATCGCGCCACGCCTCCGGCACGTGTCTCCAACGCAGATACCCCAGGTCCCAGGGCGCCCGCCCGGTCTTCGGCACCTTCGGGAACCGTCTAGCGGCTATCTCCTCAAAGGACGCCCCCTGCCGAAGATCATTCAGCGCCTTCGTTGTCGACGCCTCATCCCGCCACAGCAACTGCCACACGTGGAGTTCCGTCCGGATTCGGGCGGCGTTCCTGTCGAAGTACTGCTTCGCATCTGCTTCGCTGACCTCTGCTCTTGCCGAGATGTCCTTTTGAAACAGTTTCGCAAGCTCGTCTCGCTTGAACGCGTTGATCCGGGCCTCCATGTGGGCGAGCTTCTCCTGGTACTTGGCGTTGGCGTCCAGACCGAGTTCGACCGCCCGCTGGCGGATGAGTTCCTTGCGCACGAGCGCATCGAGGACGTTTCGCCTTTGCTCCGACGACAAGGCTTCGTCATGGCCACCGCTACTCGCGACGAAGCGTACGTCCGCGTCGCGGATCGCGGTCCCGTTTACCGTGGCGAGAAGTTCCTCGGTCGGTCGCGTCGTTCGGTCCGGCGCAGCGACGTTGGGATCCACCGGCGAACCTGATTGAGTCTGACCCCGCGCCAGGGCTACGGCAAGGCCTGTCGTGCCGAGCAATGTCAGTAATGCTAGTGTCGATTTGGACATGGCTGCACCCTCCCACAACGAGTACGTCTCGGCCCAAAAGAAAAGGGAAGGCGGCTCCGACAGAGTCCGCCTTCCCCGTTGGTCATTCTACTTGGCTATCGATCAGTGGCAAACCGTGCAGGATTCCTCCTCGTCGCCACTCCACGGATCATCCGGCGTCGGGTCCCACGTCTGGAGGTCCAGGTGGGCCGTCGTCGCTTCAGAATCATGACAACCGCCACAAGCGAGCCGATTCGCGTTGGTCGCCCAACTTCCGCTCGTGGTCTCAGCCGGGTGGCAGGACTCGCAGAAGCGGATGTCCTGCGGGAACGTGATGTCCCAGCTTCTACCCGTCATAGGATCGGCGTTGTAACCTACCGTCGTGTTCGGGAAGTTGAGACTCGACCCGAAGTGGACGGCGTGGACACGCCTCGAGATCGGGCCACCGCCGTACCATGCGCCGTCCGCGTGTCCGTTCTGGTAGTCGTGGCAAGCGCCGCACTGATCCACGGCGGTGTCGTCGAAGATCTTGTAGTGACGCGGGAAGTCGAGGATGAACCCCTCGCCGTCCGGGCCCTGGTGGCAGTCGTTACACGCGCGGGCTATCGGAAGCTCCTCGGTAGCCGTGCCGACCTGGAACGTCGTCTTGGCGACCGAAGGCGTCTTGTAGTCGGTGCCGTCGACGCGGCCGATGTCGGTGATCTCGACGGAGGCCACGTACGTGCCCGCTTCCAGATCGTCGACCGGATCGAGCGTGTAGGTGATCGAGCCGGTCGACCACGCCGCCTTCGGATCGTCGTCCGCCGGATCGGCATGCATATAGATCGCGTTGCTCGGATAGTAGCCGCCCACCAGCTTCACATCAGTGTCACCCGCGAACACCGCGGTCGTGACCGCGCTGTCGTCCAATTGGAGGGCGAAGTAGCTGCCCAGGTTCCTGCTGCGAATGGCCACCGCACCATCTTCGAGATAGGCAATCGCGCGGGCGGCAAAAGCCGAATCCGCGTTGAGCCAGTCCACGATTTCCGTCGCCGTCGCCGCTTCCGTGTCCGCAAAGGTCCCGTCCGCAACCGCTACGCTGATCGAAGCGGAAATGGTCTCGGCGGCCCTCCCGGACACGTTCTTCTCCAGGAGGTCCATGCCACCGTCCACCGTCAGTTCGAGGGTCGCGTCCGCGGCGCTGATGTCGAACGGGCCGGCGCCGTCGCTGACAACCTCCACGCGTGCCGCGGTCGTCAGCACCGGGCCGAACTTCGCCCGCGGGCCGTGAACGAACACATAGGCATGGTCAAACAGGCCGTCGCCCTTCGGGCAGTTGTCGGCCGTGCAGCCGTCCTTCTCATCGTCATGCATAACCGTCGTATGGTCGATCGGGCTACCGCCGTCGTTGATGACGATGGTGACCACCGGGCTTTCGCCGGCCACGAAGTAGGAACCGTTGGCGGGCGTCGACACCGAAAGATCAACCGTGAATTCCGGGATGTTCCGAACGTCCTTCGTGGTCCAGTCGTGGGCCACGGAAACCGCGGCATCCACCCCGGCTGCCGGGTGGCAGGCGGCACACGCCGCATCGGTCGCCTGTGGACCGCCGGCGTGGTTCGTGCCGGTAGCGAAGTCCACCTCGTCGTGACACGAGCCGCATGCCATGCGCGACGGAACGTTCATCCAGTTGGCCACATCCTCGCCCGAGCCCTGGTGGCAGGCTGTGCAGTTGCGGATCACCGCCGGGAAGCCCACCTTCCACCACGAGTGCTTGGTGTCACGGTAGCCCCAGATAGCGTACTCGCCGTTGTCGGCCGACTCGTCCTCCGCGGTGGCGGGATCATCCCACACGATGCCGTCGGCACCCGCGATGCTCTGCACCTCGTGGCCGGCGTGGATCTTGTGGATCATCGGCGCCATGTCGATCGTCCCGCCGCCCTGAGGATCGGTCATCCCGGGCAGGTGGCACGTCACGCAGTTCTCGACGGTGAGTCGATCGCCACCGTGGCCATGGAAGTCGACACCGTGGCAGTTGAGGCAGGTGGCTGTCTCGACGATGTTCCGCGTCTCGGTGACATCCGAGCCGTCCGGCACGAAATCGAAGTTCGCATCGGCGGTAGCACCGGCGTGCCCACCGATCATGGCGGACACACGGTGGGTGCGCGTCCGATCGTACGTGATCGCCGCCCCGCCGACGGTGGCTGTCGCCAGATTCGTCTCGAAGACGTACGAGTACGAGCCGTCACCGTTGTCCGTGAACGTGCCGCCGCTCTCGCGGTAGGCCTGGTCGGCAGCCGTGCCGTCGGGATTGGGCCAATCCCCGTCCGCCGAGCCTTCCACCGTCTGCGTACGATAGACGTACGCGACCCACTTGTTGTAGGCTTCACCGTCCGCAGCCGGGGCGAGGCTGACGATGTTGAAGTTTCCGCCCGTCAGACCCGTCACCGGGTTTCCGTCGCCATCTGCCACCGTGAAGTTGACGGTCGCCGTACCGTCGGCATCCGCCGTGGCCGAGGTGATGGCTGCAGTCGCAAAGTACTTGCCAGCCGTTTCGAATTCTCCGGTCGAGCGCAACATGTCGGTGCCGTGGAAGTTGGTGACTGCCACGCCGAGGCCGTCCGCGCCGTCCGCACCATCCGCACCATCCGCACCCGGTTCACCGGGCGGCCCCTGTTCGCCCTGAGGGCCTTGTGTGCCGCCACCCGTACTGCCATCTCCACCCCCGGTCCCGAGATCGAACCCCGGGCACCCACCGATGAGCACCACGCCGACACAGGTGACGACGACGAGCATCGTCATCGCGCCAAGCGACTCGAACTGTGACTTCCGAGCTGTCATCCTACAGACCTCCACAATACGGCTATTGATTCCTGAGTTGCCGATCAACCCCCCGCGGACCGATGCGAGACGTGTCTCGCTCACGATCATGCGGTATCCGCGACGGGGGAGCTGAGCCGGCTACGGTTCCGACTTCGAACGGGTGAAGGTTCGGCATGCCATCGTGCCGCACACCTGGCACAGCTAGGCCGAACAGACAACTTGATATGCGAGCAAGCGGCAAGCCGACCTCCGTGGTGCGAGCGCTCACTAGGCGTATTCGAACTGTCGCTACGCGCGTCCCTTCCGCCACGCCTTCGGAACGGCACATAGACGGTTATCACAAATACCCCTGCCGGGCGCGCGCGCCAACACCGTTAGATGTTATTTTCGGTCGGGGGCGCAGCCTTACACGAGTTACACGAAGAAGATAATTACCTAAATCTTATTGGCGCAACGACTTGACGCTCAGTGTTGTCACCCATGCCGAGTGCCGGCCGCGAAGTGCCGATCGTGATCGGACCTGTCTAAGGCGCCGACGTCTCATTTTCGAGAATCGCGAGCGCCCGCTGTGCCGCGACGTGGTCGGGCCTGACCTGAAGCGTGCGTCGATACGCCGCCTTCGCCTCTTCCAACTGCCCCGCCTGCGCTAACGTATTCCCAAGATTGAAGTGCCCCTGCGCGAAGCTGGGATCGACTGCTATCGCGCGACGAAAAGCGGTGACGGCCTCAGTCGCGCGGCGCTGTCGCACATAGATGATGCCGAGGCTGTTGTGGACGGCTGCCGTCCCCCCGTTGAGTGCGACCGCACGCTCGAGCGGGTCGGCCGCCTCGAACGGCTGACCCGCCACCAGCAGCACGGTACCGAGGTTGCCGTAAGCCTGAGCGCTCAGCGGATCGAGCCGGACCGCCTCCCGAAACTCGGTCGCGGCCTCCTCGTGCTTGTTCTGCTGGAAATACGCCTCTCCCATTCCGAGATGCGCCTTGGCTGACCCGGGCCGACGCAGAAGTGCGTCGCGGTAGTACTCGATCGCCTTCTCCGGCGCACGGCTCTCCGCCAGAGCCTTGCCCAAGTTCAAGTAGGGATCCGCGAAGGTCGGACGAAGCCTGATCGCCTCCTCAAATGACCTGCCGGCTGTGTCCAAGTCGCCCTGCCTCGCAATCGTGACGCCGAGCCCGTTGTGTGCGCGGGCGTTCGTCGGCTCGATCTCGATCGCTCTGTGGAATGCGGCGACGGCCTCGGCGATACGGCCGGCTTCGGTCAAAGAGAGTCCCAGGTCGACATGCCCTCGTGCGTTGTCGGGATACTTCTCTACCACGTCCGACCACATCTCGATTGCGCTGTGGTAGACGCGGTTTCGGGCGGTCGTTCCGGCTCCGAGCACCACGACTACCAGCCCGGCCAGCACGAGACCCGCATACGAGGAACGCCGACCGGCGGGCGCTGTCCGCCCGAGGAGAAGGTGAAGTAGCTCGTAGGCACCCAAGACGGCGAGGAGCACCACCGGCGCCAACGGCAGATACATCCGGGGCTCCAACATCAGGTCTTGGAGCGGAAGGAGGCTCGACCTAGGGGCCAGAAGCAGGAAGAAGCCGGCCGCGACGAAGCCCAGGCGAGGTCGACGGACAACCGCCCAGACCGTCAGCATAAGCAAACCTAACAACGCGATACCCGGCACGACGATACCGCCCACTCCCGTTGCGGCGGATCGGCCGTGGTCGATGCAGAGCCCGACCGGCACGAGTGCGAGCCTCAAGTAGCTCAGGATGACGCCGGGCTGCGTCAGGAGGTAGTCAACAGACCCCACATCCTTGTAGTCCAAACCAACCCCGACATCGGGATACCCCGACGAGCCGAGCCCGCGCACCAGGAACAGGACCGCCCACGTCGCAGCCAGTGCCACATAGATCCCCCACCGTTGGCGGACGAGCGAGCGTAGCGAATCCGCGAGGAAGATGCGATCGAACAAAAGGATCGCCGCCGGCGCGGTGACCATGGCCGCGTTCGTACCCATTCCTAACGCGCACGCCAGGATCGCGCAGAACTGCCACCGCCCCGGCTTGGCCGCATCCGCGCTTCGAACCGCGCAGTACAGGGCTACGAAGTACAGCAACCCCATCAGCGACTCACTACGCTGGACGATGTACGTCACGCTCTGCGTCCCGAGCGGGTGTACGACCCAAATCAGCGCGGTCGCCAGAGCCATGAACGGTGCCGCATCGCGATAGCACTGACCCGTTCCCTGCCTGCAAAGCGTCCGCCGAATCAGCCCATACAGCGTCAGCCCCGCGAGGATGTGGAACGCCAGATTGACCGCGTGGTATCCCCAGACATCCAAGCCGCCCAGCGCGTAGTTCAAAGCGAGCGTCAGATTGACCACGGGCTGACGCCCGACGAGCACATCGTTCAGCGGCGAAAGGTGGTGAAGGTGCGGGTTCTCGACAATCTGCACCTGATCGTTGAACAGCATGACGCCGGAGAAGCTGTTCGCGTAGACCGCTAGTCCCGCTACGACAATGGCTAGGGGCAACAGACCGAGCCACCAGGCAGGGGCCTCCGCGCCGCCATCCGGATGATGGACCTTTTTCTTCTTCGCCGTCATGGGTTCCGTCGTTTCCTCTGTGTTCCTCGGCCATCCCGGCCCGAGCCGTACATCGAATGCGAGTGTCGGCAGGCCTCTCCCGTCCGCCCGCCACGCGCGGCGGACCGCAATGTACCCGGGCGTCCGCTCGCGGGTAAGTCCCTAGTTACCACACATGCAGCGTCGGCAGGCACTGCTTGCATCCGCACGCGCCTGCTGCTACGACCTTAGGCGCATGAAAGTCGAAATGCAAAACCCGCTCGGCGCGCGGCCCGTGGCTCCGGCTCGCACCTCGTCAAGATGCTCAGGACCCAGCCCGGCCTGCCGAACGCTACTCGCCTTCGCAGTCGTTTGCGCCGCCGCGACACGGATCGAGGGTGACGGCGTTAACCCGGAAATCGGCCGGGAGATCGCGGAACTCCGTACGGTCAAAAAGCGGATCATCGCGGAGTTGACGTTCGCCGGCCTCGACCGCACAAGCGAAATAGGTCGGGGCCACGTCGAACGGCTCGACGCCGATGTAGATCGGCTCTTGGCAGTGGACGGCGGTTACTGGTCCGCTTATCGACTATCTGACTTTTCGATCTCGGGCAACGGTCAGGCTTGGGCCGACCCGCTTACGCTGGCGCTTGGCTACGCCACGCCGGGCAGCAAACACCACCGAAGCGACGTGGTGCTCACCGCTGTATCCAACGGGCTTCGCCAGTTCATGAAGTTCGCGCACCCCGGCTGCGGCCAGCCGACAAACTGGTGGGCGTGGCAAATCGGCATTCCGTTGCGGCTGATACCTACGCTGCTTCTTGTGGAGAAGGAGCTTGAGGCGGAGCTTGTGGATCGCGAACTCGACACCTTGGTGTACCTGCTGAAACTGCAGAGGCATCCCAAGGCTGTGAGTGGCTACGTGCCGCCCAGCCCGGTGTATCGCGGCACGGTGAATACGAATTCCCTCTGGAAGTCTCAAGGCCGTCTCTTGTTCGCGGTGTTGACGGAGAACGTGGAACTGGCCCGCGAGTGGAGTCGCCGCGGGTTCGGCGAGATCGCACCCGCAGGATTTGGCAACCTGCAGGCAGACTACAGCTTCAAGTTCCACGTGGACATCCCTATGTGGTCGTACGGCAACACGTTCCTGCACGACTACCCGATGCTCGCCGATCGCTTCCGGGGCACATCCTTCGGCCCGTCTTCAGAACAGCTCGAATTGATGACCCTCATGGCCACGCGGTATGTTAAGGGCTTCCTATATCGAGGTCGCATTTGCCCAGCAATCACGGGACGCACGATCACTCGAAGTGACATGCACCACTATGCGAGTTTCGGCCCCGCAGGCCTCGCCGGACTCGCCGGGCTCGCACGGGCGGGCACGGCGGACGCCTCGAAGCTAGTGCCGATCATCGTGCGTGAACTCGCCTTCTACCCTGCCAAGGCCCGGGACTGGGACAAGTTGAGGGTCGGGATGCGAGTGGCTCCTGCCTACGGTGACCTGCTCGCCGATCCGTCAGCGATGCTCGGCCCGCGGCTGGCATGGTTGACGTCGCGCCTGGACCCGTCTATCGATCCAGCTCCACCCACAAACGACATCTTCATCTATCCCGACGCTGATTTGATGCAGGTGACACGACCCGACTGGGCGGTCGGGATCAAGATGCACTCCGACCGAAGCCCGGGGCACTATACGATTCCCGGCGAGAACCAGTTGGGCCGGTTCCTGAGCCACGGCTCGATGTTTCATTTCCTCTCGGGTAGCGAATGGGACGGTTGTTGGCCGACACTCGACTGGTCCCGCCTGCCGGGTACCACCGTCACCCCGCAGGCGCGAAAAGCCAACCAGTCTTCTTTCTGCGGCGTCATGCGAAGCTCTTCCGAGGTTGGCTTGGCGGCGATGAGCTTCCAAGGTGGCCGGTTCGTTGCCCGGAAGTCGTGGCTCGTGAACGGTGAGCATATCGTCTGCACCGGCAGCGGGATCACCGGCCCTGGCCGAGTGGAGACCACTGTCTGCAATCAACCGGTGCCGGACGAAGCCGTCGTGCTGATCGATGGCGACCCCGCACCGTCCGCGGTGTTCGACCGAGAAGTGACCGCTCGTTGGCTGTGGTTCGGCAACACGGGGTACGTGTTTCCCGGCGGGCAGACGCTTCGGCTCCTCCGGCAATCGCGCACCGGCGATTGGCGTAAGGTCCGTGTCGACCGCCTGGCCGTCGAGCTACCGCCGCGAACGCGGCAGTATGTCACTGCCGTCATCGAGCACACGCCATCATGCAGGTCATACTCTTATATCATGCTCCCGAACGCGGCTCACGAAGCGATGCCGCAGCACGCAGCCGCTCTCGAAGCAGCCTACTCGATCGAGGCGCAGAACCATCATCGCGTCCGGACCACCGATGGGGCCGTCGATGCGATTGTGCTCTGGCAAGCCGCCCGAGTCGATTCGGTCGAAGCAGCCCGGGGCTGCATGCTCCTGCGTGATGCGGATGTCTGGCGAGTGGCCGACCCCGCCCGCAGTGAGTCTCCGCTCGTCGTCGGCATTAATGGAGTCGCGCACCGAGTGTCGCCCGCTGACGGACGAGCGCTCAGACTGCCGTAATGTGCCGAAGGTAGACGCCAGGTACCGGCTGGCTAAAGCGTCAGCCGTACGGTCGTCGCGCGGACGCCGTCCACCGCCACTACGCTACTCATCGTTGGATTCGCTCTGTGACTGCAGCATCTGCAGTGCCTGCCGGGCACGCACGTGCCGGGGCTTGAACCGCAGGCACTCTTGCAGGGCCGTCCTGGCGAGTTCCGGTTTGTCCAGCTTGGCGAAGGCCTCGCCGAGTCCGAAATACAGTTCGGGGTGTCGCGGGTGGATCGCTAGCCCTTCCGTGTACAACTGCGCTGCCCTGGTGAGTTCTCCCTGGTCGATGTAAATGCGACCGAGATCACAACACAAATCCGCCACCAACTCCGGGTCTTGCTGAGTCGAGCCCCTGCGCAGCGCGGCTCCGAACTGCGCGCTCGCATCGTCTTTCCTGCCCTGGGCCAAAAGCACATGCCCGAGGTTCCGCATCGCCCGCCCGAACTCCGGGTTGATTCGGAGGACGGCCCGATAGCGTGCGGCCGCTCCGTCCAGATCACCTCTTTCGTGAAGGGCGATGCCGAGATTGAATTGCGCGTTGTCGTGCTGTGGATCGGCGTCGATCGCCTTCATGTATGCCTCGACGGCGGCATCGCCCTCGCCACGGCGGCTCAGCGCGTTGGCCAGGTTGTACTGCGCCTGCGCGTGTTTCGGGTTGTGGTCGACGGCTCGGCGATAGGCATCAATCGCTTTGGAAAGTTCGCCACGAGCGTTGTGCACCAAGCCGAGGTTGTAATGGGCGTCCGCGTAGTCGGGCCGGAGTTCGATGGCGCGACGGAAAGCGCGTTCAGCTTCGCCCAGGTCGCCCACACCCGCGCCGTACTTCAGATGACCGCGAGCATTGTCCGGTCGCTTGCTCACTACGTCCCGCCAGATCGTCGTGTCGCTCTGGTACGCGTGATTGCGCTGGGATGTGGCGTAGGCCAAGGCGCCGGCCAGACCGAGCGCAATCGCCAGCCCCGTCCGCGCGATCGCCTTGCGTCGCCACGCATCCGCACCAATGAGCCACTCCACGGCGTGGAAGGCGCCGAGCACGACCAGCAGCAACACGGCCGCCAACGGCAAGTACATCCGATGCTCGACCAGCGGATCTCGGATCGGAATGATGGTCGATGTCGGCGCCAGGATCAGGAGAAACCACGCGCCCACGAACCCAAGCCATGGCCTTGCACGAAGCGACCAGGCGGTGCCGCCGACCAGGATGAGGACCACGACCAAGGGAGGCACGATCCGCCCCGCTGTCGCGGCCGCGGGCCAGGCATAGTCCAGGCAGAGCGGATCAGGCCAGAACGACAGCCTTAGATAATGGACGATCACGCCCGGCTGAGTGAGCGCATACGCCCACGGCGTGATCCCTTTGAACCCGAAGCCGACCGATCGGTTGGCAGCCTGTGCCGTGTCGAGCACGCCGTGAGCCACCCCGGTGACAACCAGAATGCCAAGCGTGGCGACGAGGCCGATGTAAAGGGGGTACCGCCGTTGCAGTGCCGCGCGAAACGAAACGGAAAGGAACGCCCGGTCGTACAGCAAGGCCGTGAGCGGCGCGGTCACCATAACCGCCTTGCTGCCCATGCCCAGGGCACAAGTCGCGACGGCGATCGCGTACCACTCAATCGGGTGTCTTCCGGTGGCACCGCGCATGAGACAGTAAACCGTCAACAAGTAGAACAGCCCCATCAGTGACTCGCCGCGCTGGATGATGTATGTCACGCTCTGCGTCTGCAGCGGATGTACGAGCCACAACAACGCCACGGCGCCCGCCAACCACCTCGACAACGAAGCGAAGCGCTCACGATACGCCTCGAGGCTTAGCGTTCGACGAACGAGGCCGTAGAGCGCCAATCCCGCAAGCAGATGCACCGCCAGATTGAACGCATGATAGCCCCAGCGGTCGAGCTGCCCGGCTGCGTAGTTCAGCGCGAGCGTCAGATCCACCACGGGTCGGCGCCCGCCCAACAACGTACCGAGTGAGCCCAAGTCGCGGATTCGTTCGTTTTGGTGAATGTGAACCGGGTCGTCGTAGACGAAGTCGCCGGCGAAGCTGGTCCAGTACGCTGCGACGCCCGCCACAACCAACAGCAACGGGATCACAGCGCGCGGCATCCACGAGGAACCAGGCGTGCTTTCCACCTTCTCAGCAGCTTTCACCGATCTCTTCATCAAGCGCCCAACCTCGACGGCCGCCCCCATGCGCGGCTCACGATCCCGTGCATCATCCCGACGCCCCGCCAAAATGCACGTACAAAACTCATCACGGCAAAACCTGCGTACGCGATCCGCCCCGTGCGCCGCACCAACCGAACCGTCATCGGCACCTGCGCAACCCCGAGAAGGCCCGCAAGCACAGGAGCGCCCCATCGAACACCCGCCAGCGGAAGCAGCACGACCGACGCGCCAGCCAGCACAGCTAGCGGCGGCTGGATGTGGTCAATCCAGTTGCTGTACGAATCACGCGCGGCATGCCCTTTGTGCGTGAGATGCAACCACACGCGCCAATAGCCCTGCTGCCGTTGCGTTCGCAGATACGAGCCCCACTTCGTCGGGTGATAGTGCTTCACACGCGAACCTCGCTCGAACGCCAGCGCATGCCCGGCCGCGAGGATCCGAAATGACAGCTCGGCGTCCTGCGCTTTGAGGTACCGCTCGTCGAAACCACCGACCTCCTCCAGCACCGACCGGCGATACAGCACGTTGAACGTCGCCAGGAAGTTGACCCGACTCGCCATGCCCGCATGCCGCTCGACGATTTCCTCATGAATGAGGCGTGCGAGGCTCGACTCGGGATTCATGATCCCGTAGCTGCCGCTCACGCCCGCTACCCCCGAATCGTCCAAGTGAGGCACCAGCCGAGCCAGTGCATCCGGCTCCGCCACACAATCGGCATCGATGAACCACACGAAAGCCCCGCTCGCTGCCCGCCAACCGAGGTTTCGCGCGGCCCCCGGACCACGCCCGGCCCCTGGCATGCACGTCAGCGGGAACTCGGCCGCGATCTTCGCCGTCTCGTCCGTCGAACCGTCGTCGACAAAGATGATCTCGCGGACCGCCCCGGCCTCCACCATCGGCGCGACCGCCCCGAGACACTGCCGGAGTGTCGTCGCACAGTTTCGGCCGGGAATCACCAATGAAACGGCGTTATCGCCCACAGCGGATAACCAACGCGTTTTCGGCCCAGTTCCTGTTCCATGCAATCATTGGGCCCGGCCTTTCTCGGACCCGATCACAGCACGTTTCATCGGGGCCCGTTTGCATGGAATCCCCGGATGCTCTCGGCTAGGATAGTAACCGATGCCGGCATCTTTGGTGGACCTTTTTGCGTTTCCGATTGGCCGCGATGTCTGATAACCCGTCACAACTCGCCAGCCCGCTCCCCGATGAGGTTCGGGCGGCCGTATTCGTCGTCATACCGGCCTATAACGAGGGCCCGTGCCTCGCCTCTGTCGTCGAGCACGTACGGGCACAGTACCCCAACGTGGTGGTGGTCGACGACGGGTCGAGCGACGACACCCTCGCGGTAGCCAAACGGTCAGCCACCTACGCCCTCGGGCACATCATCAATCGCGGCCAGGGGGCGGCCCTCCAAACGGGTATCGAATTCGCGGTGCGCCAAGGCGCACGGTACATCGTGACCTTCGACGCCGACGGTCAGCATCGCGTGGAGGACATTGGCGTCATCGTCGATCCCATTCGACGCGGCGCGTGCGACATCACGCTCGGTTCGCGGTTCCTCGACCCGTCGGGCGAGTGCGCGAATATGCCGGCTGTCCGGCGGTTCACGCTACGTCTGGGCGTCCTGTTCACCCGGCTCGTCAGCCGTGTCAAACTCACGGATGCTCACAACGGACTGCGCGGCTTCTCGCGCGCCGCCGCGGAGAAGATCGACATTTCGCTCGATCGGATGGCACACGCGAGTGAGTTGATCGACTTCGTCAGGCACTCCGGCTTGCCCTATCGCGAGGTGCCCGTTCAGGTCCGCTATACCGACTACTCACTCGCCAAGGGCCAATCGTCGCGCAACGCGCTGCGCATCGTGCTGCACTATCTGGTTGGAAGGGTCATGCCATGAGCCCGTTTCAAATCCTGGTCGTTACGCTCTCGGGATGCCTGTTCACCGGAAGCCTCATCGCGTTTGCCAAGGGCTGGGCGTCGCGCCGGGAGTGCCTGGTCTGGGCGACGATCTGGCTGACCGCCGGCATCTTCGTGATGTGGCCCGAATTGACCACCGTGATCGCCAAGCGATTCGGCATCCAGCGTGGGGCAGACCTGATTCTCTATTGCGCCGTGATCACCATGCCCATCGGCTTTCTCATGATATACGCCCGTCTGCGGGCGCTTCGCCGTGAACTGACGGTGCTCGTACGCCGGCTGGCGATCGCCGACGCGACGGGGCCGGGCGCGTCGCCGCTCGCGACGCCGTCCGAAGACAACTCGGCCCACGGCACAGAATAGCACTGACCTCCCAGCGGCAAGCGGCCCGAAGTGCAAGCTATCGGACGGCTGGAACCCGAGAATCGGCCCGTTCGCCGCCGATTCGCCGCCAGCCGGCATGCTGTGACTTCCCGTCCGTAATGGGTAGGTTCGTGCCGGAAATGCTGGTATAATACTACGCGCTAGCCATGCGCCGCCTTGGGGGGCAAGGGCGCAGAACCGGGGTACGGACCTGGAGGGGAATCATGAAGCTTCGCATGAACAGACTATCGGTCGCCGCCCGCGCTGCGCGCCACGCCATACTGGTCGCGGCGATACTGGCCTTCAGCACAGGCAAAGCCATCGCAGCCGAGTTCGACCTGCTCGTGTCGAGCACCCACACCGACAACGTCCTGCGCTACGACGGCGTCACCGGCGCATACCTCGGCGAGTTTGCCAGCCACCCCGCGCTTCAACAGCCGCACGGCCTGACCTTCGGCCCGGACAACAACCTCTACGTCAGCAGCACGCTCAACAATGGGGTGCTTCGGTTCGACGGACAGACCGGCACCTTCATCGACACATTTACGAGCCAAGGCGCACTCGTCTTTCCGTTCGGCGCGGAGTTCGGCCCGACTGGCGATCTATATGTCGCCAGCGCCGGCACCGACAGCATTCTCCGCTATGACGGGCAGACCGGCGTCTTTGACGCAACGGTCGACACTGGCGGCCTCCTCGATTTCCCGGAAGGCCTGACCTTCGGCCCCGACGGCCACATGTACGTGGCCAGCACCGACGCCAACATGATCCTCCGCTACGACGGGCAGACCGGTGCGTTTATCGACATCTTCGCGAGCGGCGGGATGAACAGGCCCGACGACTTGGTGTTCGGCCCCGACGGAAACCTCTACGTCAGCGGCGGCTTTTCACACAACATCCTGCGTTTCAACGGCACCAGCGGCGCCTCCATGGGCGTCTTTGTCCCCGCGTTCAGCAACGGCCTGGCCGGCCCGCGCGGCATGGTGTTCGGCCCCGATGGCCACTTGTACGTCAGCTCGCTCTCCAGCGATAGAGTCCTCCGTTTCGACGGCGTGACCGGCGCGTCTCTCGGCACATTCGCGAGCGGCGGCGGTCTCGACGGCCCGACGAACCTGGTGTTCACCCCGGAGCCGGCGACGCTCGGCCTCCTGGCAGGCGGAGCGTTATTGGCGCTTCGTCGTCGACGGCGGCCCGCGGTACGCTAGCAAGCCGGTTCCCGCCCGCGCATCGATCGCCCATCTGCGACCCCCTTGCGTCGTCTCCGCGCGCATCCACCGCCGCTCCGGTTTTCCACCGTCCGCGGGTTTGGTACAGTTCCGCCATCGAACGGATCCTGGGCAACTGCATTCGGAGGAACTTACGTGAGAAAGCTGTATCCCCTTGCGATGGTGGCGTGCGCACTGGCCGTGACCGGCTGTTCAACGATGAAGGGCAAACCCGCCCCGAACTTCGAACTGACGGCGCTCGACGGGAAGAGAGTCGAACTCGCGTCCTTCCGCGGGAAACCCGTGCTTCTGGCGTTCTTCGCCGCGGGGTGAGGCCCCTGCCGTGAGGAGGCTCCTCACCTGAGCAAGATCGTCGAGAAGTACGAGAAGGAAGGCCTCGTTGTCCTGGCCGTCAACGCGTGGGACGAACCGAAGAAGACCATCAAGAAGTTCCTCAAAGAGAAGAAGCTCAAGCAGCGCGTCCTGCTCGATGGAAGCGCCGTGGCGGACAAGTACAAGTGCAACGGCATTCCGACCACGTTTTGGATCGATGCCAAGGGCATTGTGCAGGACGTAGCCGACGGCTTCAGCGGTCCCGGACCGCTCGAACAGAAAACGGTGCGGCTTCTCAAAGATACCGGCTGATCGCCCGAACCCGAAAGTCCACGCCGCGCGGCATGTTGTCCGCTTTCGATCCGTCTGGTATCTAGGTCCAAGGCTCGTGGGATCGGTTTCGCCGAAGAAAAGGACGATCGAATGAAATATGTGGCCGCCCTGCTCGTGGCGCTTGCCCTCAATGCGAGCGCCAACCTGCTCATGAAGATCGGAATGGCCTCGGTTCAGTCCTCGGGCGGACTTTTTCGTGGCGGATTCATCGCAGCCGTCAAGACGGTCCTGACCAGCACGACGCTCGTCGTCGGACTGGTCTTCTTCGCCCTCAACGCGGCCTTCTACATGTACGCGCTCCAAAGCGACACGCTGAAGATCAGCATCGCTTATCCCATCATGGTGGGCGGCGGCTTCGCGCTGATCGCGATCGTCGCGCGAATTCACCCGGCGCTGCGGGAAAGCCTCACGACGGGACAATGGATGGGCGTCGCACTGGTATTGATCGGCATTGTACTCATCGCGGCACAGACCAAGACGGCGTAACCGGATCATGCGCCACGGCCCGACAGACAACGGAGCGGCACACAATGACAGGTTCGACGCCAGGCGCTATGGGAGACGGCGTCCTGCTCGCCATCTCGACCCGGCCGACCGATGGCGACCCCATGACGCTTCAGGAGACCGCAAACGTGGTCGCCGGGCGCGGAATCGATACCGAAAACAGAAAGACGGGTACGCGCGAGATTACGCTGATCTGCGATTGGGCCTGGAAGCGAACGTGCGAACAACTCGACACGGAACTGCCATGGACGACACGCCGAGCCAATCTGCTGACCAAGGGGATCGATCTGCCGACGACGATCGGAAAGACGATCGCGATCGGCGACGTGCGAATCAAGGTTCACGACGAAAGCAGGCCTTGCGGTTTGATGGACGAGCAACACGCCGGCCTGCGAGACGCGCTCAAACCCGAGAGCCGCGGCGGTGTCTGCGGCGAAGTGCTCGTCAGCGGTGTGATCCGAGTCGATGATTCCGTCAGCGTGCTACCGTAAGGCACCGACCGGATGGCTACCGCCGATCCCCCTTCCCGTCGGCGGCGTTCGCCTCGCCGATTCGCCCCGCCAGCCGCTGGTAGAGCAGCGAAGCAAACAGCAGCAGCACACCGAGCACCATGAACGAGATGATGCGATAGACCGTCTCGAGCCGTGCCAGGTCGAACAGGAAGACCTTGACCACCGTCACACCGTAGAGCCCCAGCGCCAGATAGCGCAGGACAGCCACGCGCCGCGCGAATCCCAACATCAGGCAGACCGTGGCATTCACGCCCCAGTAAACCGACATCGCCAGGTGCATCGCGAGGCGTGGGTCCTCGAAGTCGAGCCGCAGGGGTTCAAACTCGAATACCCGCGCGATCTCGAACGTCGGAATCCAAACCGTGAGCAGGACAACGAGGACCAGCATCACCACGCGTAACATGTCCACAAACAGGCCGAACGGGCCCACTGCCAGTGAACGGCGGATATGCCAATAGGCCCACTGCGCCAGCGCGATGACCAGCACGCCCACGAGGAAAGTGCGATTGCAGAACGCACCGCTCAGGTGTCGCCACTCGCTTGCGGTGGTCATGGCAGTGTCGAACAGCATCGTCTTGAATACAACGAGGATCGTCAGCAGCAACGCGTAATGCGCCACCGCCTGCCTGCGAGTGCCGCCCATCGCCCACATGATGCCCGCCTGCAACGCCCAAAACGCCGTGATGAAAACGCCTCGGGCATCATGCGGATGGTCGAACGTGGCCTTCGCCCAGTTCTCGAATCCGAAGATGCGTGCAATCTCGAAGGCTCCGGTCCAACTCACGAGCAGCGCCGCCGTGAAGGCCAGCACGTTCGGCGGAGCGGCAAGCTCGCTGTCCGGCACGAGCCAGTCCGGCAGTTTGCGAGACAGCGGCCGCACCGACACGGCGAGCGCCACCAGCGCCAGCCCGGTGGCCACGGCCCGGTTCAGCCCGATCCCCTGGACCGTCGTCCAGGCGTTACCGCCCCACCCCAGTGTGTCCCAGCAGAAGAACTTGAGCACCAGCGCGAACGTCAAGACGTAGGGCAAGGGGCCTGTCCGCGGCACCCGCCACGCAACGAGCCACCACGCTACCGTCAGCCCGAGCCACCACCAGCTAGCAACGAAACGCTCCCACTGGTCGCAGAACAACCACAACAGCAACGCCGTGCCGCCGACAATCAGCGCCACGGCGAGATCACGTTGCGAGCCGGACGCCACTCGCTTGATGAGCAGTACGGCCGTGCCACCGTAGGCGCAAAGGGCGCTCAGCGCGAACAGCCCGACCGACCAGGAGAACGTCCACCGCCCGATGTCGAAAACGGTCTTGGTCAGTTCCGGATCGCGGTACTCGAAACAGTACAGATGGACAACGGCAGCCACCAGAACGCCCACGCCTTTGACCTGTAGCCATGTCGAACTGTATCGCCGACAGAACCACAGCGTCACAACCGCCTGAACCGACCAACTCACGCTGACCATGTAGCGGTCAAACTGGAGTGGAGCAGCAAGCGCCAGCATCGCGGCACCGTTGAGCCACAGGGCGAGCCGAACGCGCTCTGAGGTCTGTTCCCGCCCGACCAAACGCCACGCGGAAAGCCACTGCACACCGGCGGTCACCACCGCAAAGAGGCCCAACCAGGCGGGTATCGCTTCGCGCAGCAAGTAGTAACTCGCGGCGAAGAAGACCACGTTGTCGGCATGGACGATCGCCGCCGTGAGACGCGTCCAAAGCGCCCAACCGCGTCGCGTGGATACCAAGGCCTCAACGTGAAATAGCACGTAGAACCCGAGCAGGAAGCCCCACGTCACCCACCTGGCGGCGGAGTCGTAATACTCGATCGCCCACAGTGAGAACAGGCCGGCTGTGCCCAGCCACGCGAGTGAGCGAAGCACATCCCACTTGCGAAGCGTCCCGCAGATCAGGAAGCCCACATCCAGAAACAGGACATAGGTCAGAAGCTGGACCTGTGCGTTGGTTCCGGTGCTCAGTGCGATGGGCGTGGCATAGCCACCGATCACACCGAGCACGGCCACGGGCAGCATATTGCCGTGTACCGAAACGGCCACCGCCACAAGGGTGACACCGGTGAAGAGCAAGCCGGCCGTATTCGCGCCGACCAACTCGTAGAAGTTGTACGCACCGAAGACCGCGAGATAGAGCAGGCCCACGCCGCAGCCCAGCACGCCGGTCGCGAAACTGCGCATGTCGCGGTGCAGGCAAAACTCCCCCACGCCGATCAGGCCGATCCCCGCCACAGCGCCCGCGAGTACGCGCAACGTCGGGCTGATCCAACCCTGATCGAACGAGTATTTCACTAGAAAGAAGAAGGCGAGTAGCAGGATGACGGCACCGGCCCGGTTAAGCCACGTTCGCCCGATGACGAGTTCCGCGGCCTCGTCCCGTCCGGTCGCCGCGCCGCGCGCGCCCTCGCCGGCCTCCTGATCGCCTGCACCCGTCGTCTTGAGACGCCGCAGATCCCACGACGAAAGCTTGCTTGGCGTGTGAGGCGGTAGCGACCCCGGCTCGACGGCGGGCGCGTCGTCCAGGAGGTTACGCAGAAGCTCGACCGGCTCGAGCTCATCGGACTGATCTCCCGACTCGGGAACCTCCGCGGTCGGCACGGCCCACGGCACGGGCTTGCCATCCGACGAACACACGGGAAACGGCGGGGAAACAGGCGGAACGGTGCCCTGCCCCTCTTCGGACACACCGATAGGCGGAACGTCATCCGGGACGAGTGATTCGGAGCCCTCATCCTCCTCGGGCCCCGCCGCGCGACGCTCCAGTTCGGCGATGCGCGTGCTCAGCGTCGTCAGATCAAGGGTCAGACGCGCGGCAAGTCGCTTCAGTTCGTCGAGGTTTTGCTCGAAGCCCGGGTCCGTCACCAAGCACCTCACAGCGAAAGCGTGAGTTTGTCGAAACGCGCCGCGATTCTCACAGGGGGACGATATCAAGTCAAGCAGAATGCTTCATGGACCGAACGATCGAACGTGGACCGGCTAAAGTTCCTTGAATACCACCGCCCCAATCAGTTACAATCGCTCTTGCAGTTCCGGCCTGCGGGCCATTTGTCAGTAAGAGCAGGCTCGGCTTGCGTCGCGTCGCGCGTCTCATCGCGGCGCGCACAACCTGGAGGGCAAGAGGGTATGCGTTCACGTCCACTACGAATCAGCGTCACGGCAATGGCCCTCAGCAGCGTGTTTGCAGTCTCGGCGCTCGCGCAGGAAAGACGCGAAGAACCCGGCGGTGAACTGCCGCCCTACGCCCAGCGGATCGAACTGCCCGAGCAGCGCGGCGGCCTGGACCTCGTGGAAAACGGTCTTCCCAACATCCTGGTCACGGGCTATTGGCCACCCACCAACGAGATGCTGCGACAATTCAGCACCGACCCCGTGCAAAACCCCGGTGGGTGGGTCGGCGAAAACTGGGAGAGCAGAGGTTACAACGTCTACGCCTTCTTCCCCGAGTTCCCAGGCGGTGTAGGCCAGGGCCAGGGCGACTTCGAGGTCGATTACCAGGACACGTCCGGTGATTGGTGGTCCATCGTGCCGCAGGTCAAGCCGATCGCCCTGATCACTTTCAGCCGCGCGGCAAACGACTTCGGATGGGAAATGGAAGGCGGTAACCGGACCTACGTCGCGGCGAACTGGACGCCTGACTATCGAGCGCCAACCCAGCCCACGCCCGAACTTCCGATCATGGACCTCGAACCACCCGGCACCGAACGATGGTCGACCCTTCCGATGGAGGAAATCAGAGCCGCGGTAAGGGCGCAGGTGCCCGCGCTGGATCCCTACATCGAGCCAATCGACAACAGCCGCTATCTATCCAACTTCATCGGGTACCATGGAAACTGGTATCACGACTTGCACTCGCACACCGCCGACCCGCTGTACAATCTGGCAGCCGGCCACATCCACGTCGGTTATCAGATGCAACTCGCCGACGCCGTTCACGCGGCCGAGGTAAGCGTGCGTACGTTGATCACGCATGTGGACGAGCTACGCGGCACGCCGATCCCGGTCACCTCCGAGTGGGGCATGATGGTGCTCACGCTCTTGACGCTGACGGCCGGCACGCTGGTATTCATGCCGAGACGCAGTCCGGCGGCTGCCGTCGCGTAGCCATGTAGGGTAGGTCGAGGAACGAGACCTGCCGAACATCCCGCCCTCTTCTGGACCCGCCGGTTTGAAGCGACGCCTGCAGAGGAAGGCGTAAGCATGCTCATGCGGCCCGGCAATACCGATGATGAGCCCGCCGACCTACTGGGCGGTGGTCACTTGGCCAAACAGCGACGCCTGGATCGGGCACGCCTCAGATCGTAGCTCGTTGTCCGACAAGCAGCACTGAGTTTCCGGCGGGGACACCGTCGTCTGAGCATCGTGGCGATGACTACTCACCCCCGCAAGAACCTGCGGACTAGCACACCCGCCCGCCCATAAGACAAAGAGGGGCCAGCCGCGAACGGCTGGCCCCTTCCCTATCGTCACAAACCTGATTCGCCGGCGTCAGCGCCGTACACGCCGTCAGCTTTCAGTCTTGCATGTGGCGCGATCCCGCACTGCCTACGTTCCGGCGCCACCCTGCGTCGGAATGCACGTATCATTGAATTCGATGCACGTCTCATTCCTCAGGCAAGGGTCGCCCGCGCCTCCCACGCATATCCCCGCACCATCACACGTGTCCGGCGTTGTACAGAACTGCCCATCGTCACACGGCGTGCCTGAAGGCGCCGACGAATGCTCGCACACGCCCGCATTGCACGTATCCGTTGTGCAGGCGTTGGAATCGTCACAGTTGTTGTTCGTGTACTGGCACACGTTCCCGACGCAAGCATCATCCGTACACTCACTGGAGTCGTCGCAATGCCCGTCGTTCATGCAATCCACACCGACGCCGACCAGCAGGACGTCGCCGGGAGACGTTCCCAGTACAGTGCCGGTCGAGTCGCTGAGATAGGCATCTTTGATCGGCTTGACTCTAAACTCGAATACTCCACTCGCATCCGAAGAGGCCAAGAACATGAAAGTGCCCAGATAGTCGTTTGCGGTCGTAACCGTGACGCCGGTTCCGTCGGACATCGCCGCTCCCAATCGACCTCCAACGTCATCCACGGCATCCACGACCGAACTCGAACCAAAGACGTAATCCGTGCTTGACTTGTCGATGTTCATGGCGGTAAGCTCAAGCGACCCAGTCGTACCGCCGGTGACTTCCAGTGATACTTCGTAGGCGCCGACATCAGATGCCGGCTCGACACTGACGTCGATGACTACCTGGCTGTCGCTGTCGTCCGGGTCGCCCGGATCGTCCGGTTCGATCAGATCGGTATCCGCAGTCACAAGGAAATCGATGTCCCCTCCGGACGGCGATCGGTTCGTTAGAACACAAGCCGCCGGGGCGATGTAGGGATATGGATCCCCTTGAAAAGCAAGGATTATCTGAAACACATCGTTGATGTTGACTATCGCGTTGGGCCTTTCAGGCTCGACATCCAACCTTGTCCAATGCGCCGCATTCGGAGCTCCTTGAAAACCGAGTATCGCTGCGTAGGTATCGTCGAAGTTGACGACGCCATTTGGCTGCGTCCAAACGTCATCGATAAACGAACCGACGACGTCGCACCAGAACCGTGCGCCTGGCCGGTCAATCGTCGATAGCGCAAGCGGTGTCGAGAACACCTCGCCATCGGGTGACGCGAGAAGGTCGTAATGGGCCGCCGGAACTACGGGGCAGTCGCCGATATGCACAACACTCTCGGTCCAGACACGATACACCGGCGTCTCGCGGAGACGCGCCACGAGCCTGCCGTTAATCAGAACAGGTTCATCCACCCACCAATCGCTACCGACCGAAGCGCCGAAATAGTCACTCGCCGTCAGCTCCAACAGGAACCCTACCGACTCCGTGTTGTTCGGCGAGAACGACAGGTACCGGTTCTTCAGCACATCGTGCGGCGCAGGGGCCGCACCCGGTTGGTTCGGGGGAGGCGGAGGATCGGCGAAACACACTAGCGTAGAAAGCAAGAACATCATCGTCGCCATGGTCTTCAAGCCGGGCATAGAATCCTCCTTTGGTGAAATAGTGCGGACCTTCCCCGCATGCCAATCGCCGCGGGCATCCGAGTTCCCTACCGACTCTAGTCGTTCATGAACGTAGTCGTCAATGACCCGATCGAACATAATCTAAACTCAGACTCATGACAAGGCAAGGAACCTTCGGAATCGTGGCCACAGGCGGCGAGGCCATCTTGATGGCACGGTCAATCGCACCCTCACTGAAGGATGCACAGCTATGTAGGGTAGATCGAGGAACGAGACCTGCCGAACATCCCGCCATCGCGCAGGTTGCGGCTCGCGCAGCACGTGTGCCACACGATGCTTCCCTCCTTGCTGAGGGGGGTCTGCACGGATCAAGTTGAAGGCCAGCACGGCAGTAGTTGGCGGTATCCGCCTTCGGTAGGCTTGCGTGCGGTTCTTCAATGCCAGCCTCTCAGGCCGGTCAGACTTACCCTTGAATCGCGCGGCCCGTATCGCATACAATCCCAGTGTGCTTTCGCACACTGGGGTACCCCATGTCCACGCCGACGGCAACTGCCATGCGGACCTCGCGGACTTCGCGGCGTTCCAGAACTGCTTAGACGTAGAACCGCTGTCCGGCGCGTGCCGAGCGCTCGACCTCGATCGGAACCTCGTGGTCGATCTAAACGACTTCGCCGCCTTCCATACGCTGCTCGCGGGATTCGATTGACGACGTAGGGCATGGTCGAGGTACTAGACCTGCCGAACATCCCGTCAGGCGAGGTGGCCCCGCCGCGTAAGGTCGAGACCGTGCTGAGCCGTCCGCAGGTGTCGCTTCGCTCCACCTGCCCCACAAGATGGGTGGCATGGGCAGGCGCCAGCTTTCCCATGATTTCGATGCGCCGACGCCCGGCAAGCGCCTTGCCCCACAAACCCGCCCGGTCACAGCGCATCCGATGACAATAAAGGCGAGATAGTGCAGAATGTCCGACCAGGCGAGCGATCTCACACGGCACGGCGACACGCGGCCATGCATGATGAAGCAACCATCCTGGAAAACGCACGTTGCCTGACGTGTGAGTACCAACTCCAAGGACTGCCCGAGCCGGTCTGCCCCGAGTGCGGCCGCTCGTTCGATCCGGCCGACCCTTGCACGTTCGACACGCGCCCCGATGGATGGCGCCGGCGCCGTTGGATCAAACGAGGCTGCATCGCACTCGCAATCGCCCTTGTGGCGTTCAGTCTGTTCCCGCGACGCCTCATCAAGTCGAGCATGACCTTCACCTGCACGACGTGCGGCGACGTCCAGAGCGAGCGCCGCGTAGAGCCTCAGCTCCCCAGTTGGGTGCCGTTTCGATACCCCGGGTTTCACTCCGCTTCACAGCAGCCGCCGTCGACTGCCACGAGCGCGACGCCCTGTACGACCCATTCGCACAGCGTAAACGTGCGCTTCGACCTCTATTACGGCGGCAGTTGCAGCGGAACCGGATGGGCTCCGCCCGGCAGGGTCGTCACCTTCAACGACATGCCCGCGCGGCTGGACACGGCGTCAATGGTCCTCAAGAAGCTGACGGAACCCGCGAACAACGGGATTCTGGTTTACAGTAAGCCAGTGGTGAGCCCGGAACCGGTGAGCCCCACCGAAGAGTCGGAGTAGTCGGAAGCGCCGGCGGTCTATTGAAATCGAGCGATGCCCCCCGTTGGACGCAGCCGCACGAACGGTTAGCATTCTGGGAGTTCACCCTCTTCGCGAAAGGACGCCGACCATGACCGAGCCCGACGACATTGTGTCCCTCACGTCTGCAGGAAATGAGGCGGAAGCGGTCGCCATCGTAGCGCGACTCGAGGCCGAGGGCATTAAGGCTCAAAGCGTCGGCGGCCTTACCGCCGGCTTCCGGGCCGAAGCACCCGGATACGTTCAGATCATCGTGCCACGCGCGGACCTCGAGCGGGCCCGAAAGATACTCGCCGAAATCCAAGCCAAGTAGGGCACACCGCGGCCTGTGCGTACCGTTAGGAATGCGCGGCCGGCGTCGCCAGGCTCGCCTTGATGAGCTGGTAGATCGCGCGCGTGGCCGTCGAACGGTTCAGCGTGTAGAAGTGGACGCCTGCGACGCGTTGTTCCAGGAGTTCGAGGCACTGCTGGGTCGAGTGATACATCCCAATATGACGAACCGCCTCCGGGTCGTCCTCGACCGCCTCGATCTTGCGCAGTAGGGCCTTGGGAATCGACGCGCCGCACATCTCGGTGAATCGCTTCACTTGCCCGACGCTGAGCACCGGCATGATACCGGCGATGATCGGCACCGTGATGCCGGCCGCCGCTGCACGATCGCGGAACGACAGGAACGCCGAGTTGTCGAAGAACAACTGCGTGATCAGAAAATCGACGCCGGCGTCCACCTTGCGTTTGAGGTTATCGAGGTCGACTTGAGCGTTCGGCGCTTCCGGGTGCGCCTCGGGATAGCACGCGGCGCCGATACACACGTCACAGCGATCGCGAATAAACGCCACGAGTTGGTTGGCGTGTTGGAAGCCGCCGTCGGTGGGCTCGAACGAGTCCCGCCCCTCGTGCGGATCGCCGCGAAGCGCCAGGATGTTCTCGATCCCGCGCATGCGCAGGTCGTCGACGGCCTGGCCCAGTTCCGCGCGCGTATGGCCCGCACAGGTCAGGTGGGCCATGCTCTCCATCCCGATATCGCTCTTGATTCGCGCCACGAGGTCCGTGGTCTTCTTCCGCGTCGCACCGCCGGCACCGTACGTCACCGACACATAGCTCGGCTCGATCGGCTTGAGGGCCTCGATCGTCTTGTAGAGGTCCCAGAAACCGATGTCGCTGTTCGGCGGGAAGAACTCGAACGACAGCGTCGGTTTGGATTGCTCGATGTGTTGCGAAATCCGCATGACGGGTCTCGACTGGGCGCGGAAGGATTCGAACCTTCGAAGGCTTCGCCAACGGGTTTACAGCCCGTCCCCTTTGTCCACTTGGGTACACGCCCCTTACTCGACGACGACCCAAAACGCGCTAGGCGCAGAGGATTCATCGAGCAAAAGTCAGGAACTTCTACAGTAACCGCCCGGTCCTGACAAGCGGTATTCCCCGGAACTCGCCCCGGCAAGGCTGATAGTCCGTGCGGCACGGACGACCGAGGCCGAGCACCGCACCAACTCACGCCCCTGTTGCCGTCTGAGCGAACTTTTTCGTTCTAGGCTACACGACCAGGGGTCGTGCGGCGTGTCAGGTCGTCTGGACCAGAAAGTCGAGCAGACCGAACATAATCGCACCCACGAACGCCACAAACGCTAGAAAAATCGACATCGTCGTAAGACTCCTTTCTTCTGTCCGAACGTCGGCTCGCAAGGCTCGCTAGCGGGTCTGAATCAACCCGAAGAGCGTCGAGCTAAAAAGCACACCGAAAAAGACGATGGCCGCGATGATGCTGGCAAACATGTGGAATCCTTTCCGTTAAAGCGGGTGTCCACCGGTCCCTACCTCATCCTGCCACAAGGGCGGGTGAAGTCTATCCCAGCCGAGGTATCCGGGCAACCGGTTCAGGCCTCGAGAGGCCCGTCCGGTTCGCAGGCCACGATTCGCCGCGTGGCGACGAGCAGCACGGCGGAACTGGCCAGAAGGGCCGCGCCTACGCCTGCATGGATCGTCGGAACGACCCACGCCGCCCCGAACGAGCGGAACGCGACCGTCGAGGTGGTTAGAAACGCGAAGCCGCCGGTCAGCAACTGCAGGACGACCAGTCCGGCCGACACTTGCGCCGAGCGCACGAGTGGCTTGCGATCCGGGTGCTGTGCCATGAACCACAGAGTAGCCCAGCCGACCACGATACAGACCACCATCGCCCAGAGCATGTGGGCAGCCAGGGCGAAGCCCACTGCGCCATGACGCTGAGCCGCTCCTAGCAGCAACTGAACGAACACCGCCCCCGCTAGGGCGAGCGCAAGGCGCCGGGACGATACCGCCGTCTTGGTCGCCGCTGGCGCGGCGACCTCCACCCAACTGCGCGACGTAACAAGCGCCACCGTACAAACGAGTGCGAAGCACAGTTGCCCGACGACGCCGTGGGTCGGAGGTGTATAAGGGCAGGCGGTATGCATCCGCGACTCGCCGAGCACCACCTGGACGGCGACGAAGGCGAAGGTCGCAGCGCCCAACGTTCGAGCCGCACCGCCCGCCGGCCACGCCAAAATCGCCATCAGCAGCGTCACAGCCGCTAGCGCCCTGCCGCCGTGCTGATGGACCGTCACCCAGGCATCGCCCCCGGGACTGCCGCCGCTATCCGCGGACGACGCAGTCGGCACGGCGTTGGTGCTGGTAAGACCCGCGCCGACGAATACCTGCAGCAAGAGGATGAGCGTCAGCAGCATCGCGAGCCAATGCGTACCACGGCGGTAGCGCGGGCGCGAATTCGCGGATGTCAGATTCGTCGTCATGGTCGGATTACGGGCTGGGGCGAGCGGGAATGACCGACACGTCGGCGACCGGCGAACCGGCCGCCGATGCGTCGGGTTCATTCGCAAACGAGTTTACTTCTCGTACGTAAAGTCCGCTTCCTTCGTCTCGCCGGTAGCGACTTCGACTTCCATCGTCTGGACGCCGAAGGTTTCGTGCCACGCCTGGATCGTGTACTTGCCCGGCGGTAGGCCCTTCAGTTCAAACGTGCCGTCCTTGCCGGTCGTCGCAAAGAACGGATGGGAAAAGACCTCGATGTAGCAGCCCATCCACGGGTGTACGTCACACTTGACCTTGAAGACCTCCTCCTTGACCAGCGAGACCTCTTTCTCCATGCCCTTTTTCGGCTGGGTGAAGTTCAGCGCCTCGTTCTCTTTCGGGAGGAAGTGGATGTTGTGGTTCGTGTCGTCGCCGTTGACGATCTTGAGCGGCTGACCGTCCATGATGCCGAACACGTGCGGCGAGTACTCGCACCCCTCCTGCTTCAGTTCAACCGGCTCGGTCGGCGCGGGATACTTGCGATCGCCCAGGCCGTCCTTGACCGACACGAGCACGTTGCGCAGCGTCATCGGATCGGTCTTCTTGTTGATGATGACCTCGTAACTGCCGATCGCCTTCTTCGACTTCTTGCAGTTCGGGTCCTTGCTGGTGTTGATCTTCGTGCGCTTGTGCGCCTTCACATCGCCCTTGAAGATGACTTTGCCCTTGATGACGCCGTCGTCCTCAGCCTTGACCGGCTGGACTCCACACACGAACGCCGCCATGACAGCCAGTGATACTACGTTGCGTAAACGAAACATGACCTGTACTCCTTTTCTTCCAGATCGCCTGATTCTGCGGTAAACGGCATCGGTTCCGGCGACATGCGCTCGGCCCAGCCGCTCTCGTTAATCGAACTCCTCTTCCTCGTCGAACTCGTCGTCGCCCCCTTCGCCGTCCTCGTCGAACTCTTCCTCCGAGTCATCTATGACGATCTTCAGCAGCGGCGCTCGCAACCCCATGGCACCCGCCTCATAGAGATGATCGGCCAACAATTCAAGGTGGTCGGTGCTCGTCCCCGGATAGGCCGGGTCGCCAAGGAACGGACTTACGCCACCGGCGAAGTTCTGCGGCATCTTGGTGTCCGGCTGAATCAACGCCGGTTCAAGCATCCAACCTTGGACCCAGTCGCGGCGCAGCCGCTTATACGAAAGGGCCAGGTTGGGGGCAGAAGCCGCCAGAAGCTGCACGCGTTCGTTGATTCCAACGGGCCCGGGCCCCTCGATCACAGCCGTCGTCTCCACGTCGCCGCCGGCGTAGCGGAGATTCTGCGCACTGATGAGCGTGTGCCCATCGATGACGGCGCCGATGGGATAAGGCTTGCCGTTGAGAATGACGATCGCGTCATCGCCCTCGCCCCTCACCGCGTCAAGACGATAGGTCTGCACGAACTGATCCGTGTTCGCGGCCGGTCCTTCGAGCATCTTGCCGAACACGTGACACTTCAGGCATCCCATGTCGTTGAACAGGAACGAACCCCGCTCAAATCGCTCGTCGGGCGAGATCGTCAGCGGCGGCTCACCGAACGGATACTCGATGTCGAACAGCGATTGCATGAACTCGGCCCGATTCAGTAGCTTGGCGTGTGCCTCGCGCACACGCTCCGGCGATTGGGCGAGCACGTCGAAGTCCCTCGCCCGCATCAGCTTGCGATCGACGGAGAACCATCGCAGGCGCCCGGCAGCGTCGGCGAGGAGGCTCTTTTCGAACCACGTCTCGGCCCACTCCTCGTCTCCTCGAGCACGCTCCGCTTCGATCGCTTCAGCCACCGGCGCCAGCGACTCGTTCAGCTTCATCGCGTCGCGCTGGCTCAGGGCGGCGAAGTACGCCACCAGCGTCGTCGCCTGCTCGCTCGTCAGGTTGAAGCTTGGCATGCGCACTTGCAGCCACGGCCTCAGCGGTTCGACGTTGCCGAAGAAGCCGTGTAGCCAATCCGGCTGAACCTTGGCTCCCTCACCCCATAGACGTGGTGGGGCGTTGGCTTCATCAAACAAAATGGTTCCGCTGACATCTCGCGCAAAGTACTGCTGGATAGTCGGTGCGTTGTCCTCTAGTTGGTGGCATCCGTTGCAGTTCAGTTCGCGGGTCAGGTGGCGCCCGCGTGCGATCGGACCCAGCGTGCTTCCCGCGTAATCGACCTTGAGCGAATCATTGACCCGCGCTGATGCGCGCGACAGCAGGAATGTCGTCAGTGCCTCGGCTTCCTTCTCGGTGAAGTAGAAGTTGGGCATCTTGAGCTTGTCGTATGGTCGCTTGAGCTTCTCGCGATCCCAGATGCGCGGGTTGAGCATCTTGTGTTTCGCGAACGCGGCGTGGGTGTGGGTGATCTGCTCCTGCAAGTCATCCGGCGTGGGCGATCGCCGGTTGAGGTCCCAGGCGTCGCGCGGGTAGACAAAGCCATACACGTCGGGCTGGTCGTGCCGCATGTCGTGGAACGCATGGTTGTAGTTCGCGAAGTCCAACTGCGCGACGGGCTTTTCCGCCCATGTGCTCAGGTCGGTACCGGGCGGCGTCGCGCCTTCGAAGCCGCGAATCTCGTGGCAGGCGTAGCAACCGTAGTGCGAGATCGTCTTGTTACCGAGGTAGAGAAGCTGCTTGTCTTCGAGCGTCATGCCGGAGACGAGGTCGTAGGCCGCGTCTTTGCCGAGGGTGCGGGTTAGGAGCGACACGAGCATGCTCGTGAGTTCGCCGCCGACGTCCTGGACGATGGCCATGCTTCTTCGTTCGGACTTCTGAGCCGACAGAAGCGTGAAGATGAGTTCTTCCGCCATCGCGTGCCGCTCGGGCGTCATCTCGAACTCGCCCTGCACAAAGGCGTTGTTCTCCAGCGTCATGAGATACGAGGCGATATCCGCGGCCTCGGACGGCAGGAGCCGCATGCTCGGCATCTTGGTCGTGGCTGAGTAGTGCGCGGGGTTGATCAACCACGAGTAGAGCCAGTCGGCCGTCACCTTGGACCCGATGCCTGAAAGGTCCGGGGCGAAACGCGTGAATACCGGCGGCTTGTCAAGATCCTCGGGATCGAACCGCGTGGCGTCCGGATCAAAGATCGTGTCCGTATCCGTCGGGAAACGATCGGATGCGTACTGCACGCGCTGCTCGTACGTCATGCCCTTGTAGCGGTGGAAGGCCGTCTGCTCGTCCAGGCCTTCGCGCTGCATCAGATCCTTCGTGATCCACTCCTGACCGTACTCGGCGATATTTCCGTGGCAACCGAGGCACCCGAATTGCTTGAACAATTCACGGCCTCGCGTCGGATCGCCGACTGTATCCGCCGGCTTGGTGACCGGCTTCCAGTCGTCCGACAGGGCGAACAAGTACCTCGACACAGCCGCGACTTCCGTCTCCGTGCGCAGGACGGGCTCCGGATCAAAGTTGTTGGCGCCTTGATCGCGATTATTCTCCTGCATGAAGAAGTGCGGCATCCGCGTCGAGGGGCGGAAGCTCTGCGGGCTATAGATCCACGGCTGGACGAACTCGGGCTCGAGTTTCGCAGCGATGTGGCGCAGGTCGGGTCCGACCCGGCGCGCTCCCGCCAGCTCCTTGATGTTGTGGCAATTGATGCAGCCGACTTGGGTAAACAAGTACCGTCCCAGGTTGATGCGCCCGCCGTGGCGCTTGCCCTCGAACAGTGCGATGTCGGTGATCTCACTGTGGCACTTGGCGCAACCGGCCTCCGTATACTGAGGAAGGCGCATGGGCCGATCCCAGTAATGCGCGACCGTCTCGAACGTGACATTGGGGATGCCCAGCCGCGTGATGTAGTACTCGTTCTTCCACGCCTCTTCGATTTCGTGCGTCGGCGGCGAGTGGGCAGCCTGCACGAAGTCGGTCTCCTGCGGATTGCCCTCGTGGCACACCGTGCATCCCACCTTGTTCGCGGGATGCGGCGAGTCGATCGACACGTAGAGGTCAAAGTCGGGGTGGGCGAGGATCGGCTGGCCAATCTCGATCGGCTCGCGGTCACACACCTCCATGTACCCGTTGACCAGGTCGAGCAGTGCTGTCAGATACTCGGAGCGTTGCTCCTGTGCGAGATCGTCCCAGTGCTCCGATACGCCTCCTGCGGGCAGGCGCGTTCCGCTCGCGAGCACGGGCGGCTCCGGCGGGTTGATCAGGTCCCGGCCTTTCCTTGACAACGCTTCGTTGATACTCGGCAGCGCGCGTTCGAGCCGCGAGGCCAATCGCTCCTCGGCGAAGGCCGGGTCATCGATCGCAATATGGCACGTGGTACACCGGTCCGTCGTGTACGACTCGAGGTAATTGAGCTGTTGACGCACGTCCGGCAAGACGAGTTGCCTGACCTGTTGCCGACCGGGCGTGGTCTTGGGCGCCGTGAAATCGCCGAGCGGCGCATGGATGATCGCCTTGACCAGCGGAAGGCGGCCGCCTTCGTCATCGCTGGGAAGCACACCGCGCAGTTGTTGGTCACGCAGAAGCGCCGATGCCCGGAGTTCCTCCAATTCCGCCACGTGCTTTTTCGCGGCGCGAACCTTCGCGGTGAGGGTGCGTATCTGACTCTCTAACTCGTCGCGCTGATCCTCGAAGACTTCCTTGTCCTTGCGGAGGCTCTCGACCAACGCCTCTTCTTCGCGAAACTGTGCGTGCGCCGCCTCGGTGCGGGCGTGGCCGGCACCGTGCTCACCCAGCGTTGTCTCATAAGTACTACGCGTGACTTCAAGCTCCTGGAATGCGCCGCTGTACTTGTTGTTGGCTATTCTGAACGCGAGGTCCGCTATCTCGAACTGCTTCTCCAGTTTCTCGAGCTGCCCAGCGTCCGGCTTGGCATACTCCTCAGCACTCGCGAGTTGGTACTCGGCCTCGCGCAACTTGTCGTCATACTCCGGCAGCATGGCATCGAGATAATCGAGGTGAGCTACCGCGGCCTTGGCATCGAAGTAACGCTCCTGGAACGCGCGCCACGGGCGGTCATAGTCGACCCAGATCATCCAAAAGATGGACGCCGTCATCAGCACGCTGCTGATCGCGAACCATCGATTCAGCTTGTTCGGGTTGTAGAGGCGACTTTCCGGAATAGGCATATCGAAAAGATCCAGCGAGCGGCGAGTCCCGCCGCGTTACGTCACACACGCGCCAAAAAAGCGGCGCCACGTCGCTACACGTTCAGGAACCACTCCGTGATGCCCACGACGTAGTGAAGATTGAACATCCACCTCAGAGCCATCTTGATCGGCATCAGCATCATCATCAGCAATAGAAACGCCATGACGTTGTACCGGATGAAGCCCATCTGAAGGTACATGCGACGGAAGAACGTCGCTTTCAGAAGCACCGGGCAGACGACGAAGTAGCCGACCACCAGCACGATGCCGGGCAGTTCCCGAATCAGGAAGTGTTCCGGGAGGCGACGATCGAGCAGCCCCTGCCAGAACAGGTCGTGGAACTCGGTGTTGAGCAGTGCCGCGGGTCTGTGCGGATCCCAGAACTCGTAGGGACCGAAGAAGTTCCAGTTCGGTCCTCGCAGGAACGTGCCGAAGATGATCAGCACCACCCAGAGGATGACGAAGCCGAAGAGGAACGTCGAGATCGCGAACGGTCGCTCTTTGAAGGTGTAATAGCCGTTGCCGCGCGGGTTCTTGTCGATGTACGGAATGGCGATCAGGCCCACGATGATCAAACCTGGCAGCACGACACCCGCGAGCCAGGGGTCGAAGTAGACCAGCATCTCCTGGAGGCCGAGGAAGTACCACGGCGCCTTGGCTGGGTTCGGTGCGACGTTCGGGTCAGCCGGCTGCTCCAGCGGCGCGGGCAATACGATCGCCCATACGACGAGCGCCGCGGTACACAGCACCAGCGCGATCAGTTCGATGTAGACCAGATCAGGCCAGACGAGGACCTTGTCGTCGGCACCGGCCTCGCGCAACGGTTCGCCTCGCTCCATACGCTCGTCGTTGAGTGCCGCCTGCCGGAAGGCGAGCCATAGCAGGAAGCCCACCAAGACCATCATCATGACGATCGGCACGTTGTCCGCTTTCGTCACGATCTTGACGAAGTTCGAGTCGAGACAACTCACCAGAAACGCGAGCGTACAGAGTGCGCCGATCGTCCCGGCCACCGCAGGCTTGGTCACCGTCCTGTACTTCAGGAGGAAGACCGCCAGCGCGACGACCGAAATGATCAGAAACCAATGCGGCTCGCACAGCACGTTGATGACGTGCTTCACGTCGTCCAATGCGGATGTCGCTGCGAGATAGTTAACCATCCTGGGTGCAAACCTCCGAGGTCCTTGACGCGGTTCGGAACCGTTTCGGCCGAAGTCGACCGCTACAGCGGACCGCTAATCCCGCCATCCTTGCGCACGCGCCAAAAATGAACGCCCAACAGCACCGTCACCACCAGCGGAATGAACACACAGTGCAACACGTAGAACCGCAGTAGCGCATTGGGCCCGACGAAAGTACCCGCCAGCAGGCCGAAGCGTGCATCGTCCCCGGCGTGAACGAGGGGCACACCGCCGATTTGAATGAACGCGGCACCGGGCCCTTCGTAGCCCACAAACGGCGTCGCCCGCGCCATGTTCGAGCCCACGGTGATCGCCCACATCGCGAGTTGATCCCACGGCAGCAGGTAACCGGTGAACGAAAGCAGCATCGTCAGCACCAAAAGGATGACACCGACGCTCCAGTTGAACTCGCGCGGTGGTTTGTAGCTGCCTGTGAGGAAGACGCGCAGCATGTGCAGCCATATTGCGATGATCATCGCGTGCGCGCCCCACCGGTGAAGCTCACGCAGCAGCCCGAGCGTCACGTGCGCCCGCAAGCCTTCGATATCGAAGTAGGCGTACTCGACCGTCGGGCGATAGTAGAACATGAGAAGCACGCCGGTGACGACCTCTACCAGGAAGAGGAAGAACGTCAGCCCGCCCATGCACCATGTGAACGAAAGGCGAATGCCGCTCTTGCGAATCGCCACGGGGTGAAGGTGGAGGAACACGTTGCTGAGAATCGCCATCGCTCGTGTGCGACGGTCGCGCGGCACGCCGTGCCGAAACACGCTTCCCCAAATCTGCCCCTCACGGACCCAGTTGCCTAAACGTCCCAACATGTCGCCTTGGTTTCCTTACGCCTGATGACCGCCGCCCGCCGATCGAATCGATCGACTGAGCGGCACATATCCCGCGATACCTAGACCGGGAGGAAGCTGTCCTTCTGATCCCACTGGCCCAGTTCGTGCTGGTATTTCTTGCTCTTGTCCACGACCACGATGCCGCCCTCTTCCAGGATCTTGAAACGCTCAAGCGGCCTGGGCGTCGGGCCTTCGAAGTTGATTCCGTCAAACGTGTACCCGCTGCCGTGGCAGGGGCACTTGTACTTCTTGTCGTTGGGAAGCCAGTTCGGAATGCAGCCAAGGTGCGTGCAGATGATGTTCAGCGCCGCGATGCGATCGTCGAGGCGGATCATCCAAATGCCCTGCGGCTTGTAGTCCTCGTTGACTTCGCCGACAGCCATCTCCAAATAGCGCTTCTTCGGACCGATGCGAATCCGCGGATCGGGCTCCTCCAGCACGTTGGGCATCATGAAGCGCCCGAACGCCGGGCCGATCGACACGCCGAGGCCCGTACCGAATGCCACCCAGCCCACCGCGAGTGCCGCCCCACCGGCTACGGTGCGGCGTCCGGCATCCGGGTCCTTCGAGGCCTTCTTGGCCGCCTCGACTAGCTTGGCCTGGCGCGCATCGGGCGGAAGCTGAGCCGCCGCCGTTCGACGCCATTCATCCGAGTCGATATCGCCGCTGCGCAGAATGCCGGCGTTCCCACCGCGTGTCGCAGCGGCTCTTAGCAGCGCGGCGATGGCTGGGTCGGTCTCATCGTCGGTCAAAGCGGCAGCCGCCGACTTGGCTGCGGGCTTGTCCGCCTTCTTGGCGGCAGCGGCCGGCTTCGGCTTCGCCGGCACGGCGGCCGGTACTTTCGCTGAAGCGGGCTCCGCCGGTGGGTCGGCGGCAGTCGGCGCCTCGTCGGACACCTCCGCCATCATAGTCTCGAACTTGATTACATCGACGGGGCATTCCTCGGCTGCGTCCCGGATGGAGCCGGTCAGCGGTTTGTTGAACTCCGCGGCCATCGCCGCCGGGCGGATGATGCAACTGTCCTCCGTGACCTGGAAGACCTCGGGACACGCAGCCTCGCAGGCATCGCAGACGATGCACCCCTCTTCGATCCAGACTCTCGTTACTACTTCCTTCGTAGCCATGAGGCTGCTCCGTCACCAACAACCGCGTGCCATCAGCCCTGCAAGCGGGCCTCAACGGCTTCCACCGCCCGGCCGCGAACCACCGCGGACGGGTCGGACTTTAACTGCTCGATCAAAACCCACAAGTCCGGATCGTCGAGATTCGCCGTCGCGTCGATGGCCGCAATAAGCAGGCCGTCCACGCGGTGCGCGGGCATCTTGTAGCGATGCACGGCGCCGGATTCATCACGCCGTTCGTATCGCTCGCCCTTCTCCCAGAATGACCGGTCGAGCAGGTCCGTGAGTGTGGACTTGCCCGCCGCGCTGCCCAGCCGTGCCATCGCCAGAGCCGCCGACCAGGCGACCTCGCCGTCTCGCGATAGTCGTGTCCGCTCCAAGGCCTCGACGACCTGTTGGTCGTCGCCCTTCGCGAGTACCGAGAGCACCGTGCAGGCGGTCAGCAGCGTTTCCGGCACGTCCGACGAGTCAAGCAGCGCCATCACCGTTTCGACCGCCGAACGAGCTTCGGGCACCTCGTACAGGTTCCCGAGTTCCTGCAGCGCGACGCGGACATAGGGCTCACGCCCGTCGCGGACGATGTCGATCAAGGGGCCGACGGCGGCCGGACACTCGGTCCGCCCCAGCGCGTGGATCGCAAACTCGAGACGACGTGAACGGATGCTCTCTTGCGCTTGACCAGCGGCAGGCGTTGCCGCGTAGGGAGGCGGCGCCTCCATGTCGGCCCGGATGATGCCCACCAGGCGGGCGGCCACCGATCCGACTTCTTCTTCGGTGAGTTCCGCATCCTTGTTTTCGAGGCGTTGAGTCAGTTCGAGCGCTGTCTGCCAGAGTTCCTTCTCTTTAGGAAGGAGGACGCCGGCGCTCTTCTTGCCGCTATTGGCTTCCAGCGTCTGAAGCAGGCTGTCGATGCTGCGCTCGCGGTCAGTGGCGGGGGCGCCGAACAGGAATACCACCAAGACCGCCCCGCCGACAATCGCCCCGACAATCAGCATGGGTACGCCGAACCACTGCCCCAACAGCGCAGGCGAGAACAACTCGCCGGTCCCCGGTGCGGCATCCTCCCCGCTCGGCGGCGTCGACTGCGCAACGGCGTCGCTGCCGGCCGGCTCGTTATCCACTTGTTTCGCTTGTTCTTCCATCACGCCCGGTACTAACCCGACGGAGCCGCGGCCGGTCGACGACGCAACCGCAACATCGGCATCCCCTCCGCCACCGCTTCAGCGGCGACCGCCATCACATGACTAACGCCATATTGGTCGGCTGCTGAGGCCCAGGCAAGCGCCCATCCGCTACGGGAATACCCGCAGACGAAGCGCTCGCCCGTCGCTCCGATCGAGCGCAGGTGTGGCAGCACCCGCCAGAGGAATGCGTCGCCGGCCCACCCTGAGAGCCCGGATAACCCAGTTTTTACCATCGTGGAACTTAGTTACAGCCCAGAACGGGACATCGTTCCAGAATTCACGGGCGCCGTCAAGATCTGCGGAGCACCTGACCGGGTCCACGCTGCAGCGTATCGGCCCAAGAAGCTGCATCAGCGAAGGAGCGTGAGAACCCGGGGTAGGATCGTGCAGGTGGCTGGAAGGACCCCGGCCAATTCGCCGTCAAGCTCTACCGGCACACTTGCAGAGGAACTGACTACGACTTCCCGCCCGTGGCAATAGACTACCCCGCCGCGCCCGACGTGCCGCCCGCGGAGCGCGGACACGGCGTGGGCGAGTAGCCCCGTGCGGGAGGCACACGGCATGACGCAAACGTCGAGGAGTCCGTCGTCGTATCGGGCATGCGGGAGCAGCCGCAACCCCACGGAATACCGCGCGATGTTGCCGATCAACGCGAGCCCAGTGCCCTCAAAGACGCACGCACCGTCGACCTCGACCCGCAATGGCGGGAAGCGATGCGCCCAGAAGGTTCGCCAGAGGGGCCAGAAGTAGTCCCGATAGGAGATGTGCCCGCGGCGTGTGCGGCTGACGCGTTGCACGCATTCCGCGTCGAAGCCGATCCCGGCGACGGCTGCGAACCGTCGCCCGTTCAGGACACCGAGGTCGAACGGGAACGGCTCACCCGTCAGCAAGGCCCGCGCCACGCCCGCAGCATCGCGCGGCATCCCGAGTTCCGTCGCGAGCAGATTCTCCGTGCCCGTCCCCCACGCGACGACCGGCGTCGAGCGATCGGCGAGGCCGTTGATGACTTCGTTGAGCGTGCCATCCCCACCGACGGCGAGAATAGCCTCCGCCCCGTCGGTCTCGTGCCGTGCCAACTCCGTGGCATGGCCAACACCGTTCGTGCGGAGAATGTCGAGTTCGCAGCCCTGCTCGTGGAGCAGCTCACCGACGCGATTCACGCGTCGAAGGGCATTCCGCCTTCCCGACACCGGGTTGAGTATCGCCGCCACGCGTCGTCGCATCTGTTGCATCCGCTACTGGTTCGCCCCGCTAGACCCTTGCCAGTCAGTCAATCGGCGTCTCCGCGCCGGCAGTCGCGAAGTTTGGTTCGATTTGAAGGAAAGGGCCGGCCCCAGCCACCCCGTAAGTACGTTCAGTCAGCAAGGAGCAGGGTGCCTCGCATGGTGGGCACGGCCTGGCCGGCAATTCGAACACCGCAGGTCCCGTCATCCGCCACCGCGACGAGGGCATGGAGCAATCCCGCCCGCCCGCCGGCGATCCCCTGGGTGCAGGTCAGCCCCGCCATGCCGTCGTGAACGGGTACGAGTCCGCGGCTCGCCAGATACGCCGTCAGCGGGCCGTGCGCGCTCCCGGTCACGGGGTCTTCATTGATCCCAGCCGCCGGAGCGAAGAAACGCGACTGCACATGGACCGACGGCGTCAGCGTCTTGGTCGTCGCCAGGCAGAGCCCCCGCATGCCGCGTTGCTCTTGCCATGCACCCAGCTTGCCGAACTCCGGCCTCGCCTCGTTGAGGGTCTGGAAGTCCCGCACGAAGAGGATCAGGTCCTCATCCTGCGTTCGGACCGGCGACATCGATTCATCGAACGCCCCGTGGCCCAAGCCCAGGAGCGAGCCGAGTTCGGCGTAGTCGACGGCTATGTCTCGCAGCACGGGCTTCGGCAGGTCGAGCCAGAAGAGCAGCGTGCCGTCGGTGCCGGGAATGCTCTCTACGCTGGTCGCCAGCACGCCGGATCTGGTTTCGATCATCGTCGGCGTCGAGGACGCCGGATCGTCGTGTGCAATCCGCCCGGTGTCGACCAACGCCCTGAGCCCTGCGATGGTCGCGTGGCCGCACATGTTCACTTCCAGCGTCGGCGTGAACCAGCGGAACCGCAACGACGCCTCGGGTACCGTCGGCGGCAGGATGAAGGTGGTCTCAGCCAGGTTGAACTCAGCCGCGATGGCCTGCATCTGAGCGTCGGTGAGCCCGTCGGCGTCCAGGACCACGCCGGCTGGGTTGCCGGCGAACTGCCGGTCGGTAAACGCGTCGATCACGAAGTATTCCAAAGCCATGAGTCGTTTCCAAGGTCAATCGGCGCCGGCGGCTGACCTCGCGTCAGGCCGCTGACAGCGCCGCGATCAACCGCGAATCGTAACGAACGGGAAGATGGGCGGCAATCGGGCGGCTCGCATACGCCGGTCGATGAGGGTACACTGAGGCTTCGCCGCATCGTGGCCCGGATATCCGGCAGTCACACACGACACTGTGCCGATATGAAGCGGGCGCGTGTCTTGACGCTTTGCGGATGTCAGCGTGTCATGCGTGCTCAGGCGTGATCTTGGTGCCCCCTGCGGAGCATGCCAGGAGTCTACGAATGTCCGACCTACTCGAACGTGTCTACCAGGCCTTCGACCCGGCCAAGCCAGCCACCGATGCTGACATCTATGTCAACCTGGACGAGGTTCGGGGGGAGGCTGATGTAGTCGAGAAGTTGGAGAAGCGAATTCGTCTGTCGGCGGGGACAACCTGCCAACTCCTCGCGGGCCATCGCGGTAGTGGCAAGACAACCGAATTGAAGAGACTCGAGCGCGTACTGTCTGCGGGCGACAAACGGTACTTCGTCGTCTTTGTTGAAAGCGCTGCCGACCTTGATCTGAACGACGTGGATTTCCCCGAGATCCTCATAGCGATCATGCAACGGCTCGCGATGGAACTCAAGGAACGAAAAGGCATCACGCTGAAACCTGGCTACTTCAGCGATCGGTTCGAGAAGCTCAAGAAGTTCTTCGGAACCGAGGTCGAATTCGACAAGCTCGATCTCGGCGCGTCGTTCTTGAAACTGTCCGCGACGATGAAGAGCAGTCCGGATGCGCGCGAAGAACTTCGCAAGCTACTCGAACCGGATACCAGTAACCTGCTTCATGCCGCCAATGACATACTTGGCGAGGCCATGCTTGCGCTCGGGAAGAAGGGCTACACAAACATCGTCATCCTCGTGGACGATCTCGACAAAATCGTCTTGCGGCCCCACAAGGATGCCGGTTGTTCCACGGCGGAGCATCTCTTTGCCAACAGGCACGCTCAACTCAAGGGATTCTCCTGCCACACCGTTTACACCGTGCCACTCGCCCTCGTGTACTCGACGCTGGGTGCGAAGATCGCGAGTTCATACGGAACTGAAACGCCGGTCGTACCGATGACGAAGATTCGGACACGCCCCCCCGGGAGTAAGGCGCACAAACCGGGGACCGACAGGTTCCGCGATATCATCGCTCATCGACTAAAACACGCCAAGACTCAGGAATCAGAGGTCTTCGGTAAGGGCGTCATCGATCGGCTTGTCGTAATGAGCGGGGGCCAGCCGCGCGAGTTGATGAAGCTCGTCCGAGATGCGCTCATCGGCGGTGCCCTGCCCGTACAGTCGGGAGCAGTGGCTCGTGTCGAGACGGAGGGAGCCCGAGCCTACGCGCGCCAGCTCACGGAAGAACAGACGAAGTTGCTCAGGCAGGTTGCCAAGTCGGGCAGGATTGTCCGCAACAAGGCTACTGACGAGACCTTCCGCGAGTTACTGGACAGCCGAGCAGTTCTTCAGTACGTCAACGACACGGAGTGGTATGGAGTGAATCCGCTGATCGACATGCCGAAGGGCAGACCCAAGCCGAAAGCGAAGCCAAGACCGACAATAACGAAGAAGGTCAAAGCGAAGCGGAAGAGGAAATGACGAGCCACCCGCCAAGCCGGAATTCGTCCGACGAGCCGGGGCCGGCGGAGGACGTCTCGTCGCGCCCCGCCTATTCCCCCGAAACGGAGCGCCAGTCAGCCGAGTTCGCCGCCATGCGACGAATGCTCACGGCCTCGCGCGGCACATTCTCATTGAGTATCACCGTATGCAACAGCCCAGCTCTTCGTGACTATCTCGTCGACGGGCTACTCGAGGACGACCGCGATTACGTCCGGATCGTCCCGCCGAACGACACTGAGGGCGTGTTGGCTTTCGTTCAGGAAAGCCTTGGCTCGCGCACGCCGTCCGCACTCTTCATTGTTGACCTGGAGAAGTCGTTGCCGTCGGAGGGCCCGCGTCCAGCCATCAGATCGCTCAACGCCACGCGCGAGAAATGGCAGCAGTGCTTCTCTTGCCCGGTAGTCTTCTGGCTGCCCGAGTACGCAGTCAGGCTACTGGCGGTTGAGGCGAAAGATCTCTGGGCGTGGCGCAGTCACCAGTTCGAATTCGTCGCCGACACGGGCGAGCGAACGCCATCCGTAACTCAGGCGTTCGCGGGCGGGATCGACGCTGTTCTCAATCTTGACGCGGATCGGAAGCAATTCCGAGTTGCTGAACTTCGGGGCCGCATCAAGGCCGCAGGCAAAGAGCCCGCCCGAGAGCTAGTCCCGCACCTTACCAACTGGCTCAGGGAGTTGGGCGTCCTCCTCCACAGAACCGGGGAGTTGGACGAAGCCGAAGCCGTGTTCCGCCGGGGTCTGGAGCTTTCCCAGCAGTTCGGGCAAGTCGAAAACGTGGCTCGTCAGTGCTGTAACCTCGGGGCGATCCATAAAACACACGGCGATCTCGATCGCGCCGAGGAGATGTTCCGAAAGGCGCTCGCCTTCGCAGAGAAGTCCGGACAGCAGGAGGTCATGGCAATCGTCTACGCCAACCTCGGGACGATCTATGAAACACACGGCGATCTCGATCGTGCCGAGGAGATGTACCGCAAGGCGCTCCCCATTGGAGAGGAGCTCGGACGGCAGGACGTCGTGGCGAGCGCCGAGACCAACCTCGCGTTGATATACGTGACCCGCGGCGATCTCGATCGCGCCGAGCAGATGCTCCGCAATGCGCTCGCCATCAACGAGAGGCTCGGACGGCTCGAAGCGATGGCAGCCGACTACAGCAACCTCGGGGTGGTCTTTGACGTGCGCGGCGATCTTGATCGCGCCGAAGACATGCACCGTAAGTCGCTCGCCATCCACGAGAAACTCGGACTGCTCGAAGGCATGGCATCCGACTACGGAAACCTCGGGCTGATTTACGGAGCACGGACCGACCTCGACCGCGCCGAGGAGATGCACCGTAAGTCACTCGCCATTGAGGAGAGACTCGGCCGGCTGGAAGGCGTGGCAGCCGACTGCTGTAACCTCGGGCTGGTCTACAGGATGGGCGGCGATCTAGATCGCGCCGAGGAGATGCATCGCAAGGCACTCGCCATCGAGAAAAGGATCGGTCGGCCGGAAGGCATGGCTGCCGCGTATGGCTACCTCGGCCTGATCTTCCGCGAACGCGGCGATCTCGATCGCGCCGAAGAGATGCACCGCAAGTCGCTCGCCCTCGCCGAACAACTGGACTGGAAAGAAGGCGTTGGTAATCAGTACCGAAGCCTCGGGGCCGTCTTCAATGCTCGCGGCGACTCAGACGATGCACGCAAGCTCTGGACGAAAGCCCGCGACCTATACGCCCAAACCAGCATGCCGCACCTCGTTGAGGAAATACAGGCCCTGCTCGACGCCCTGCCGGATGAAGGTGATTGATCCCGCCGCGCCGCGCGCAACAGCGAGCCGGTTGCAGACCGTCCCTCCAACGAAGACTTCACAAACTCACTCGAATTCGGTAACCATCACACAGAAGTGTCGAACGCGCGGCTCAGGGTCTCTATTGTGGCTAGCCGCCGCCCATGCTTGTTTTCGATACGCGTTGGGCTGAGCCTTCTACTGCCAGGCCTGTGGCTCCGTCTATGCTCACGGGGACCTGGTCGAGGCGCAACTTCATGACGCGGCCCACTTTGAACTTCACGGTGCGCTTGCAGGGCACCATGACCTTCGCCATCGTCTTGGGGTTCTGAGCCTGGCGGGCGGCTCGTATCTTGCTCTCGAACACCCCGAAATCGCGAAACTCGAGCCGGTTGCCCTGCGCGAGTTCCTCGACGATCGAATCGAGAAAGGCCTGAATGACCCGCTTGGCAAGGACCCGCTTGCAGCCCTGCTCATCCGCGATCCGGTCGATAAGTTCTTTTTTGGTTACTGTCGCCATCAAGCCACTCGAAAATGTGCGTCCGAACAACAGGACCGCCTACCGCGTGCCACAGCCGATGTCGGGCCTGGATGATACGATCTATCCGCCCGGTGTCACCAGCGGTTGGAGTTCAGTACTAGGCACGCGATACGTCAACGCGGCTGAACGTCCAATGAACGTAAGTCATCGTACAGCAAAGAGTTCCCGTCATCAAGGCTTTGTTTTCGGACCTGTGGAATCTGCTGGAGAAGGGAATGTCGCACGGGGAATCGCGGGGCCGGCCGGCTCCTAGCGGGTGCCGCGCCCGGTACGGGTCTGCTCGAATCGGCGGTAGAGGAAGTCGTCCGAATGACCGAAACGACCCTGGCGATCGATGACCGTCTCGCGGAATTCGATCTGTTCCGTGGAGAGTTGATAGGCACCCGTAGACGGCCAACTGGAGCGATTCGAGAAACCGTCAACCGACATATTCCACTGCGAATTGAACACGAGGTTGCCGCACACCGTCCCGTTGACCGGGTAGCGACGCACCCTCTGGGCGCAGCCGACGGTCACCAGTGTCAGGCCGATAGCGACGATCAAGATTCCTGATCTGCGCACCACGAAGCGCTCCTTTCCCGAACCCCCAAGCACCTTACCTTCCCACCACTTGGCATTCCGATAGCTCCGGTCAACGAGGCGGTCCTGTAATAGGCGCCTGTGCTTCGCGGATCGTGGCCGTACGGTTCCGGCGGCGCCGCATGTTCCGGTAGCGCCTTTCGGGCGGACTTGCCCGGCGTGTTGTCGGCATGCGACAGGCGGGACCGGTCGTGCTGTGATCGTCGCTGCGCCACGGGGGCGGTCGGCCACGGTTGCGGGGGCTTGGTGTGCGCCTACGATGGCCCGCGGCGAACGAGTCCACGTGTGTGACCTGATTCAAGTGTGCAAGGAGGTAGCCGCCGTGAAGATCGAGCTTGCGAGCGCCCGACGCGCGACCGTCGATGTCGCGATCGATTTGGAATTCGCACCTGATAAACCGACGCCGGGCGGCGTGGGCAAGTCAGTCGGTGAGCTGCGCGTAGTCGAACGACGATCGACCCGAAAACCGCACGTCGGCGTGGCGCTGACGGTATCACTCGGAGCCAGGGACGACTGCACGCCCGAGACGATACGTCGCGCGGGAGGCACGGTGGCGCGCTGGCTATCGACGCACCAGGCGCGCCGCGGAAGCGCGGATGTCTCCGCACTCGACAGCCTGGATTTCGACGGCGCCGCTAACGCATTCTGCGAGGGCCTCGCACTCGGCGCGTTTCGCTTCGATAGGCACAAGACAAAACGTAAGCCCGCCTCCGGCTTGACCGTCGACATCGTCCCCGGGCGCCAGACACGGCTTACCGCCGCCGCCGTGAAGCGTGCCGCGGCGCTCGCCGAGTCGGTCAACCTTGCTCGCGAATGGGGCCACGAACCGCCCAACGTGGTCAACCCGGTGTCGCTGGCGGCACGTATCGTGCGGCTAGCCCGCGCGAGCAAGCTGAAGTGCAAGGTGCTGGATCACAGACAACTCGCTCGCATGAACGCGAACGCGATTCTTCAGGTCGGCGTGGCAAGCAAGACCCCCTCCCGACTGATCGTCCTCGAGTACCCCGGCACTACCAAGGCCCGAAACGCCAAGCCGGTCGTGTTGGTCGGCAAGGCGATCACGTTCGATACCGGCGGCTACTCGCTCAAGGACAAGAACGGCATCGTCGGGATGAAGTACGACAAGTGCGGCGGCATGGCTGTGATCGGCGCGTTGAAGGCGGCTGCGGCACTGAAGGTGAAGACGCCGGTCGTCGGCATCATCGCCGCGGCAGAGAACATGATCTCGGGCGAGGCGTATAGGCCCAACGACATCGTCAAGACGATGAGCGGCAAGACGGTCGAGATCATCAGTACCGACGCCGAAGGGCGGATGGTCCTGGCGGACGCCTTGACGTACGCCCAGAAGCACTACAAGGCGCGTGCGGTCATCGACCTTGCCACGTTGACCGGCGGCGTGGTCGTGGCATTGGGGTCGACGCGTGCGGGGCTCTTCTCCAACAACGACGCGCTGGCGGATCGTCTCTTCGCCTCCGGCGAGCGAGCCCATGAGCGGCTGTGGCGTCTTCCGTTGGATGACGAATACTTGGATTTGATCAAGGGCGACGACAGCGACCTGAAGAACTCCGGCGGTCGCCATGCTCATCCGATCATCGGCGGGATCTTCCTCAAGCAGTTCATCGAGGGAAAGACACCGTGGGCGCATCTCGACATCGCGGGCGTGGGCGATACGGAAAAAGACCTGCCCTACTGCCCGAAGGGCGCGACCGGATTCGGTGTCAGGCTCCTGATCGACTATCTTGCTGGTCTTTGACGCCACCGGGGGCGCACCTCGGTAGGCCGGGCGGAGTGGTATGACCGAAGCTGTATATGGATTGGTCGGCGTGGTGCTCGGCGCAGCTATCGGCGTCGCGCTGGTGCTACTCAGGCGCCGGGCCGAGCGCGAGCTTGCCCAGCGTCTGCTCGACGACATGCAGAAGGGCAAAGCCGATGAACTGGCTTCGATGCTCGAGCAGGTCAAGGCAGCCTTCGGCGCCTTGTCGCGTGACGCTCTTTCCGCCAACACCGATGACTTCCTGAAGCTGGCCAAGACCAAGTTCGAGCAACAGACCACACAGGCCGATCAGACGCTTGAAACCAAGAAGAAGCTCATCGACGCCCGCCTGGAGGATGTGGCCAAGCGGTTGACCGAGTTCAACGGCCTGGTTCAGCAGATCGAGAAACAGCGAGCCGAGACTCACGGCAACCTTCGCGGCCAACTCGAAAAGGCCACACAAGCGACGAACCGACTCCACGAAACGACGGGGCAGCTCCGCGAGGCGCTGGCGAGCCCGAAGCGCCGAGGGCAATGGGGCGAACGGATGGCCGAAGATGTCCTGCGGCTCGCCGGCTTTGTCGAGGATGTCAACTACCGCAAACAGAAGAAGTTATCCGAGGGAGGCATTCCGGACTTCACGTTCATGCTACCCGACAATCAGTGCGTCCATATGGATGTGAAGTTCCCACTCGACAACTATTTGAAGGTGCTCGAAGCGCCGGACGACGCGGCCCGCACCGCCTCGACCCAGGCGTTCCTGCGCGACGTGCGAACGATGATCAAGGGACTCACGACGCGTGCCTACATCGACCCGGCCGCCGGAACCGTCGACTACGTCCTGGTCTTCATTCCCAACGAACAGGTCTACGGATTCATCCACGAGCATGACGGCACGTTGCTCGATGACGCACTTCGGATGAAGGTCGTGCTTTGTTCGCCGCTCACGCTGTACGCCATCCTCGCCGTCATCCGGCAATCGGTGGACAACTTCCGTCTTCAGCGAGCATCGACGGACATCCTGAACCTGCTGGCTGAGTTCAAGAAACAGTGGTCCAAGTATGTCGACGGCATGGACAAGATGGGCGACAAGCTCGACGCAGCCGTCAAAGAGTATCAAACCCTCGTCGGTACGCGCACACGCCAGCTCGAACGCCAGCTCGATAAGATCGACGATTTGCGCGAGGCCAGTGTGGAACAGGCGGCCGCACTGCTGCCGGATGCCGCGAGACCGACAGGGCAAGGCAGCGCGGAGTGAGCGGACGGCCTCACTTGTTCGAGCAGCGCCCAAGCCCTTTCTTGTATTCCACCATGCAACTCTTGACGATAGAGAACTTGCCCGTATAGTGCGTCTAACACTCATTGGGAGTGTTTTGCTTTATCCAGAGTAGCCGAGGGTTCAGGCCCAACGACGCTACAGCAACCTGGCTGACCGCCAAGGTGCTACTTCCTGCCCGGCAAGTCCGGGGAAGATAAAGGAGACGATCATGACTATGCTCATGCCCAGCGGCGCGTAGGCGCCAACCACACGAAAACTAGTCGGATTCGCTTAGCGAAAGCTCGCTTCGCGCGCTGAGGGATAGTCCCGCCGCGCGCGGACTCTTCATTCACGAACGCGTTCCAGGCACGACACGCGCCGCGCGGAGCGTGCGCGCATGTGGGAACGCTCAAACGAGATCAAAGCCGGGGCGACTCGGCCCAGGAGAACGGAATTGGCACACAACTACGACTCCGTCGTCATCAAACTAGGCGGCTCGGTGCTGACAGATATCGAGGCGTATCGTCTGGCCGGACAGAGCATTCGGGATGCTGTTTCAGACAGACCTCATGAGCGACTCATCGTAGTCGTATCCGCGCAGAACGGAATGACCGATGAACTCTCGGCGCTTGCCACAGACCTGGCACCCAATCCCGAACCACGTGCGCTCGACCTTCTCTGGTCGACAGGCGAGTTGCGATCGGTGGCCACCCTTGCGCTGTGTTTGCAGCATCTCGATGTATCGGCTGCGGCGCTGAACGTACACGAATGCGGCGTCATCCGTTCGAGGGCAACGGGCGAAACGTCTTCGCTTCGGGTCGATCCGCTCCGCTTGCGGCGCCGGCTCGACACGGCCTGCGTGGCCATCGTGCCAGGCTTCCTCGCCAGAGGCGACCATGACGAAACGGTGACCATCGGACGCGGAGGATCCGATCTGACGGCGGTGCTGCTTGCGCACGCTCTTAGCGCCGTGCGATGCGAACTCGTCAAGGACGTTCCCGGCTACTTCACGACCGATCCGCTACGTGATCCCGCCGCCCGGCCGATCGCGAACTTGTCGTACGGTCAAGCCCGCAGGATGGCGGCCGCCGGCTGCGATCTCGTTCAGCCGCGTGCCATCGAGGTCGCGGCGCGGACAAGAACGCCGCTCATCGTCCGAGGTGTCTCAAGGAGCGGCCTACAAACGCTCGTATCGACTGACGGAAAGCGAGTCTGCACGCCGGCTACGACCCACTACCACACAAGCCATGAGCAGACTCATGAACGATCTGAAAGGACAGTGATTCTATGAAACTCGCCACACAGTTGATTCACGCGGCTCAGCCCTCGGAGCCGGGCACCGGCGCGATCGTCGCCCCGATCTACCAGACGAGCACCTTCGAGCAACAGGCTCCGGGGATCAACGCCGGGTACGATTACTCGCGAACCAACAACCCCACGCGTGAGCGATTGGATGGCGTGCTCGCGGCGCTCGAGGGTGTGGAGCACGCGGCCGTCTACGCGTCCGGGCTCGCCGCGGAAAACGCGATACTGCAGGCGTTGCTTAGGCCCGGCGACAAGGTCATCGTCCCGCCCGACGTGTACGGCGGTACGCACCGGCTATTGAAGAACGTATATGAACCGCGGTCCCATGTGATCCGTACGGTCGATTATTCCGATCTAACCACGCTGGCACGCACGGTATCGTCCGCAACACGGATCGTCTGGGTAGAGACGCCTACGAACCCGCGGTTGCTGATCTACGACATCGAGGCCATCTGCGAGATCGCCCATCGACACGGCGCGTTGGTGGTCGTGGACAACACGTTCGCATCGCCCGTCCTCCAGCATCCTTTCGAGCACGGAGCGGATGTCGTGCTCCACAGCGTCACGAAGTACTTGGCCGGGCACTCCGATGTCATACTGGGAGCGGTGCTCGCCAAGGACGAGGCGGTCTTCGAGCCGATCAAGACCCTGCAGAATACCTGCGGCGCCGTACCGTCGCCCTTCGATTGCTGGCTCGCCTTGCGCGGCATCAAGACGCTCGAGTTGCGCGTCAAGCGACACACGGAGAACGCATTCGCCATCGCCCACGCCCTGAAGGGACACGAGGCCGTTGCCAGGGTCTACTATCCCGGCTTGCCGGACCATCCGAACCACGACATCGCACGGCGGCAGATGGAAGGCTTCGGAGGGATCGTCTCTTTGGAACTCGAAGGCACCGTCGACGATGTGCGCGAGTTCGTCTCCTCTAGACGGCTTTTCAAACTGGGTGAGAGCCTCGGCGGCGTCAAGTCTCTCATATGTCACCCGGCCACGATGACGCACGCCGCGATCCCGGCGAAGACGCGCGCCGAACTCGGCCTTACGGACACCCTCGTGAGGCTCTCTCCGGGCATCGAGGACGCCGGCGATCTGATCGAGGATCTGCTCGAAGGACTGCGATCAGTTCGTCCCAAGGACCGAGAGGCGTGCTTGGCCGGACATCGCCCCATAACCAGGAAGGAGGGATCTGCGCCCGCCCGGTCGGCCCGATAGTATCGCTCTGCCGTGCCGTCCCACATTAAGGTTCCTACAGACCGCAAGCGCGTGATTAGGCTATGCCCGCGGCACTTCATGCGGGCTTGCGATCCGCCGACAAGCACGTACAGGCTGGCTTTCCATGTCCCAAAGAGCCTGCGATGCGCTCAAACTGAACGCGTCGCGGCGCGTCTGTTGCCGGCGCGCGGGCCTGTGAAGTGCTGACTCGCGTTCGACACACATGCGTCGAAGGCAAGTGGTCGAAGGCATTCACGTCGGGGAGTGAGTGGCATGTTGAGACGGGCACTCATCATCACGGTCGTTGTCGGCATTGGCTCGCTGGCCGCCCTGGCCGTCAACGCGATCATCGCGCCGCCAGCGCCTCCAGGAAGCGCCGGCGTCTTGGCGGTCGACTTCCGTGACACCGTCACCGCGGACGAGGGTATCGGCGTTGTCGCCGACACGAGGCCGGTTCTTAGAATCGCGGTCGGCGCTATGATCTCTCCCAGGAAGACCCGGCACCTGTATGACGAATTCCTGCAAGTGATCGCGGAGCGCGTCGATCGGCGTGCTGTGTTCCAGCAGCGCATGACGTATGCCCAGGTCAATACCATGATCGAGCGCCGAGAGGTCGATCTGGCATTCGTGTGCTCGGGTCCGTACGTAACCGGGAAAGCCGAGTTCGGAATGGAGATCCTCGCGGTACCGGTGGCGCACGGCAAGTCGGTCTACTACTCGTACTTGCTTGCGCACAAGGATAGCGAACTGACATCGATCGATGGGCTCCAAGGCAAGCGGTTCGCGTTCACCGACCCGCACTCCAACACGGGCTGCCTCGTGCCGAAGTACATGCTCGCGGAGAAGGGGCAGAACTGCAGGACGTTCTTCGCGGATACCTACTACACCTACAGCCACGACAACTCGATCCGTGCCGTGGCTGAGGGCGTCGCTGACGGCGCGGCGGTCGATTCGCTTATCTGGGAATTCCTGCAAGCCACCGACCCTGTCCACACGGCGCAGACCAAGGTCATCGGACTGTCCCCGCCGTACGGCATTCCGCCTGTCGTGGTGCATCCGGATATGGATCCCGCACTCAAGCGGGATCTCAGGGTGATGTTCCTCTCGCTTCACGAGGACCCCGACACACGGCGAATCCTTCGCGATCTCCACATCGACCGTTTCGAAGAAGGCCGTGACGAGGCGTATGACTCCATTCGCGAGATGCAGCGTTGGGTTGCGACGGCCAGTGTGGAGAGCGAGTAGTGCTAAAGCGGAAGATCATCCTGAGGGTCGCCGGACTGATCACGGCGCTGATCGGCGCCGTGATCGTGCTCTCCGCAGTCAGCAACTACGAGCACCATCGCAGAGACCTCGAACAATCATACGGAGCACAACTTGGTGTACTGGCCGATCGCTGCGCGAGGTTGATGCTCTGGGACGACCACCTCGCCCTGACCGACCTGCTCGAAGAGACGATCCAGGCCGACGAGACGATAGTCTACGCTTTCCTCGAAGAAGAAGGACGCCCCCTCGCCCATACGTTTGACGGCGGGGTCCCGCGAGGGCTCTTGGCGTTGTCCGGGACGCCGGCGCACTCTGTGAGAACCCGGGAGATCGTGGACGAGCGCGGCCGGCGTCTTCGCGACTTCGTGACGCCGGTCGCTGGCGCACAGGCCTCGGTTCATCTCGGGCTTTCCGAACAGTTGCTCTCCCGTCGCGCGCTGGCCGACTCGCCCAAGATTGCCATGTTCGGAGCCGTGGCGATCGTACTCGGCCTCGCCCTTTCGGTCGTTATCGCCCGTCTGACGACTCGCGAGGTGGACGAAGCGATAAAGGCCACGAACGCGGAGAGTCGCGAGCGCAAACGCGCGGAGGAGGGCATCCGCCTGCGACATGAGGAACTTCGGCAGGTCAACGAGCACCTGCTCGCCACCGGCAACGAACTGCGGGAAGTCATGGCGCGCGTCGCCGGTGAGGCGGCCGGCCCGAGACGGTTCAGTAACCCCTCGCTCTTGCGGTGCTGGGAAGTGAACGACTGCTCAAACCCGGAGTGTCCGGTCTACGGACGCGAAAGTCAGCTCCGGTGCTGGGAAACAGCCGGCACCCTCTGCAAGGGCAAGGTCCAGGGCACATTTGCGCAGAAGCTGGGAGACTGCCGTGAGTGCGAGGTCTACCGGGCCGCCCGCAAGGATCCGATTTGCGCGCTCGGAGAGACCTTCAACGACACGATGGCCTTCCTCGAGGAGCAGCAGGCGAATCTCAAGAGGATCCTGAAGGCCGCCAACACCGCGAACCACGCCAAGAGTGAGTTCCTGGCCAACATGAGCCACGAGATCCGAACACCGATGAACGGCGTCATCGGGATGACCGAACTGGCTCTGGACACTGACCTGAGCGACGAGCAAAGGGACTACCTGACCACGGCATTGGCAAGCGCCAACTCGCTGCTGTGCCTACTCAATGACATACTCGATTTCTCGAAGATCGAGGCGGGTCGGCTCGATCTGGAGGAGGTTGCATTCGACTTCGCCGACGTGATCGAGGGTGTCGTCAGCGCACTGGGTCACCGAGCATCCCAGAAGCGGCTGGAACTGATTTGCCACGTGAGCCCGGAGGTCCCGCGCAGCCTGCTCGGCGACCCGGTCCGGCTCCGCCAGATGCTGATCAACCTTACCGGCAACGCCGTCAAGTTCACCGCAAACGGCGAAGTCGTGGTCGTCGTCGAGATCGAGCAGCTTGTCGACGGGGCCGCGACGGTCCTTCTCTCCGTCACGGACACCGGCGTGGGTATCCCGAAGGACCGCCAGGCGGCGATCTTCGACAGCTTCACGCAAGCGGACGGCGCCACGACGCGTCAGTACGGTGGAACCGGGCTCGGACTCGCGATCACGAGACAAATCGCGAAACTGATGGGCGGCGATATCTGGGTCGAGAGCGAAGTCGGACGGGGAAGCAGGTTCTACGCGCGCCTCACGCTCCAAGTCGCCGCGGTAGCGGAGCCGTCGAGGCGGACCGACGATGTCCTGCAAGCTCGGCGCATCTTGGTCATGGACGACAACCAGACCAACCTCAGTCTTCTCGACAAGGCTCTCAGCGCGTGGGGTTGCCGCGTCACGCTGGCGACGACGGGCAATGAGGGATTGAAACTGCTTCGCACGGCAAAGGACGCCGGCGGTTCGTTTGACCTCGCCATCCTCGATGCACAGATGCCCGGCTTGGACGGCATGACCGTGGCACGAGAAATCGAGCGGGATGCCGCCTACGGTCACCCGCCCGTGGTGATCGCCAGTTCCCTCGGAGGGAGGAGCGAGGTCGCGGGCTGCCACGACGTGCCCTGTGATGCCTGGCTCACCAAGCCGCTGAGGCAGGCCGTCTTGAAGGAAGCGCTGGTGCGGATCCTGGTCGGCCCGGCAGAGCAGCGCAACCGCAACGAACCGGACGGCGCGCCGCGCGCCGGCCAACGGCGCGATCGCAGGCGTTTCGCCGCGCGCGTGCTCCTGGTGGAAGATAACCCTGTGAACGCCAAACTCGCCTCGAGGTTGCTCGAGAAATGCGGCTGCGATGTGACTCCGGCTGACAACGGCCTCAGGGCACTCGAATGCCTCGCTGAGCAATCGTTCGACCTGGTGTTCATGGACATCCAGATGCCCGAAATGGACGGTTATGAGGCGTGCGAGCATATTCGAGCCGACAGGCGGTGGCAGCGCCTGCCGATCATCGCCATGACGGCTCACGCCATGCAAGGAGACCGCCAGCGGTGCCTTGATGCGGGTATGGACGACTACGTGTCCAAACCGATCAACGCCGAGGAAGTGAAGGACATCGTGGAGAAATGGACCACGAATAGGGCGGCGTCACCGGGAAACACCAACGAGCCGGCCCCGGTCGACCTGGAAAAGGCGCTGGCCGAACTCGCCGTCGATCGAGCGACCTTCCTGCAGGTGCTCGACGGCTTCGTCGAGACGATCCCCGCGCGTGTGGCTGATCTCGAGCAGGCGGTCGCCCATGCGGATCCCGAGATGCTCTGCGCCGCAGCGCATACCCTCAAAGGCTCAGCCGGGAACGTCCGCGCGGAATCGATTCGCAGAATCGCCGAGGATCTCGAGACACGCGGACGGGAGCATCGACTCGACGCGCTGGATGCCTCGCTCGCGGAGCTAGTCACACTCTTCGATCGGGTCCGCTCGTACACCGAGGGACTCAGAGGCGAGTTAGAAGACCCGACGCGGGCCTAACCACCCGCAATTCTCCGCGCCCAATCCCGAACGGCACGAAAACGGGGAGGCGACGATCCGGGCGAAGTGCGTGCCGGCCCGCCACGGAGCGGCTTTGGGGTATGTCGATCAGGGCGAACTCTACCCGGTCACGCCTTGAGTCGCTCGCCGCGCCTGAGCAGCAGTCCGACCGCGATACGACCAGGTGTTTCGCCCTTCGTTCTTGCAGAGGTAGAGTTGGGCATCCGCGTCCGCCACGAGACGATCGGCGTCGGGCATCCACTCGTAATCCCCGGTGTACGCGACGCCGAGGCTGACCGTCACGCTCAGCACGTCCTCGCCCACGGTCACGGCGAGTGCCTCCACACATGCGTGAACGCGTGCCGCGACGACGCATGCCGCCTTACGGTCGACGTAAGGCGCAATCACGGCGAACTCCTCGCCACCATAACGTGCCAACAAGTCCGTATCTCGAAGCGTCTTGCACACGGCGTCGGCGACGCGTTGGAGTACCAGATCGCCGGCCTGGTGACCGTACGTGTCGTTGAACTTCTTGAAGTGGTCGAT
>JAJDDX010000380.1 GCA_029260055.1 Phycisphaerae bacterium
TCGATTGCGGCGTCAACACGATCTTCGATTCCGAGAAGTGCATTCTTTGCGGCGGGTGTGCGGACGTATGTCCGGAGCTCTGCCTTTCGTTGGTGTCTTGCGATCGTCTCGACGGCGACCCGGCCTTGGCGGGCGTTTTGAGTGACCGCCTCGGGTCGACCGATTTGGCGGAGGTGTCCGCGATCATCAAGGACGAGACGAAGTGTATTCGTTGTGCGCTTTGTGCCGAGCGATGCCCGGTCGGCGCGATCACGATGGAACGGTTCAAGTTCTCGGGGCGATGGGATTCATGAGTGGACGAGCGTCGACCCGAACGAGCGACGGTCGGTGAGTTAAGAGGATTGACACGTGGATAACCAGCTTCAGACATCAGAGCGATTCAAGCCGCCGAAAACGCGGCGGGATTTTCTAGGTCTTTTGGCCGCGTGGTCGGCGATCGCCGCATTCGTGATGGCGATCTTGGGCGCGTTTCGGCTTCCGATGCCTTCGGTGTTCCCGGAGTCGGACTCACGGGCCAAGCTCGGCAAGCCGAAGCAGTTCACCGTGGGGGCGCAGACCTATTTCGCCAAGCAGCGCTTGTGGTTGTACCGCGACGAAGCGGGCTTTCATGCGCTTTCCTCCGTTTGCACGCACCTCGGCTGCATCGCGGAGCGGCTGGACGACGGGCAGTTTTCCTGCCCGTGCCATGGATCGAAGTTCGACGAGGCCGGACGCGTCAAGGGCGGTCCCGCGCCGAAGGGGCTGATCTGGGTGGAGCTTAGTGTCTCGCCGGAAGGTTGGCTCGTGGCGGACACACTGAAGGAAGTGACGCCGGGAACGAAGCTCTTAGCGTAATGGCCGCCGTGCGGCCCTAATGGAGTTCGGTGATGGCCGAAACTGACATGAAGAACCAACCGTCGGACGCGAAGCCGTCGGAAGCGAAGCCCTCGGGGCGTGCGATCGGCGAGCCCGGTGCGGTGCGCGACTTCGCCGGCAATCTGGCGGGAACGCCTCGCACTTTCCGTCAAACGCTCATTCGCCATGGCACGCCCACGTCGGATCGTGCGAAGTCGCAGGCGGTCTTTACGAACTTCTTCCTGCACCTGCTACCGACGCGCACGCATCTTCACGCGATCAAGGCGACCACGACGCTCGGGCTCGGCGTAGCGACGCTCGTGCTGTTCGTACTGCTGTGCGTGACCGGCGTGCTGCTCATGGTCTACTACAAGCCGTCGGTCGAAGGTGCGTACGGCTCGATGCTCGACATCATGCATGTCGTGCCTACCGGCAATCTGATGCGGAACGTGCACCGGTGGGGCGCTCACGCCATGGTCGCTTGTCTCATGTTGCACATGGCCCGGGTGTTTTACACAGCCGCCTACAAGAGCCCGCGTGAGTTCAATTGGGTGCTTGGCATGTTGCTCTTTGTCGTGACGCTGGGACTGAGCTTCACGGGTTACTTGCTCCCCTGGGATCAGCTCGCGTTCTGGGCGGTCACCATCGGTGCGAACATCGCCCAGTCGCCGCAAGAGCTGACTGACGCGCTCGGCGTTACTTCGGTTTTCGATGTCGGACGCATGCAGAAGGAAGTCCTGCTCGGTGCGCATTACGTCGGGCAAGAGGCGCTCATTCGATTCTACGTGCTGCACGTCATGGTCTTGCCCATCGTCGCGTCGATCCTGATTGCGGTGCACTTCTGGCGCATTCGCAAGGACGGCGGACTCGCCAGGCCCGCGTCGGCGGACACAGCCGATTCCGGTGGTGCAGCGACTGCCGACATGACGCCGGCTCTGAAGACCTACGGCCTCATGGCGGTGATGAAGGACAAGACGCCGGTCGTCAATCGCGAGATGCGTAACACGATCATGACATGGCCCAACGTGATCTACGTGATCGGCGCGGTCACGATGGTGACCACGCTGGCGATGCTCGTGCTCGGGATGTGGTTCGACGCGCCGCTGAGGGAGATGGCGAATCCGGCTGTTCCGGAGAACCCGGCCAAGGCGCCGTGGTATTTCCTCGGCCTTCAGGAGTTGGTGTCCTACTCGGCCTTCATGGGCGGCGTCGGCATCCCGGCGATCGTCGTGCTGGGCTTGGCGTTGGTGCCGTACCTCGACCGCGAGCGCGAGGACGTGGGGGTCTGGTTCAGCGGCGCGCAGGGGCGGCGGGTTACGCTGGGCAGCATGGTCTTCGCCGTGCTCGTGGTGGTGGGGATGCTCTGGTTTACGGTCCGCAACGGCTGGCTCCGCAACTGGGAGGCCACGGCGCACGTGCCGCAGATCGTGATTACGTTCTTCAATCCCGGCACGGTGTTCGTGCTGCTATTCGCTTTGTGGTCGGTGGCTGTGGTGAAGATAACGAGATCGACGCGTATGGGCGCGATCGCGCTGTTTACGTGTTTCCTCGTGGGGTTCGTCATTCTGACCTACTTCGCGACGGTACATCGCGGACCGAACTGGGATTTCTATTGGTCGCAGGCTGAATGGCCGGTGCACTAATGTCCGGACAGACGATTGAAGCTGGGTGGCATGGGCAAGCGGCAGCTTGCCCGTGTCCCTCGATTGCCGGCGGACACGGGCAAACGAGTTTGCCCATGCCACCCGTCGGATAAATGTTGACGGCGCACATAAGGTGCGCTGCGGCCGTCGCTACGCGGCACAGACGCAGGAACCGACCATGGATCATCGACAAGTGAGGTTGATGAAGATCGCTCTTCTGACGGCGTCGCTGGCGTCGCTCTTCGTGCTGGCGACCGCGGCTTTTCGTGAGAACTTCCGCGGCGACTGGCGAGCGGCGCAAGTCGACTACAAGGCCATGCTCGTGAGCACGGCGCCGACGGAGGCCGCGAAGGTCGCGGCTGAGGCTTTCTCGATCGGCCACAAGCAACTCTATCTGCCGGAACTCGGCGTCATCGATCGGTGCACGACGTGCCATCTCGGCGTCGAGAACCCGCTGATGGCGGGCGCGGATCAGCCGCTCAAGCGCCACCCCGGAAAACTGTTGGAGTACCATCCGACGGAGCGGTTCGGGTGTACCGTTTGTCATCAGGGGCAGGGGCGAGCGACGACGCGCGAGGCGGCTCACGGCTGGCAGGCTGATGACCATCCGGTGCCGCACATGGAGACACCGCTGCTGCGTGGGGATGCCATCTACACGAGCTGCGGGCGGTGTCATGACGAGATCGACCTCTACGGTGGCGCCTCGGACTTGTTTGCAGCCAAGAACGAAGGTTCCGCCAAAACGCCCATCGACGATGCCTCGCTGGCTCGGAGCCTCGAGGGCGCCGATTCACTGGCGCGCGGGAAGCGCCTCGTCGTGGAGTCCGGGTGCCTCGGCTGCCACAAGTATCGCGGGCGGGGCGGCATGCTCGGTCCGGACCTGACTTACGTCGGCGACAAGACGAAACACGATTTCGACTTCACCCATGTCCGCGGCGAGCACACGGTTGAGCAGTGGCTCTATGAGCACTTCATGCTGCCGGGCGAGGTATCGCCGGGTTCCGAAATGCCGCAGATGGACCTGACGCCGGAAGATGCTCGGGCGTTGGCCTTCTACATGATGGGGCTCAAGCACAAGGACGCTCCGGCGAGCCACATTCCGCCTCCGCAGTTGGCATCGCTGGGCGCGACGACGGCTGTTCGCGGCGAGACGCTCTACTCCATGTTCTGCTCGGCGTGTCACGGCGCTGATGGCTACGGCACGACGATGCGTGGCGAACTCTGGCCCACCGGGGCTGACCCGTGGGGGCACGAGTGGGACCGGCGGGATGTCGTGGTCGAGCAGCGCGGCGATGTGGAAGTCGTGGTGCCTTCACTGAATCACCCGGACACGCTGGCGACGGTCAGCGACGATTACCTGCGTCATATCATCGGGTATGGCCGACCGGGCACGAAGATGCTCAGTTGGCTTGTCGACGGCGGCCTGACTGACGATGAAGTCACGTTGTTGGTCGATCACATTCGCGGTTGGGAAGAGCCCGCACCGGAATTGCAGTCGGTCGCCGCGACCTCGGGCGATCCACGGGTGGGCGGAGCGCTATACCGTTCGAATTGTGCGGCCTGCCACGGCACTGCCGGCGAAGGCGGCATCGGCAACAGTTTGAACTCGCCGACGTTCCTTGCCGTGGCGTCGGATGCCTTCCTTCGCGATACGATCGTGCGGGGGCGTCCTAACACGGCGATGCCGGCGTGGCACGAATTCAGTTCGCGCGAGCTCAGCGATCTGCTCGCGTTCATCCGCCAGTGGCAGACTTCACGAGCCGTACCCGAGACCGCGCTGGCTCTGGGCGCTGCGCCGGAATCGGCAAGCGTATCGGTCGACATCGGCCGCATCCTCTACAAGGCCAATTGCGTGATGTGTCACGGTGCGGATGGCTCCGGCGATCTCGCTCCGTCGATTAACACCCAGGCGTTTTTGACCGTCGCGACGAATACCTTCCTGGTGGACACGCTGACCTCGGGTCGGCCCGGCACGGGCATGCCGAGCTGGCGGCACCTTTCCAATGAGGATGTGGCCTCGCTCGTCAAGTTCATCCGCACGTGGCAGACGGCACCGAGCAAGTCGGACGAATGGCACGCCCAGCGCGTGGTGGGCGGCGACTGGGACGCTGGAGAGTATATCTTCCGCGGCGTGTGCGCGGGGTGCCATGGTGTTGACGCCGAAGGGGCGACCGGTCCGCAATTGAACAACCCGGTCTTTTTGCGCACGACCAGCGATACGATGCTTCGCGAGTGGATTACCCACGGCAAAGAGGGCACCGAGATGCTCGGCTTCCGCAAGGGCGGGCAGGGCATCACCGAACTGAGCGAGCGGCAGATCGAGGACGTGGTTGCCTTCTTGCGGTCATTGCAGCGCAAGGGCGAGGACGAAATCGTGCGTGTTTCGAAGTCACCGCATGGAAGGCCGGAGAAGGGGGCGCCGCTCTATGCCGTCAACTGTTCAGGTTGCCACGGCGACCGCGGCGAAGGCGCCAGCGGGCCTGCACTGTCCAATCCGGGGTTCCTGCGGCTCGCTTCCGACGGGTTCCTGATGGCCACGCTTGCATTGGGGCGGCACGGCACGGAGATGCGGCCCGTCAAGCGCGGCCCCGATTCGATCCTCATGCTTACCAGCGACGAGGTGAACGACATCGTGGCCCACTTGCGATCGTGGGAGCATGATCCGCCGTTCGATCCTGCCGGGGAGAAACGCGTGCCGCACCGGTTCGTGGTCCCGTGGGATTTGGCACGCGGCGAGACGCTCTTCGTCTCGAATTGTGCCGGATGCCACGGAGATGACGGCAAGGGCTCCTGGGCGCCGGAACTCAACAACGAGGGGTTCCTGGCGGCTGCAACCGACGGATTCCTGCAGGCGACGATCGTACGAGGGCGCAAGGGCACGGCCATGAGGCCTTTCGGGCGCGGCGGGCAAGGTCTTGTGGACCTCAGTTCGCAGGACGTGGACGACATCGTGGCGTACATGCGTCGTTGGTCGACGCAGAAGCCTTCACCCATGACGCTTCCGGCTCAGCGATCGCTGACGGTGCCGGCGGCAGACGACGTTAACCAGCATACCGAACGGAAGTTCGACCCGATGACAGACGGACCACCGAAGGTGGTGGCGGTGCTGCGGCCCGCGCAAGGAGATTCCAGCAATGAGTAACGACAACCAACCCGCAAGCAACGACGAACAGGCCGTGCAGCCGTGCACGATTCATCGGCGGGTCAAATATGGCGAGGGCTTCGACCGCCGGGCGTTCATGAAGATGGCCGCCGGCACCGGCGCAGCCGTCGCAGCCACGGGCTTTCTGCCGGACGAGTTCGTCGAGGCGAACGCAGCGCCGACGATGGATCAGGGTGGCGGTATCAAGTTGCTGCAAGCGGCCTGCCCCTATTGTGGCGTGGGTTGCGGCACGCTGATCAAGACGGAAGGCGGCCGGGTGGTCGGCATGGTGCCCGACAAGAAGCACCCGACCAACCGTGGCATTCAATGCATCAAAGGCCTCAACGCCCATGAGCCGATCTATCGTGACCGGTTGACCAAGGTGTTGGTGCGCAAGGACATGAGCGATCCGTTGCGTGGCCACATCTCAGCCACGAAGGGGCGTTTCGACGATGATGTGTTCCGCGAGGCGACGTACGAGGAGGCCGAGGAACTCGTCGCCGAGCGCATCGCCGAGATCGTCAAGGAGAAGGGGCCGAATGCGGTCGGACTGAACGGTTCCGGGCAGCTCACGATGGAGGCTCAGTGGGTCGAGAACCTGCTGATGAAGGGCGTCATCGGTAGCAACTCGATCGAGGCCAACGCACGGATGTGCATGACGTCGGCTGTGACGGGTTACTTCCATTCCTATGGGTCGGACGCGCCGCCGACGAGCTACGAGGACATCGAAGAGGCGGACTTCATCACCTTCTGGGGCCACAACGCCCGCGAGGCTCATCCGATTCTCTTTTGGCGTGTGGCTGACCACAAACGCAAGCACGGCATTCCCACGAGCGTCGCTGATCCGCGCAAGACGGGCACGGTCATCGGGTTGGAGGATATCAACCCGCGCAACAGCCATCACATCGCGACGCTCAATGGCGACATGAGCTATCTCAACGCGATCGCGCATGTGCTGATGAAGCAATACCCGCAGGCCTGCATGTCGGATGAATGGCTCGAGAAGCACACGACCGGATGGAAAGCGTACAAGGAAGGCGTGCTGAAGGACTATTCGCCCGCGCAGGTCGTCGAGCGTCAGCAGCCGTTCGAGGGCGGTCGCGTGACGGTCGAGACGATCGAGAACGTGGCGCGCGACTGGGCGGAAGCGTCGATCAAGGGCAGGCAGCGCGGCCGGGGCGGCGTGCTTACCTTCTGGGGCATCGGTTACAACCAGATGCTCCACGGCCAGCACAACACGATCAGCATCATCAACCTGCACCTGCTCACCGGTAACGTCGGCCGGCCGGGCTGCGGGAGCCATTCACAGACCGGTCAGCCCAACGCGATGAGCGAGCGTCTGATGGGCGGCCTGACCGGGCGTCTTCCGTTCAACCAGTCGATCAAGAACGAGGCGTGGCGAGACCACATCGCGGATCATTGGCGCGTCCCGCGCGAGCGTCTTACTCAGACGTCGGTCCTGCCGAACCCGGGCATGGTGATCGGCATGATGGAGCGTGCGCTCAAGGGCGGGCTCGACGCCATGTTCTGGATGTACACGACGCACGTTCACATGCCGGACCTCGATACGCTGGTCCGTCCGGCGCTGACCAAGATGTTCTGCGTTGTGCAGGAAATCTACCGCCACGCGCCGAACAACCTCTACGCCGACGTGAACTTCCCGGCTGCGACCTGGGGCGAGTGGACCGGCGGCACCTACATTCAGTCCGAGAGACGCGTCTACGTGTGCGACGGGACGGCGAACCCGCCGCCGAACTGCCGGCCCGACATGGATATGGCGATCGACAAAGGCAGGATGCTTGCCAAGGCGTTCGGCCTCGATGCCGACGCGATCTTCCCTTACGAAAAGACGATCAAGATGGGCAACGGGCTCATGGCTTACGACCCGCAGGACCTCTTCCGCGACATCGTGGCCGCCAGTAAGGGATCGGACGCCGATCTTACCGGCATGCTCGAGGTCGAGGAGCGTGACGGACAAACGCCGTACGATCAGCTTCGAGCGTTGCGCGGTGTGCAGTGGCCCGCGCCGACGTACGAGATCGCCAAGCAGGGTGGCACGCCACGCCGTTACCTCGGTCAGGAAGAATGGGGCGGCAAGCCTTACGGTGCGTTCCGTCACAAGAACGGCAAGGCGAAATTCAAGCTCTGCAAGCAGGACTACACCAAGCTCGGTGAGATCACTGACAAGCTGATGGAGTACGGTCACAAGAGCAAGCCCGGCGAGGGGCCGTTCCTCATCGACGACCTTCACACGGAAGGCCCCAACAAGGGCAAGCCGAAGATTCTGGTCGAAGCGCGCGACGCGGGTCTCGTGCCCGAACTGCCGCACCTCGACGTGTACGCCGATGAGGCGCAGGGCCTCGACGATCACAAGTCGAAGGATGTCTATCCGTTCTGGCTCGGGCTGGGCGTCGTGTACGAGCACTTCCACACCGCCAAGACGATCCGCGGTGCGACGACGAGTAAGCTCGTGCCTGAGCAGTACGTCGAAGTCGCCGAGGCGGACGCAAGGCGGTTTGGGCTGAAGGACGGCGATCGCGTTCGTCTGGTATCGCGGCGCGGTTCGTATGAAGCTCGCGTATCCGTCGGCACCGACAGCATGATCCGACCGGCGCGCACCGAGGTGCCGCCGGGGTACCTGTTTAGCCCATGGAACCTGTCGGTGGCGGACAGCGCCGACCCGCGAAAGAACAAGTGGCTCGTGAACTCGGTCTCCCATCGTGCGTGGGATCCGGTCAGCGGGCAGTGCGATTACAAGAAGCTGGCTGTTCGAATCGAGAAAGCTTAACGGAGAGGGTATCCAACTCCGCGGCTTTGGGGTGGCACGGACAACCGCACCTTGTCCGTGGCACACGGCACGCAGCACGGGCAAATCCGCCTTTAAGGCGGGTCCGTGCCACCCCGCCGCGGTCTTTGTCGCTGCGGCACCGTCGCGACGATATGCCTCTTCCCTGGATAGATGCGTGCGAGGGGGCTGGAGTTGCTCGGGAGCCGCTTTCGGCTCGACGGCTCCAGTTGGGTCGGGGGACAACATGAGTGGGTGTTTTCGTTGTTTCCCGTCACGATAGCGGAGAGAGTTTGATGTTCGATCGTTTGTTAGCGGCAGGGGTGTTGGCCGCAGTTTTGGTTGTTCCGGCCTGGGCACAGGATTGTATCGAGTGCCACAAGAAGATCACGCCGGGCATTGTAACTGATTGGCAACTCAGCAAGCACAGCGGTGGTGGTGTCGGCTGTGATGCGTGCCACGGTGACGGACACGTGTCGGCCGACGATGTCGACAAGGTGAAGATCCCGACGCCGGACACCTGTGCCGAGTGCCACGAGGAGCAAGTTGAGCAGTTCAGCTCGGGTAAGCATGCCCTTGCGTGGGCGGCGATGAAGGCGATGCCGACGATCCACTGGCAGCCCATGGAGCTGATCGACGGCATGAAGGGCTGTGGCGGTTGCCACAAGATCGGCCTCAAGAGCGAGGACGAGATCAAGCAGCTCAAGAAGGACGGCGCCGGCTTCGGCATGGCGTCCTGCGACGCCTGTCACACGCGGCACATGTTCTCCCTCAAGGAAGCGCGCGCCCCGCAGGCGTGTCAGACATGCCACATGGGCTTCGATCACCCACAGTGGGAGATGTGGTCGTCGAGCAAGCACGGCGTGCGTGCGCTGCTGAAACAGAACGGTACCCTGCCCGAGGGGGCTGCCGCTCCGACGTGCCAGACGTGTCACATGCAGGAGGGTAACCACGCCGTCATGACCGGGTGGGGCTTCCTCGCCGTGCGTCTGCCGTTGCCGGAAGACCCGCAGTGGAAGGCGGATCAGGCTACGATCCTGCAAGGGCTCGGCGTGCTCGACCCGGAGGGCAACCCGACGGGCAGGCTCGAGGCCGTCAAGGGCGCCAAGCTGGCGCGCCTGACGCAGGAGGCGTTCGACGAGCAGCGAAACAAGATGCTGAAGACCTGCGGCGAGTGCCACTCCAAGAACTTCGCCAAGGCAGAACTGGACAAGGGCGATCAGATGATCAAAGCGGTTGATCATTTGATGGCCGAGGCGATCCGCGAGATCGCGGGGCTCTACAAAGACGGGACGCTCAAAAAGCCCGAGACCTACGCTTACCCCTTCCCGGATTTGCTGACGTTCCACGATGCGCCGACGCCCATCGAGAATCGCCTCTTCGTCATGTTCCTCAAGCATCGCATGCGGGCCTTCCAGGGCACGTTCCACGCCAACCCGGACTATGCGCTGTGGTACGGCTGGAGCGAGATGAAGCAGGACGTCCTGGACATCCGTCGGATGGCTGAGGAGTTGCGCAAGGAGCGGGGGAAGTAGTGCTCTGTCCAACGACCAACGATGGGTGGCATGGGCAAGCGGTAGCTTGCCCGTGTCTTTCGAAAGCGGACGGGCACGGGCAAATCCCGGCGCGCCGGGACCCATGCCACCCGCCAGACCAGCGTGGGCGGAACGGTAGGCCGATGACATGGCGATAACCCGTCGAGAGTTTGTCAAGCAGACCGCGGCCGTCGGAGCGACGGTCGGAGTCGGGGCATACGCGGCCGGTCTGTGCGGTGAAGCCGACGCGAAGGGGGCGCCGCTGCGTCCGCCGGGTGCGTTGCCGGAGGACGAGTTTCTTGCGACCTGCATTCGGTGCATGCGCTGTGTCGACGCCTGCCCGAATCGGGCGCTGGCGTCGTTTCCTCAATCCGAACCCGGTCGCCGCGCGGGAACGCCCAGGATGGAGCCCCGCAAGGCGGCCTGCATGTTATGCACGCTCGAGGACTGCGACTTCCTCAAGTGTACGGAGGTCTGTCCGAGTGGCGCTCTGACGCTCGTTCGGAAAGAGAAGGAGGAGATCCAGGAGAAGGTCGCGATCGGTGTCGCGCAGCTCGACTTGGACCTCTGTTATTCCTACAACGATTGGAGTTGCGGGGCGTGCTATCGCGCTTGCCCGCTTGCGGGCAGCGCGATGACGGTCGGTGCCTGGGAGCGTCCGACGGTCCACGCCGACGCCTGCGTGGGCTGCGGCTGCTGTGAACGGGCGTGCATACGGTATCCTCATGCTATCCGCGTGAAGGCGCCGAGTGTGTCGTGAGCGTGACTCGTCGACAGATCATTCGTTCGATGGCGGTGGCGGGCGGACTCGCCGCCGTCAGCGGGTTGGTGCATTTTCTCCAGCGCACACGGCTCGCGTCCTACCCGGCCATCGCGCGACCGTACGAGAAGCTGCTCGGTTTGCTGCGCCCGCCGGGCGCGCCGAAAGAGCCCGACTTTTTGGCGTCGTGTATCCGTTGTTACCGCTGTCAGGATGCGTGCGAGCCGGGTGCGATCCAGTTTTACACGGAGAAGGACGGCCTGCTCGCCCACACGCCGTACGTCGATCCGGCCAAGGCGGGCTGTACGCTCTGCAACAAGTGTGGTCCTGCCTGTCCGACCGATGCGCTCGTGCCGTTCGACGACAAGCGCGAGGTCGACATGGGCACGGTGGCGCTGCGGGAGGACATGTGCCTGTCGTTCAAGGCGAAGCACATTCGGCAGGAGCAGGAGTTGCTCATGCAACTCGGTCGCGAGCCGACCGAGTCTGATGCGCTCGCCGAGCGCCGCGGACCCTGCGGTGAGTGCTACATGTTCTGTCCGCTGCGAAACCACGCGATCAAGCTGGAGCCGGGTGCGTTTCTTGCGCCGATTATCTTCCCTGACGAGTGCGTCGGCTGCGGACTGTGCGAGCACATCTGCCGCACCGTGGTGCGCGGCGAGCCGGCGATCTTTGTCGTGCGCACGCGCAAGGCCGTCGGCGTGGAGGTGACGGCATGAGCCTCCTGACTCAGATCATCCGCCGCGGTATTCAACTGACGACGGTCGCGCTTATCGCGGCCATCGCCGTCCTGAGCCTTTACGCCCACTACCGTGCGGCGCGAGTCATCGAGGACGAGCAGCTCATGGCCGGCATGCGCGGCGAGGTGATCACTCGCGCGATCCATCCTTACATCGATTCGCTCGACGACCCTCAGCCGCTTCTCGACGCCAACAAGGGGACGTTGTGGTCAATGCGGCTCGGTGGAATCGACCTGGCCGATCCGCTTGCCGCCGCCGAGATGATCGCAGCCGCCAAGCATGTGCATTGGCCGCTGATCGTCTCGATCCTGATCCCCGTCGTGCTGACGGTCGTGCTCGGCAAGGTCTTTTGCAGTTGGATCTGCCCCGGTTATCTGCTGTTCGAACTGGCGGGCAAGCTGCGGAAGCTGCTGCGCGTCGCCGAGATCGAGCCGGGCAACGTTCGGTTTTCCCACGCGAACAAGTACATCTTCCTCCTCGTCGGGTTGGCCGTGACTGCCGTGACTTCGGCGCCGCTGTTTGCGCTGCTCTATCCACCGGCCGTCATCAGTCGCGTTGTTCACGCGTGGATCTTCGGCACGGCGCTGACCGGCATGGTCGTCCTGCTCTTGGCGATGGTCGCCTTCGAGGTTCTCGTCTCGCCGCGTTGGTGGTGTCAGACGATGTGTCCCGGCGGTGCGCTGTACGGTATCCTCGGTTGGCTTCGGCCGTTGCGCGTCAAGCTGAAGGAAGAGGCCTGCACCGGATGCCAGGCGTGTATCCCCGTGTGCGAGGCAGGCATCAACCCGATTACCGAATCGATGTCGATCGAGTGCGACAACTGCGGCGTCTGCATCAGGCACTGTGGTGACGGGGCGTTGGCTTACGGGATAAGCCTGCCGGTCATCAAGCCGGCCAAGCGAGACGACCGCGCGTCGCGCGGCACGGTGAAGGTCGCGTCGCTCATCGCGCTGCTGGTTACGCTTGCGTTTGCGTCGCCGGCGTCGGCGCACCACATCCTGGGCTTGCCGCATTACTCCTACAAGGAGAACTACCCGCAGCGCCCGACGCTCGAATATCCGGCGACGACCGGACCGTACGACGTGCTGTTGACCTCGTATCCTGGCATCCCAACGCCGGGCGAGCCGGCAAACCTTGCCTTCTATATCAAGGATCGTGAGGCGAACCGCGTCTACGGTGACCCGATTACGGTTCGTATCCTTCAGACGCACACGTTCGGCGACAGCACGGTCATCATGCCGCCGACGACGCGCAAGCCGTTCGACAAGGAGCACAAATTCTACGTGACGTTCCCGATCGACGGTGAATACATCGTGGAACTATCTCTGATGGTCGAGGGTCGAATCGAGGTGATCCCGTTTCTCATGATCGCCGGGAAACCGACGGCTACGGCCTCGTTCGCGCTCGCCGGCATCTGCGTCGCCGTAGTCGGATTCATCATCGTTCGCGCGGTGCAGGTCAAGCGCCGGCGCCGTGCCGCGCGGCAGTTGGCGCCGGGCGACGCCAAGAGGCTGAATGAGCGCGCGACAGCGGATGCGATGACCGCGGAGGGGCGTGCATGATGGGGCGTTTCGCCATCGCATTTCCCTACCTGCTCTGCGGTGCGATCATCGCCGTGGTGGTCTGGTCCAACGTCGGCGGCTCGGGCGTGGGGGTGGACACGGCCGAGGGTATGCACGCGATGTGCCCACCGTGCGGAATGGACGTGGACCCGGCGACGGCCATCACGACTGAACTCGACGGCAGGGCCTACTACTTCTGTTGCGATGATTGCAGGACCAAGTTCGTGGCCGACTACGATCCGGTTGCGGCGAAGGCCTCGCAGCGGCACATCGATGTCGTCTGCAACATGGAGGTCAACAAAGCTTGGGGCATTGTTTCTCGGCACGAGGGACGGACCTACTACTTCTGTGTGGATCGCTGTAAAGAGCGCTTCGAGAAGGATCCTGAGTACTACCTGGCAGCCAAGTGCATGGTCTGCCAATCGCCCCTGGCTGATCGAACGACGTACGCCGCGACCTATCTCGGCAACACCTACGAGCTGTGCAGCGAGGCCCATCGTGCGGAGTTCAAGGTCGACCCGGCCGGCTTCTTCATGCACACCATGTGGGGCATCCCGGCGTGGCTCTACTACACGTCGATCGCGATCGTGCTGGTGGTCAGCTTCGGCGTGTTCGATTTCCTGGGTCGGCGCCTGAGCCCGCCCGACGACGTGGCGCTAGCGGACAAGGCCAAGCCGCCGCGCACCGGGGCTGACGAGATTCGCGGCGAGGGCGAGCGGCTTCTGGATCATGCGACACAGGCCGGCGGAGGTGCCGCAGCGTTGAACCTGCCCGTCCTGACTGCTCCGACCGCCATCTCCATCGCCGCGTCGCGCATTGCCGCCAATGCGGCAAGCCGGCCGGATCGGCTGGACTTGCTGTCATTTAGCTGGATTCGTGCCGCTTTCGTGTCGCGGCTCTTCCGTTTCACGCTTCAGGCGATCGTCGTAGCGCTGTTCCTACTGATCATCGCAGCCGGCTTCTGGGGCAATCAGAACCCGGCGCTGAACATCGCCCCGATCCTGACGTGGACGGTGTGGTGGGGGCTGTTGATCATCCTCATCATGTTTGCCGGTAAGGCGTGGTGCTACGTCTGTCCGTGGGACGCGATGGCAGGCTGGATCGAGCGGTTGGCATTCTGGCGTAAGCATGACGACGGCATGACACTCGGCCTGCGATGGCCGCGAATCGTACGCAACATCTCCATTGCCACGATCATGTTCGTCGGGCTCACGTGGGTCGAGCTGGGCTTCGGCGTGACGATGAAGCCGCGGATGACGGCGATCCTCGCCGTGGGCATGTTGCTGATGGCGATCGTGGCTGCGCTGCTCTTTGATCGCAAGAGCTTCTGTCGTTACGGCTGTCTCGTCGGGCGTGTCAGCGGCCTGTACGCCATGTTCGGCGGTACCGAGGTGAGGCCGCGTAGTACGGCTGTGTGCGACGCGTGCGGTACGAAGGAGTGCGTCAAGGGAAGCGAGAAGGCCTACGGCTGTCCGACGTTCCTCTATCCCGGCAAGCTCGAAATCAATACCTACTGCATCCAGTGCATGGAGTGCATCCAGGCGTGCCCGAGCGACAACCTCGCGTTGAACTTGAGGCCGTGGGGTAGCGATTTGGCGATCGAGGGCAAACCACGGACTGACGAGGCGTACCTTGCGCTGCTCATGCTGTCGATCACGGGCTTCCACGGTCTGACCATGACCCCGATTTGGGCGCAGTACGTCGGCGCGATCCGCGAGTTCGCGGATGCCGGGCGTGTGCTCGCGTTCAGCCTCGGGATGGCGGCTCTGATGCTGGGGCCCATCGCGATCTACGCGGTTCTCGTCGGGGTATCAAAGACGGTCGGCCGGCACCGTGAACTCAGGCCGCTCACGTATCATGACTACTTCGTGCAGTATGCTTACGCGCTGCTGCCGATCGCGCTGTTCTATCACATCGCCCACAACATGGAGCACCTCCTGATGGAGGGGCCGAAGGTTTGCGCGATGATCTCCGATCCGTTTGGATGGGGGTGGAACGTCTTCGGCACGGCGGCCTGGACGATCCCGCCGCTGATCTCGCTGGACAAACTGTGGCTCATTCAGGCGGTGCTGGTGTTGATCGGGCACGTGTACAGTTTGTGGGTCGCGCAGAAGACTTCGCTGCGGCTCTTCGGCTCCGCCAAGGCTGCGTTCCGGAGTCAGTTGCCGATGCTGACCGGCATGATCCTCTTCAGCGTGTTCAGTTTGTGGCTTCTCAAGCAACCGATGGAGATGCGGACTTCCGCGATGTGATGAAGGCGCTGTCTCGACGACAATTCTTCACGCAGTTCGGGCGATCGGTCGTCGCTAATCTGACGGCGCCGTTGCGTCGGCGCGTTGATGCCGAGGCGTTACCATCCGAGCAAGCCGAGCGGAAACGGTCCTGGCTCCGCCCGCCCGGTGCGCTGGCGGACGACGACGCGTTTCGGGCCGCCTGTACGGGCTGCACCGATTGCCGTGACGCTTGTCCGTACGATTCGATCCGTCGGCTGGGTCCGGAGTGGGGCGCCGATGCCGGCATGCCCGCGATCATTCCGGAGGAATCGCCGTGCTATCTCTGCGAAGACATGCCGTGTATCGGCACGTGCGAAACGGGCGCCCTTATCCCGTGCGCCAAGGAAGATGTGTCGATGGGTACGGCTGCGCTCGATGCCGCGTCATGTTACGTGTCGCAGGGGCAGCCGTGTGATTACTGTGTGGCCCGTTGCCCCTTAAAGGACGCCGCGATTTCGTTTAGCGAGAGTGGCATTCCCGTCATCAAGCCGGAGGGGTGCGTTGGCTGCGGTGTTTGTGTATACCTATGTCCCGGCGACGCGCTGGCCATCGGTGCCGGGCCCGGACCGACCGAGAAGGTGTAAAGTTATGTCCAATTGTGCCGGAAGTGATAAGCCATCGGCGGTGCTCAAAGCGGAGCATCAGGTGATCCTGCGGGTCGTGGGTGTCCTGCAGCGTCTGGTCGCGCGGGCTCGATCGGGCGACGGCTTCGAGGCGGAGTCGTTTGCGCGATGCGTCGAGTTTGCCCGGTTCTTCGCCGACGCCTGCCATCATGCCAAGGAGGAGGACCTGCTGTTTCCCGCCATGGAGTCTCGCGGGATTCCGAAGGAAGACGGGCCCATCGCGTGTATGCTGCATGAGCACACGCTCGCTCGCGCGCTCACGAAGGAGATGGCTGACGGTCTCGAATCGGCTGTGGAGGACAGCGTGCTAAGGGCCGCGATGGACTACGTCGAACTCCTGACCAACCACATCTACAAAGAGGACAACATCCTGTTCGACATGGGTGATCAGGTGCTCACGGCGGACGATCAGAACACGCTCTGCGGCAAGTTCTGTGAGGTCGAGTGCAAGTCCTTCGGCGGTAAGAAGCGAGAGCAACTCGAAGCGATCGCGGACGAACTGGAGGCCAAATGGCCGAACTAAGCCAACTCGATCCGCCGCGCGAAGCGCCCGACGTGCGCCGCAACCTGATCGATGGATGCGGACGGCGCATCGACAGCTTGCGCATTTCCGTCACCGACGCGTGCGATCTGCGCTGCGTCTATTGCCGTCCCGGCATGGAGACGGGGGACGTGGTCAGCGAGAGGGCGCTTTCCGATGAGCAGCGCCTGCAGTTCGTTCGATTCCTGCATGACCGGCACGGCCTCGCCCAGGTGCGCATCACCGGTGGTGAGCCGCTGCTATACGAACCCGTCGTGTCGCTCGTCGAGAAGTTGCGCGCCAATGTGCCGGACGTGACGCTTGCCATGACGACCAGTGGACGACGGCTGACCGACCTCGGCGTTGCGCTTCGCCGAGCGGGGCTCGACCGCTTGAATGTATCTCTGGATTCGCTGAACCCCGATCGCTACCACCGCATCACCGGCGGCCGACTCGATGACGTACTTGCCGGGTTGGATTCAGCTAGTGACGCGGGTTTTGCGCCCGCCAAGGTCAACACCGTCGTGATGCGCGGCGTCAACGACGATGAAGTCGTCGACATTGTGGAGTGGGCGCTTCCGCGAGGCCACGTGATTCGCTTTCTGGAGGCGATGCCGATCGGGCCGGCCGCAGGGACAAACGGAAAGGCTTTCGTGCCCTCCTCCGAAGTGCGCGAGCGCATTGGGCGTCAATTCGAACTTGTCCCGCTTCGCGAGGATCCAGGCAGCACCGCGAAGGACTTCGAAGCGTCAAACGGCTCCGTGTCCGGCGTCGTCGGTTTCATCAGTCCCGTCAGCGAGTCGTTCTGCGGCGACTGTCGCCGGATCCGTCTCACCGCGGATGGCCGACTCTATCCATGCCTGCTCGATGATCGCTCGGTCGACATGCGGTCATCATGGTCGACCGGTTCATTTCATGCCGACCGCGCGGCCGCCAGCCTGAAACAAGCCGTTATCGACAAGCAGCCGCGGGGCCGCGCTCAGGGCACCCCGATGGTCACGCTCGGCGGGTGATCCGGCAATTCCACCAAACGACAAGCCCGATCCCGTCACCGAACGCCGTCTCGGTATCGGTCGAACCCTGCGGAGCCACGGGAATCTCATTGCTTTCCCAAGAATGGGAGAGTAGACTGACGGGTTGAAGATCGGCGGTGCGGAAGGTTCGTTTCCGCCGTCTGAAGGTGCATTGGGGGGAAGGCCGCGCTATCGACTCTCCCCAGTGACGATCAAGGGCTTCTGAATTGGGGCGCCGTCACGGTTCCCGCCACGATTGTCGCTTCGAGCACAAGCCACTCATTACGTAAATGACGGCGGCATTTCGTCGCCGCATCTGATAGTCTGGGGGGGGCGGCCGACGTCGGCCCTGTGCGTATCTGTCGCTCATCAAGGAAGCCGAGCAGATTGCGGCGCACCGGCGCGCTGAAACACAGCGCATGATCGCCCGGAGTTGTGTTTCGTCGGGGTGATCGTGAAACGTGCTTGCACGATGGGCGAGACACGGTGTTCGCCGGTGAGTCAAGCATGTCCGGGTCCTGCTACCAGGAGGTGTTCCGATGAGTAGAGTATGCACGTTCTCTGTCGCGTTTGGCGTTTCCGTTTTTATGGCGTGGCCCGCGCTGGGAGCGGATTTCTTCTTCGATCCGATCTCCGCCAGCGGTTCGCACACGATCGCCGGTAACCTGATCACGCTCGACGGCGGCGGGCAGACCGTCACGCTCGAGTTGCGGATGGACGCGTGGGATCCGGTACCCGACGTAGGCGTTTGCGGCGACCTGAGCCTGTGCAGCATCGGCGCGCAGGATTGTGCAGTCGGCGCGTGCGTGGGGTCCAACGGATTGCTGAATACGTACCAGGCGCGGATTGACGGTTCGGGCTACGGCGGCGTCTTGTCTCCCGTGCCGATGCCGGGGAACCAATTGATCGACGTGAACCATCCCGACTTTGTCTTCTCCGGGCTCACCGCGATTCCGGCTGTGGACACCAGCAGCGACAACTGGGCGTATGGCGCCTTGCTGTTGTTTTCGTCGGACTCGATTCCCTACCCCGGGGTGGACAAGTATGGGGGCACGCTGGTGATCGACGTGCCGCTCGGAGCCGCCGGTGAGTTTACGATTGGCTTCTTCGACGACCTGAACCAGACGTTCATGGAGGACTCCACGCCGGTAGCGATCGTTCCGATCAACTCCACCCCGGCTGTGATCCGGGTCCTGTGCGCGTTGGATGCCGAGTGCGATGACGGCGACGCGTGTACCGACGACACATGCGAACTCGACGGCACCTGCACGCACGCTCCAAACTACAACCCGGCCGTGGAGTGCTGCGATCCCGTCACGGGTGGGTTAACGGTGATCGACGACGGCAATGAGTGCACGGAGGACATCTGCAATCCGGACGGATCCGTGGATCATCCGCCGGCGCCGCCCGGCTCGCCGTGCGGCGATCCGTCGTCAACGGAGTGCGATCTTCCTGATACTTGTGATGGAGCGGGAGTCTGCGAACCGAATCCGACAGCGTGGGGGGCACCCTGTGGCGATCCGGTCGACACGGATTGTACCGACCCGGATTCCTGCGACGGAGCCGGGGCGTGTCTTGCCAACCATGAGGTGCCGGGGACGCCCTGCGGCGATCCGGACACGACCGACTGCACCGATCCCGATTCGTGCGACGCGAATGGCACATGCGTCCCGAACCACCGGCCAGCCGGTACGCCTTGCGGCGACCCGAGTAGCACCGATTGCGACAACCCCGATGAGTGCACCGGCGGCGGTGCATGTTCACCCAACCCGGCTCCGAACGGCACACCCTGCGATGACGGCGTGTTCTGCAATGTCGACGAGGCCTGCGCCGACGGTACGTGTGGCGGAGGCGGCCCGCGCGACTGCTCCGACGGACTTGGCTGTACCGATGATTGGTGCAACGAGGCCGCTACCGCGTGTGAGCATGACCTGCTGGCCGGCTTCTGCCTGATCACCGGCGCGTGCCGGAGCGATGGTGCGGTCAACCCGGCCAACGACTGCGAGGAGTGCGACCCGGTGACCTCGACCGGCGCGTGGTCGAACCGCCCGGACGGTACGGCATGTGATGACGGACTGTTCTGCAACGTCGATGAGGATTGCCTCGCGGGAAGTTGCGGCGGCGGCGGCGCTCGCGATTGCGAGGAGGGCGTTGGTTGCACGGACGATGCGTGTAACGAGGCAACGAATCAGTGTGACCACACGCCCATCGACGCTTTGTGTCCGGACGACGGGCTCTTCTGCAACGGTGATGAGTACTGCGATCCCGCCACCGACTGCGATCATACGGGTTCGCCGTGCGGGGGACCGTGCGATGAGGTCAACGACACATGCAGTTGTGATGCGCCGTTCGTCGAAGACGTAGCGTCACGATACATGAAGATTTCGCCGATGCCGGCGGACTCGACCGCCCCGATGGCGCTGGTGGTGACGGCGGATATCACCTGTCCGACGGGCGATCCGATCCCGATGTATGTGACAGCGCCGATCGAGTTTGATTTGGAGTTCCACGGTCCATTCGCGAACCTGGGCATCCTGTCCACCGATCCCGCCGATGCCGTGTACTTGACACCGGCGGAGTGGGGCGAGTTGTACGTAACCGGTGAGTTTTTCACTCCGGAGACCACGTACGTCGTGGTTGCCGACTGCGGTTCGCCGGGCAGTCCGGGCTTTTCCGATCCCGGCGTGGGGACGCCGTTCACCCGGAAGTGGGCGGATCTCGATGACAGCGGTGTTGTGACATTCTTCGACATCCTGACGGTCGTGCAGACTTTCCAGGGCATCTACGCCCTCGCGTCCAAGGACGAGTCCGATTTGCTCGGAAACACGGGGACCTTATGCCTGCCCAATCAGATGATCAACTTCGTGGACATTATCGCCGCGGTCGAGGCGTTCCAAGGCGTGTCATTTGAGAACCGGTGTGACGATTCCTGCCCCTAGTCACGGGGCTACGCGACTGACTCCGGGCCGGTGTCGGGGGCGCCCACAGGCCTCCGCACCGGCCCGTTTTGTTGAGCGGCAGCTCAGGTGTCGACGGTTTCACCACTTCATGATTGTTGCCGGCAGCCGTTTCGCAGAGGGCGAATCTACGTCATGCCTTTTGAGCGCTTGAGCCGGGGACCGGTTCGATTCTTGTCGGCAAGCCGGTGTCACGCCGGCGAGGCACGCCCAGGGGCTCGGAAGGTGGGGAATGGGCGCTCCCGCTGGCGACAGACGCGTCCCACGCTCGCCGAAAGTGTGGCTAGGACAATTGCAGAGCCTCTGGGGAAAAACAGAAGAATTTGTCGTTGATTTCTCACGAATGGGAGAGTAAACTGGCGGAGTAGATTTTTTGGGCGGGGTGGAAGAATCGTTCCCGCCGTTCGAGGGTGCGTAGGGGAGAGGTGATGCCAGCCCCTTTCCCCGGTGACGATCAGGGCCTTCTTATTCTAGGGACGCCGTCACCGTTCCTGCCGTGATCGTTGCATCGAGCATCTGCAATTCAATACGCGAGTAGCGGCGGCACTTCGTCGCCGAGACTGATGGTTTTGGGGGGGCAGCCAGCGTCGACCCCGTTCGTATCTGCCGTTCATTCAGGAAGTTGAGCAGATCGGGATGGTGTGGCGCGCTAGCCCAAGGCGCACGATCGCCCGAGGTCGATCCTCGCGCGGGCGATCGTGAGGTGCGCTCGCGCTATGGCCGCAACACGGTGTTCGCCGGCGGGTGAGGCACGTCCCGGTTCCGCATTCAGGAGGTTTCCCGATGAGTAGAGCAAGAAGCCAGTTTGTCACGCTCGGCGCGGTCGTTCTGTTCGCCTGGCCCGCGCTCGGGGCGGACTTCTTCATGGAGCCGATTTCCGCAAGCGGCTCCCACACGGTTGCCGGGAGCATGATCACACTTGATGGCGGTGGGCAAACCGTGACGCTCGAGTTGCGGATTGACGCGTGGGATCCGATTCCCGACGTAGGTGTGTGCGGCGATCTGAGCTTGTGTAGCATCGCCGCGCAGGATTGCCTGATCGGAGCCTGCCAGGGTTCCAACGGTTTGTTGAACACGTACCAAGCGCGGATCGACGGTTCGGGCTACGCCGGCGTCTTGTCGCCCGTGCTGCTGCCTGGGAACGAATTGATCAACACCAGCCACCCCGACTACGTCTTTTCCGGCCTCACGTCGATTCCGGCGGTGGACACGAGCACCATCAACTGGGCCTACGGGGCGCTGCTACTGTTCGCGAACCAATCCCCACCCTACCCCGGGGTGGACAAGTACGGCGGTACCCTGGTCATTGATGTGCCGCTCGGCGCTTCCGGCGATTTTACGATCGGCCTGTTCGACGATCTGAATCAGACGTTCATGGAGGATTCAAACGCGACCGCGATCGTGCCGATCAACGGTTTCGCGGCGATCATTCGAGTGGTCTGCCAGACGCCGGCCGACTGTGACGACGGCAACGTCTGCACGACTGACGCGTGCGAGGTGGGTGGCACGTGCAGCCACACGCCGAATCACCCGGCGACCCACTGCTGCGATCCGATTACGGGTGTGCTGACGGTGATCGACGATGGCGACGAGTGCACGGACGACGTGTGCAATGCCGACGGTACCGTTTCGCATCCTCCGTCGCCGGCGGGCACGGCGTGCGGCGATCCGTCGAGTACGCAGTGTGATTTTGCTGACAGTTGTGATGGCGCGGGAGTATGTTTACCGAATCCGGCGCCGGCGGGCACGGCTTGCGGCAGCCCTGCTGACACCGACTGCAGCAACCCCGATAGCTGCGACGGAAGTGGGACGTGTTCAGTGAACAACGAGCCGGTCGGCACGCCTTGCGGCGACCAAACCACGACCGACTGCAGTCTGCCTGACACCTGCAACGCCGCCGCCGCGTGCGTCGCGAACAACCTGCCCATGGGAACGGCTTGCGGTGACCCGAGTAATACCGATTGCACTGACCCGGACACGTGCAACCGGAGTGGCATCTGCCTGGCGAATGACGCCCCGAACGGTACGGCATGCGACGACGGCTTGTTCTGCAACATCGGTGAAGCTTGCACTTCCGGTGCGTGCGGAGGAGGGAGTCCGCGGGACTGCAACGACGGGCTGGCCTGCACCGACGATTGGTGCGACGAAGTCGGCGATGTGTGCGTGAATGATGTGCTGCCCGGTTTCTGCCTGATCGGCGGTGTATGCCGCGGCGACGGAGAAGCCAACCCGGCGAACGCTTGCGAGGTGTGCGACCCCGCCGCGTCGAATACTACCTGGTCGGCCATACCGGACGGCTCGGCCTGCGACGACGGCCTGTTCTGTAGCGTCGGTGAAACGTGTACGGCCGGCACGTGCGGCGGAGGTGCGGCTCGCGACTGCGAGGAGGGCATCGCCTGCACCGGTGACACGTGTAACGAGGCGACGAATCAATGTGACCACGCGCCCAACGACGCGCTGTGCCCGGACGACGGCGTGATCTGCAACGGTGCCGAGTTCTGCAACGCGGCCACGGGTTGTGACCATGCCGGTGCGCCGGACGGTACGGCCTGCGATGACGGCTTGTTCTGCAACATTGACGAGACGTGTACCGCCGGTACTTGCGGCGGTGGAACTCCGAATCCCTGCGCGGACGGACTTGCCTGCACCTCCGACGTGTGCAACGAGGCCACGACGGCGTGCGAAAACGATCTGCTTCCGGATAGCTGTTTGATCGGCGGCACATGCCGCGGTGAAGGGGAACTCAATCCGGCGAACGACTGCGAGGCCTGCGATTCCGCCGCGTCGACTTCCGCCTGGTCCAACCTTCCGGACGGCTCGGCGTGCGACGACGGCCTGTTCTGCAATGTTGACGAGACCTGCACCGCCGGCGCGTGCGGCGGAGGTGCGGCTCGCGATTGCGAGGACGGCATCGCCTGCACGGACGACAGTTGCAACGAGGCGTCGGATCACTGTAATAATTTTCCCAACGACGCGCTGTGTCCGGACGACGGCGTGATCTGCAACGGTGACGAGTTCTGCAACGCCGCCACGGGGTGTGATCACACGGGCGTGCCGGATGGCACGTCGTGCGATGACGGCCTGTTCTGCAACGTCGGTGAAACGTGTACAGCCGATGCCTGCGGTGGCGGAGGTCCGCGCGACTGCTCTGACCCGTTCAGTTGCACCGATGACACCTGCAACGAGGCGCTATCGCAGTGTGAGAACGACATCTCGCCCGGATTCTGCCTGATCAACGGCATATGCCGCGGCGAAGGGGAGCTCAACCCGGCCAACGATTGCGAGGCGTGTGACACCGCTACATCGACCACGACTTGGTCGAACCTCGCGGACGGCTCGGCCTGCGACGACGGTCTCTTCTGCAATGTCAATGAGACGTGTGCCGCGGGCACATGCGGCGGCGGCGTCGCTCGCGACTGCGAAGAGGGTATCGCCTGTACCGGTGATGCGTGCAACGAAGCAACGAACCAGTGCGACCATACTCCCAACGACGCGTTGTGTCCGGATGACGGCGTGATCTGCAACGGCGCCGAGTTCTGCAACGCGGCCACGGGTTGTGACCACGCGGGTGTGCCGGACGGCACCGTCTGTAATGACGGCCTGTTCTGCAACATTAACGAGACGTGCACCGCCGGCACCTGTGGCGGCGGGGAGCCGAATCCGTGTGCGGACGGACTGAGTTGCACTTCCGACGTGTGCAACGAGGCAACGACGGCGTGCGAGAATGATCTACTGCCGAATAACTGCCTGATCAGCGGTACATGCCGCGGCGAAGGGGAGCTCAACCCGGCGAACGACTGCGAGGCTTGCGCTTCCGCAGCCTCGACTTCCGCCTGGTCGAACCTTCCCAACGGCACGACCTGCGACGACACTCTGTTCTGCACCGTCGACGAGTTCTGCACAGCCGGCGCGTGCGGCGGAGGTGGGGCTCGCAATTGCGAGGAAGGCATCGCCTGTACCGGCGACACGTGTAACGAAGGGACGAATCAGTGTGACCATACGCCCAACGACGCGTTGTGCCCGGACGACGGCGTGATCTGCAATGGTGCAGAGTTCTGCAACGCCGCTACCGGGTGCGATCACGCCGGCGTGCCGGACGGCACGGCGTGTGATGACGGGATCTTCTGTAACGTTGGCGAGACGTGTACAGCGGGTGCATGCGGCAGCGGCGGCCCGCGCGACTGCTCCGACGCGTTCAGTTGCACCGCTGACACGTGCAACGAGGCGGCTACGCAGTGCGAGAACGACATCGACCCCGGCTTCTGCCTGATTGCCAATGTGTGCGAGACCGAGGGTACGATCAATCCGGGCGATGATTGCGAGGCGTGCGACCCGGCTGCGTCGACTTCGGCTTGGTCGGACCGTCCGGACGGCAGCGCCTGTGATGACGGCTTGTTCTGTAACGTCGACGAGGCGTGTACGGCCGGTGCATGCGGCGGCGGTGCGGCTCGCGATTGCGAAGAGGGCGTCTTCTGCACGGATGACACTTGCAACGAGGCGACCGACGAATGCGAGCACGCTGCGCTCGACGCACTATGTCCGGACGACGGTCAGTTCTGCAACGGTGACGAGTTCTGCCACATTACGGCGGATTGCGACCACACCGGTTCGCCGTGCAGCGGCCCGTGCGACGAGGTCGGCGACACTTGCCTGTGCGACCCGCCGGTGGTCGAGGACGTGGGTTCGCGTTACATGAAGATTGCCGGCATGCCGGCGGATTCGCTTGCTCCGATGGCGATCATCGTGACGGCTGATTGTCCCGGTGGCGTCCCGATGTATGTGACCGCTCCAGTGGAGTTCAACCTCGGATTGACCGGGCCTTTCGCGAACCTCGGTCTACTGTCGACCGACCCGGCGGATGCCGTCTACTTGACACCCGCGGAATGGGGCGACCTGTACGTGACGGGTGGGCTCTTCACGCCGGATACGAATTACGTCGTGTTGTCCGACTGCGGTTCGCCGGGAGATCCCGCTTACTCCGAGCCCGGCATCGGAACGCCTTTCACCAGGGTATGGTGCGATGTGGACAACAGCGGTGTCGTGACCTTCATCGACATCAACAGGATCGTACGCGGCTTCCAGGGTCTGTTCGACCTCGGAACGAAGGAGTCGGTCGACCTGAAGGGTGGCACGGCGGACGTATGCACGCCGAACCAGTCGATCAACTTCTTGGACATCACAGCCGCGGTCGAGGCATTCCAGGGTCTTCCGTATGAGGCGAGTTGCCCGAATCCCTGCGACTAGAGGTAGGGTGACGTAAGACAAACTCGGGCCGGTGCGGGCGCCGCTGACAGGTGCCCGCGCCGGCTCTTTCTTTTACGTCGCACGCTGGCGCTCAGTAGTTCGCCAGTTCTACGTACGCGATGCCGCCGACAGCTTGGTCGCCGTGCGTGCCTGTTACCGTGCAGAGCCCTTCCCAGTAGATATTCAGCGTGCTGCCTCGCGCGTCGAGTTCCTGATCGAGAGCTGCGGCTGCGACTGACAGAGTCAAACCGCGCGTCGGTATGTCGATGTTCCATCCCACGGGATACGTCACACCGGTGCGCGGGCTCGTCCAATGCGCATTCGGCGTCACGATGACCGCCGCAAGTGGCAAGCTGATCGGATCACCGTCAGCCGGTATGTAGGTTCCGAAGAAGACGGGGCCCGGCGTATCCGGGAAGACGAACGACATGATGTCGGTGCCGTCATCGAGGCGGATGCTGAACCAGTCCCACTTCAGCCACGGGTTCGTCAGGTCGTTGCCCCATTGGTGGTCAAACCAGATGGACCCGGTCACGCTCCGTCGATCGCCATCGACTTCAAGCGCACCGATCGCGTGCATGCGCGGTCTGGAGTAGTAGAAGGCGTTTCCGTTCGCCCCGAACGGCACGTATCCCCGGCCGCCATGCAGCACCGGGCCGCGCTCGTCCGTCAGAGTTAGGTCCAGGGCGAATTCACCGCCGCGCGTGATCGCATGCAAGTGGTCCTCCCCGTCGCGTCCCGATGCCTGCACGATGTCGGTCACGAGGTTGAATCCCGGCTGCGGTGCCTCGAAGACCGGAACTGGTGAAAACTCTCGGCTCTGGTCGTAGACGAAGCGGCCGGTTGATACGTCGAGCACGGCGAAGTGCGCCATCCGCGCGCGGGCGAGGTTGAAGAGATAGGGTATTTCGGGGATGTGGAAGACGACGGCTTCGATGCCGTAGTCTCGACCCTCGTCGTCGCTGAGCATACCGGTGTAGTACCACCACTCGCCGCCGCCGAAGTGGTGTGGTGCCTCATCGTTGGGGAGCCGGACGGCGGGCTCAGGCGTCAGGGCCTCGTAGAACGCGTCCGGCGAGCAGGCGAGCGGCAAGGTCGCGGCGGTCGCGCATGCCAGGAGCAGCCGGATCGATAGGGTTCTGCTTGGTCGCAACTACGCCTCCTGGATTCACGGGGGCCGCGCATTTCGGCGGTCGAGTCTCGCCGAGGGTCGGTATCCTCGTTGCATTAGACGTATCGCGCCGGCGGACGTCCAATCTTGGTTCGAGAGCACGAGCCCTTCCGGGTGTCCCGTGATCGGACAGGCCTCTTCGGCGGCCGATCGAGTCGGTGGCAGTCATGTCGGGCGGTTTGCGTCATTTCGCACGGCGCTGCCCGGAATGGCGCGATTCGAGTAGTTCTTGAGGGCTGGAATCGTCGGTTTCAGGGCCCAAAGCGCGGGCGCGTCTCTGTTTAGCGGCTGCGGTCAGGTGCGGTTGACTGCCCGGCCTCTGGAACGGAAATTGCGTGGAGTCAATTGGCTCGCAAGCGGATCGGGTGGGATGGTGTGCCCGCATCGAGGTCCCGCGTGAGCCGATGCGCGTGCGTCCGGCGGTCGGGCGCACGGTCGCCGTTCGCCGGTGGGTTTGCGGATCGTTCGCGTAAGAGGTGTAGGGATGACCGAGCTGACAATCTACGGGCGGGGCGGACAGGGCGGTGTGACGCTCGCAAAACTCATCGCGGAATCCTACTTCCTTCGCGACAAGCACGTTCAGGCGTTCGGTGTGTACGCGGCTGAGCGTTCCGGCGCGCCGCTCCAGGCGTACGTGCGGATCGACGACGAAGAGATCACGAATCACAACCAGATCACGGAACCGGATCACGTGATCGTGCTGGATCGTACGCTGATCGGGCCTCGTGTCCTGACCGGCCTGAAGCCCGACGGCTGGATCATTCTCAATACATCGGAGTCACCGGAAGCGTACGGCGAGATGTTCCCAGGCCGTCGCGTGGCGACGATCGATGCGACGGCGATTGCCGTGGCGAACGGGCTCGGTACGCGCAGCGTTCCCATCGTCAACACGACCGTGCTCGGCGCCGCGATGCGGCTGTTCGAGCGCGACTTCACGGATGTGGAGGCGGCGCTCGCCGTCCTCAAGTTTGGTGGTGGCAATGTCACCAGCGCGCGGGAGGCATACGATTGCGTCAGCACATCGACGCTGCCGGGCGAGGCGGCGGCTGCTCCGGTCATGGGGCCGGCGGGGCGGGCGACGGGCCTGCTCGACGCCGGCGTTGGACTAGACCCACTCATCAAGACGGGCGGCTGGGCGACGCGCCAGCCTGACCGTCAGCGACTGACGCCTCCGTGCAATGACGGCTGCCCGGCCGGTAACGACGTGCAGGGCTTCGTGGCCGCGGTCGGCAAACAAGACTATACCGGCGCGCTGGAGATACTCCTCAGCACTTCGCCGCTTCCGGCTACGTGTGGGCGTGTTTGTCCCGCGCCGTGCATGGACGCCTGCAACCGGTCGATGATCGACGAGTCCATCAACATTCGTGAGCTGGAACGCTACGCGGCCGAGCGCGGCACGCGGCCCGAACCGACCAAGCCGACGCGCAAGGAGCGTGTGGCGGTTGTCGGGTCGGGACCCGCCGGTCTCGGCGCCGCCTACCATCTGGCGAAGCTCGGCTACCCCGTCGAGTTGTTCGAAGCGTGCAGTGAACTCGGCGGTGTGATGCGGACGGGCATCCCGGCCTATCGCCTGCCGCGGGATGTGCTCGATGCCGAGATCGATTACATCCTCAAGCAGGGCGTCGAAGCGCATACCGGGTATTACTTCCGACGTAGGGACCTTCTCGAGGCTACCAAGAAGTTCTCCGCTGTCTTTTTGGCGACCGGGCTTCAGGAGGTCAGGTCGCTCGACCTGGGCGTGGTGGCGGGTGGGTCGACGGACACGGTCCTGCAGGGGATCGACTTCCTCGATCAGGTTCGTCGGAATGAAGTTTCCGTCGAGGGCGAGCGCGTCATTGTGATCGGCGGAGGGAACACCGCGATGGACGCCGCGGGTAGCGCACGGCGCCTGGGGGCTGCCAGCGTGCGCGTCGTCTATCGCCGAACGCGCGAGCAGATGCCGGCCATCAAGGAAGAGGTCGAGGCGGCGCTCGAAGAGGGCATCGCTCTTGATGAGTTGGTGTCGCCGATTCGCCTGCAGGATAGCGGTGTCACGCCGCTGCTTACTTGCCAGCGCATGAAGCTTGGCGAGCCGGACGAGTCGGGTCGGGCGCGCCCCGTGCCGGAGACTTCCGAAGACGCCTTCTTCGATATTCCATGCGACCGCGTGATCCTGGCACTGGGCCAGTCGGCCGATCTGTCCATCCTGCCCGAGGGGTCCGAGATTCGCGACGGTGAGGCGCTGATGGGCTTGACGGAGGCGCCGGTCTTTTGCGGCGGCGACTTCGCGACGAATGACGGAACGGTGACAGCCGCGCTCGGCGCTGGGCGAAGGGCGGCTTTGCACGTTCACCGAACGCTCACCGATGAGGACCTCTTCCCGCCGGCATCCGAACCGATGGCCGGGACGGACGTGATGACCACGCACGTATTCACACGGTCTCCGCGACAGGACGGCGGCACGATCGCGCACGACCTTCGGTGCCACAGCTTCACGGAAGTCCACACCGGCTACAGCGACAACGGCGAGGTGAACCAAGCCGTGTTGGAAGCCAAGCGGTGTTTCAGTTGCGGCGTGTGCAACACATGCGATCGCTGTCAGACCTATTGCCCGGAGGGGATCCTGTTCCGCGAGGGCGACGGGTATCGGTTCGATTACGACTACTGTAAGGGCTGCGGGGTCTGCGCCTCGGTTTGTCCTCGCGGTGTCATTTATATGTCGGAGCTCTGATCAGACGGGAGGCCGATCGTGGGTAAAGCACTGGTGACGGGGAATAACGCCGCGGGGCACACGCTGGCGCTCGCCGGCGAGGCGAATCGCGACGCGCGAGGCTGCGCGTGCGGCGCCTATCCGATCACTCCGCAGACCGAGATCATCGAGTTCCTGCGTAGCTTCGAGTTTTCGAAGGGCCGGGTAGTGCCGGTGGAATCCGAGCATAGCGCCATGGGCGTGTGCATCGGTGCGTCGCTTGCGGGCGGGCGGTCGTTTACCGCCAGTTCGTCGAACGGCCTGGCTTATATGGTGGAAAACATCTTCGCGGCCGGCTTCTATCGACTGCCGATCGTGATGATCTCGGTGAATCGTACGCTCGGTCCACCGTGGAACATCTGGGTCGACCAGGGCGACAGCCTCATGTTCCGTGATGCGCCGTGGCTTCAGTTCTACACGGAATCGCACCAGGACTTGGTGGACACGATTCTGCTGGCGTTCCGCGTGGCCGAGGACCCGCGCGTCATGCTTCCCGCGACGGTTGCGCTGGATGGATTCGTCACGTCGCACACGCTCATGGGCGTCGAGTTGCCGGACCAAGAACAGGTGGACGCTTATCTGCCGCCGTGTCACGTGCCGCACCGCCTTCAGCATGAGCATCCGACGGCCGTCGGCGGCTTGACCTGGCCGCGCGAGACTGAGCGTCACCGGCGCGACATCCAAGCCGCCATGGAGAATGTGGAAACGGTGCTGGCCGAGGCGATCGACGAGTTCGAGGCGATATTCAAAAGGCGCCCGCACGGCACGATGTCAGCCGAGCACACAGAGGACGCCGAAGTCGTCATCATCGCATGCAACACCATGGCTCGTACGCTCCGGCGGGTGGTCAAGGAGCGTCGCGAGCAGGGCGAGAAGATCGGCATGATCAAGTCCAAGCTCTTTAGACCCTTCCCGCGGGCTGATCTGATCAAGGGGGTCGCAAACGCGAAGCACATCGGCGTGCTCGATCGCAACCACTCACCCGGCTCCGGTGGCATCTTCTGGCAGGAGGTGGCGACCACGCTTCGCCAGAAGCCGGACATCGTGGTCCAGGACTACCTGGTCGGCCTCGGCGGCGGCGATGTGACGCCGACGATCATCAACGAGATTATCGACGACCTCGTCGGGCGCTCCGAGTCGAGTGAGCCGGTGTGGAAGGAGGTGGCCGTATGACCACTGCAACGACACCGAACGGTGAGACGCGATGCGGATCGGTGCTGCGGCCCGGCAACACCAACTGCGCGGGTTGCGGCATGTCGCTGGGCTTTCAACTACTCGACCAGGCGCTCAAGAGCGAGCCGCTGACGCTCGTCATTCCCGCGTGCTGCGGCATCGTGACGGCGGGTGCGTTCCCGACGACGGCGTACGGCGTGCCGACGGCGGCTGCCACGTTCGCCAGTTCGCCCGCGGTGGCGACCGGCATCAGCAGCATCGCCGAAGTGAACAACGAAGATCATCCCGTGATCTGCTGGGCGGGTGACGGCGGCACGTACGACATCGGTCTGGCCACGCTCTCCGCCGCGGCCGAGCGCAACGAGAATTTGATCTACGTCTGCTACGACAACGAGATCTACGGCAACACGGGCGGACAGCGAAGCAGCGCGACGCCGGAGGGCGTGTCGACGACGACGAGCCCGCGCGGCAAGATCGAACGCAAGAAGGACATTATGGGGATCATGGTGGCGCACCGCATTCCCTACGCGGCGACGTTGTCGGTAGCGCACCATGAAGATTTCATTCGGAAGATCGAAACGGCCCGCGCGACGCAGGGGTTCAGGTTCCTGCTCATTCACTCGCCGTGTCCGACCGGGTGGAAGTCGGAGGCGGACGAGAGCGTCGACCTGATCCGATACGCCGTGGGTTGTGGTCTTTTCCCTCTTTACGAAGTCTATGACGGGATGCGTTATCGCATCAACGCCGAGCCGGACGGCACGCCACTGGAGGAGTACACCTCCAGGCAGCGTCGATTCACGCGGTCGAAGGTCGATTTCTCGGCTCTTCAGACGAACATCGACGAGCAGTGGCGGTATCTCAGCGAGATGGCGCGGGCATTTCCGGCGGATTCAGGAGCGAGCGATGAATGAGTTGTTGATGGGGGATGAGGCCGTCGCGTTGGGGGCTCTTCACGCCGGAATCGCCGGCGCGTTTGGCTACCCCGGCACGCCGGCTACCGAGATTCTAGAGAGCATCCAGGCGCGCGTACGCGCCGGCGAAACGGACATTTCGGCCCGTTGGTCGGCCAACGAGAAAGTCGCCTACGAGGAGGCGCTCGGCGCGTCGTACGCCGGGCACCGAGCGCTGGTGTCGATGAAGCACGTCGGCCTGAACGTGGCGGCTGATCCGTTTATGAGCTCGGCGTTGACCGGTGCCAACGGCGGACTGGTGCTCGCGGTGGCGGACGATCCGGGCATGCACTCGTCGCAGAACGAGCAAGACAGCCGCTATTTTGGCCAGTTCGCCCAGATCCCGGTGCTGGAGCCGTCGAACCAGCAGGAAGCGTACGACATGACGCGCGAGGCTTTCGAGACCTCGGAGTGTTTGCACATTCCCGTCATGATTCGCCTGGTCACGCGCCTCTCTCACAGCCGCGCGAACGTCAAGACGGCGCCGCCCGTCGACGCGACGCCGCTCCCGCGTGCTAAGGACTGGCGCGAGTGGACGCTGCTGCCGGTGAACGCGCGGAAGCGTTTCAGCCGCCTACTCGACCTGCAGGAAGTGCTCGGCGAGTACGCGCACGATTCGACATTTAACTCACTGACGCTCAACGGGCCCAAGGGCATCCTCGTGACGGGGCTTGCCTACAACTACGTGCGTGAGGCGATCGGCTCGGACAACTCGTACTCGATTCTAAAGATCGGCGCGTATCCGGTGCCGATGGGCAAGATTCGGGAATTGGTGGATCACTGCAAGGAAGTGCTCCTCGTCGAAGAGGGGTACCCGTTCGTCGAGAAGCAACTTGCCGGTCTGATGGGCCTTCCCGGCAAGCACATTCGCGGCAAGCTGGATGGGGCCTTACCGCGCCAGGGCGAGATGACGACCGATCTGGTGCGCGACGCGCTGGGCTTGCCGATGCGTGATCTGCATCCCGCGGAAGAGTCCGTGCCCGGACGTCCTCCGCAGTTGTGCGGCGGTTGCCCGCACTGCGACACATACAAGCTGCTGACCGATGCGCTGGCGGACGGCGACCAGCCCTACTACTTCGGCGACATCGGGTGCTATACGCTGGCCGCCTTGCCGCCCTACAACGCGATGGAGACGTGCGTCGACATGGGTGCGTCGATCGGCATGGCGATCGGAGCAGCCAAGGTGGGAGAGCACCCGGTCGTGGCGACAATCGGCGACTCGACGTTCCTCCATTCAGGGATGAGCGCGCTGGTCGGTGCTGCGCATGACGACATCAACATGACGGTCATCGTGCTCGACAACGCATTGGTCGCCATGACGGGTGGCCAAGAGGCGATGGCTACCGGCGACGACATGATTCGCGTCATCAAGGGGCTCGGGGTGAACGAGGACCACGTGGTCTACCTGGAGCCGCTGCCCAAGCTGTACGATCAGAACGTGGAGTTATTCCGCAAGGAGCTCGCGCACTGCGGTCTTTCGGTGATCGTGGCGTGCCGACCCTGCATTCATGCCAAGAAGAAGGCCGCCGCTCCCGTTGCGGCGAGTGCATAAAAAGTAGCCTGCCGCGTGGCGGGGGATGGGCTTGGAACCACGCGCGGGCACTCGAATACGGACCCAGTACACAGCCTCGCGGATAGAACGTGCGCGGGCGGTGCCGACCTTCAGAACCGATTGATCAGATGTTGCCGAAAGCGCAACTCGGAGTCACAACCATGGAATTCAACATGATTCTCGCCGGCGTGGGCGGGCAGGGCATTCTCACTATCGCGCAGGCGATCTCGCACGCCGCGATGCGACGCGGATACAACGTCAAGCAGTCCGAGGTTCACGGCATGAGCCAGCGCGGCGGTGCGGTGCAGGCGCATCTGCGATTCGCCGACCATGAACTGCACAGCGACCTGATCCCGCTCGGGCGCGCGGACATGGTGCTCGCGGTCGAGCCGCTCGAGTCGCTCCGCTATGTGGAGTATCTCAGCGAGGACGCCACGATCATCACGAGCAGCATCCCGTTCGTGAACATTCCGAACTATCCGCCGATCGAAGAGGTGCTTCAGCGCGTCGCGGGGTACAGCGATCACGTGGTGGTCGACGCCAAGCGACTCGCCAAGGCGGCCGGTTCCGCACGCGCCGAGAACATGGTGATGCTTGGTGCGGCATCGGGCCGACTCGATTTCTCTCCGGCCGATCTCGAAGCGGTGATCGCGAAACTCTTCGCGGCCAAGGGCGAGCGCATCGTCGAGATCAACGAGCGGGCGTTCCGTTTCGGTCGAAGCGCGACGGCTGCCTACCGCGACTGCATACGCCGTGGTGCGGCGAGCTTGGCCGTGCGTCATTGGATTCAGTCGGTCACGCCCGAGCAGCTCGCCGACATGGAAACGCCGGACCTGGCGGCTGTCGGCCTGGACAGCGAGTCGTGCGAGCTATCGCCCGCGGAGACGCACGCGATCGGGCAGACGATCAGCCAGGTACTCGACGACGATCGGAAGCAGCTTTACGAGCATGAGGTCTACAGCATCGTGGAACTCGTCGGGGCGATTCACTCGCCGCGGCACCTGCTCGTGCGCAAGGGCGAACGGGTCGAGCCCGATGATCTCGACGGTTTCGAAGGCGACAAGGTCGTGCTCAAGATCGTCTCACCGGACATTGTCCACAAGACGGAGTCGGGCGGACTCGTCTTCGTGCCCAACTCGGTGGATGCTATCAACCGGGAGATCGAGCATCTCATCGCGGTGCAGAGCAAGGTGTCGAAGCGCATCCACGGCGTGCTGGTGGTCGAGTTCATCGAGACGGCGAAGCGCGGCCTGGGAAGCGAACTCTTCGTTGGTATCAGGGCTACGCGCGAGTTCGGTCCGGTCATTGCCGCCGGCCTGGGCGGCGTCGATACGGAGTTCCTTGCCGACAAGATGCAGCGGGGCTTCGCGGTGGCCAAGGCGTCCGCCGTCGACATCTCGCCCGATGAGTTCTTCGAGCTGTTCAAACGAACGGCTGCGTACGAGCTTCTTGCCGGCAAGGTCCGCGGCCACGAACGGATCGTGTCGGACGGTGAGCTGATTCGCTGTTTTCGGGCCTTCATGGCGATCGCGCGGCGGTTCTGCATCGAAGGGATCGACGGCACCGGATTGCTGGAGTTGGAGGTCAATCCATTCGCGTTCGCGCAGGAGCGGCCGGTCCCGCTCGACGGGCGCGGTCGTCTCGGCAAGCTCACTTGCGCCACGGTCGGCAGACCCATCGCCAAGATCGACAAGATGCTTGAACCCAAGTCGATTGCGGTGGTGGGGGTTTCCGGCAAGCGCCAGAACTTCGGCCGCATCATCTTGAACAACATACAGAAGTGCGGCTTTCCGAAGGATCGCCTTTACGTCATCAAAGATGGCGAGAAGGAGATCGACGGCGTGCCCTGTGTGCCGACGCTGGAGCAGCTTCCCGAACCCGTCGATCTGCTCGTAGCCGCTACCGGTGCCGATCAGGTTCCCGCACTGGTCCAGGATGTGATCGGTCCGGGTGCCACCGGCGCGTCGCGATGTGCGTCGGTGATCCTGATCCCCGGCGGCCTAGGCGAGAAAGAGGGGACGGAGAACATCCAGGAGGAGATACGAGAGCTCATTCAGGGCTCGCGCATTCGTCCTGACGGCGGTCCGGTCTTCCTCGGCGGCAACTGCATGGGCATGCGTTCTCGCCCCGGCTGCTATGACACTTTCTTCATTCCGGAGGCGAAGCTCGACCCGCGACGCGACGCTCCGGCGAAGCGCTCCGCCCTGATCTCCCAGAGCGGTGCGTTCATTATTACACGCATGAGCAACCTCGAGGTCCTCGATCCGACATTCGCCATTTCCGCCGGCAACCAGGCGGACTTGACGATGTCGGACCTGCTGACCGCCGTCGGTGGACGGGACGATATTGACTGCGTCGGTGTCTACGTCGAGGGTTTCAACGACTTGGACGGTCTGGCGTTTATTCGCGCCGTACAGCGAATTACCGCACTGGGCAAGGTGGTCGTCTTCTACAAGGCGGGTCGTACGTCGGCGGGTCGTTCGGCGGCGAAGGGCCACACGGCGTCGGTCGCCGGCGACTACGATGTGTGCCAGGCGGCCGTTACCGATGCGGGTGCCATTGTGACGGATACCTTCAAGGAATTCGAGCAGCTCCTCGAACAGGCGACCGCGTTTCACGGCAAGCAAGTTCGCGGACGGCGCATCGGAGCAATCAGCAACGCCGGGTACGAGGCGGTCGGGATGGCCGACACGGTCAAGGGCGCTCGCTACCAGGTTGAGATCGCCAAGCTCTCGGACACGGCGCGGCAGCGGCTTTCCGAAACACTGGCGAAGCACCGCCTGGACAACTTGGTCAACGCGAGTTGCCCGCTGGACCTGACGCCGATGGCCAACGATGAGGCGTACGAGGACTGCATCCGCGTCATGATGGAGGACGACGACATCGATGCGGTGGTGGTCGGCTGCGTACCGCTCTCGCCGCAGCTATTGACCACGCCCGACGAGCTGTCCAATCCCGGATCACTCGTGGCGCGGGTACCGCGGATCTTCGCGGAGTACGACAAACCGCTCATCTTCGTGGTCGACTGTGCCGCACCGTACGACAAGTTCGCACGGATGGTTCGCGAGGCCGGCGTACCCGTGTTCCGTTCCGCCGATCAGGCGATTCGTTCGCTCGGCCGCTACCTCTGTCATCGAACGATCGCGGAAGAGAAACACGGTGAGCCGGCGCTCGCACCGCCGAGAAGTGAACCCGCGGCGCCTGCGGTGGCTTTGTCGTAAGGGCTCAAGCCGCGGATCGCATGAAGGTGCTCAGCAGGTGGGTATCGCCTCGGCGACCTGGGTACTACGCAGCACCTTCACCGAGTTGCGCGACGGATCGACCGCGACGATCGCCGTGATGCCGAGGTGTGTGCGCTCTTCGATTCGAACGGGGCCGGCCAGTGCGTTTTCGATGGTCGCCTCGCGACAGCCGATGCGGATGCGCGCGCCGGGATGGACCATGGAATTCACGAGCATGACGGGCTGCTGCGCCGGCTCTGCCGCGCTCAGCAGCGCCCCGCGTTTGGCTTCTTCTACCTTGATCGCGTCGCCGATCATGTCGACCTTCGTCGCGAGCTCCGCGAAGCGCACCTGTTGGGCCGCGTTCAGTCGATTCATATCCTCTTCCAAACGGACAATGGTCTGCCGGAGACGTTTCGCTACTGCTCGTTTCGCTTTCGACGACGCGTACATGCGCTCGGCCTTGCGGAGGATGGAGGGATGAGTCCCCACGCATGCCGCGGTCGAGGCGGCTGCCCCACTGCCGAGCACCGCGGCCTCCAGGCCCTCGCGCGCAAAGACCGAGCCGCCGACAATGGCGCCGTTCGGCATCGAGAGGGTCCCGCCGCAACGCACATCGCAGCGGATCAGGTCGCGCTCGATGGTGACGTCTTTCCCGGCACGGAGCACCGCGTGGTCGCAGAACTTCGCAGTGATCTGCCCGCGCGCCCTGACGTAGCCCTTTCCGCGCTGGAGGATTCCGCCGCCGGCGTGCACGTCGCGGCCGGCGGTAACGCACGCAGCCTCGACGGTCCCGTCCACCAAGACCGACCTCTTGGATCGCACGCGGAATCGGTCGCAGATCACGCCCGGGACGTGGACATCGACCGAAGAATCGATATGTCCGGTCGAAAAATCGACATCCTCGGGGACTTCGAAGACCTCGCTGATTGCGAGGTGACGGTCTTCGTAGGTTACGACTCCGGACACGTCGACTGATACGACCGCCGGGTCGTCGTCGGTGACGTTGATCGCCGAAGCGTAGGTGACGCCCTTGACGGCGCGCTTTGGCGGTACGAGTCGTCCGTAGACATCGATCCCGGCGACACCGGGTACGCAGCGGACAAGCGTGCCGATCGTTTGCCCTTCGTCCACGGTCACGACGGAGTTGAACGTGTAGTGGTCGACGGCATTGTCAGAGCACCAGTGTTGGCGCTTGGGCGTGAGCGACTCGTGCCACAGGAACTCCCCGTCTCGTCCCTCGGCCGCGGGTCTACCGGTAGCGATCAGGAACGGCTCGGTGACCCTCTCGCCTCTCGCGGTCAGCGCAGCCAAGTCCCGCACGCGCTGGCTCACCGTTTCATCGATGGCTATGTTCGCCTTGGCTAGCGCGTCGAGCAGCGTGGCGGCGGCCACTCGGGCGGGCGTGTCTTCGGGGTGAAGCAGGACCCGCGCTTCCAGCGCGTCGGGGGACACATCGATGGATATGCGAGTGACGGACTGGCGAGTCACAGTCAGCGGTTCGACCTCCTCTGCTTGTCTGCGGGCTGTCGGCCCTGATTCTTCGGCTCATGGTTCGGTGCGGTTAAGCCGGTTCCAGGGCGTTGCCTTTGGTCGGGCGTCGATTGGAGGCAGGCACGCCTCCGGCAAGTTCCCGGGCAACCGCGGACATATTATTGGACGAGCGCGTGTGGTTGCGCGCCGCCGGCTCTACCGGGACCGAACGTGCCGGCGCCGCGCCGTGTCGGGGGAACCATGGTGGGGTTTCTGTGTATGTCGCGTGAGGTAAAGGTATGACCGGGAGCTGAAGTTGGAGTTTGCGCGCGTCGGGGTTGACAAGGCCTCCCCAGTGAGTAACCTCCTTAACCGGATTGGAGCGAAGCGGCCAACTCGTACCGTCGAGTTGGCCCATCATGTCTCGTGGTGGATGGGAGGAGCGAGGGGAAGACTTGCTCCCGTAAGGCGGCTCAATACCAAGCTCCGGAGCCTGAACAGCCGGTCGTTACGCGTCTCCGGTGCCGCCGCACGAACTCTGATCATGTGCTGAACGGAAGCGGGGTTGTTCGTCCAGGGATGGACGGTCATCTCACCGATTTGCGCGCGCCGTTTGGCAGTCGTTGGTCTCGGCGTCATCTCGCTGTGTCGAGTTCAGTGCATGACGACACGTCGTATATTCCGCTCGACGGACGCACCGGTCCTCGGCTGGACCCTGGTCGAGTCCGTCCCGGGCCTTCACGACCCATCCGGCCGGCATGACCTCCGGCTCGTCTGCATGTGCCCTCAATCCCGGTCGGCCTCCCCCGTTGGTATCAGGTGGGCTCTGTCCACCTTCTTCGACTTTGTATATCCGGTGGCGGCGAGAACCCGCCCACACAACCACGGAGTGAGTTGTCATGAAGAGACAGAGTCAACAGGTTAGCGTTCCGCGGCGTTGTCGACGAGTTTCAGCGGCTGGACTGTGCGGAGTGGCCGTCCTGCTGATGCTCGCCACAGATGTGGTTGGGCAGACCGACCCCATGGTGATACCCGCCGTGCCCGTCGATGTCGATTCGGGCGTTGTGGACAACACCACGGGCACCGTGACCACGGTCTTCTCCACGGTGATCCAGGTCCCTGAGGCCGTCTGGGTTCGACTGGATTTTGACGAAGTGCTCCTTGCGGGTGATATCGGGGCGGGCACGGCCTCGACGCTTCGGATGACTTCCCTAGCCGACGGCGGCTATCAGGTCATGAACGCGACGCACGTGGCCCAATGGCATCACTCCTCGGCCTATTTCAACGGCGATTCGGTCAAAGTTGAGGTCATCGCTCATCCGCACACGGGGCCCAACCGGCTCGTCATCAGCGAAGTGACCATCGGTGTCGTCGGCGCGGACGGGGGCGAGCGGACCATCTGCGACGGCGTGGACGACCGTACGTTCACCACCGACAGGCGCGTCGGGCGGGGCCGAAATGCAGCCGGAGAAGCCAAATGCACGGCGTTCATCATCAATGACTGCCAGCACTGCCTTCTCAGCGCCGGTCACTGCGAGGGCCACTTGAACCCGGCGGGACAGATCCATTTCAATGTCCCGAAGTCCACGGCTGCCGGCACCCCCGTGATGTCCAATCCGAATGATCAGTATGCCATTGACGTGACATCATGGTCGTTCACCGCGAACGGCTCGGGTGACGATTGGAGCTACTTCGGGTGTTTTCCGAACCCGACCACCGGGCTGACGCCATACCAAGCGCAGTGGAAGTCCTTCGCGATGGCGATGCCGCCGGCGGCGTCCGAGCAGGTCCTTCGCGTGACCGGGTATGGTGTGACGAGCGCCCCGGTCAACCCGAACTTGAACCGGGCGCTCAAGAAGGACACGGGCCCCTATACGTCTCGTACCGGCTCGAATATCGCGTATCGAGTTGACACTACCAGTGGTAACTCCGGTTCCCCCGTCATGCTCGAGGGCAACCCCGATGCAGCCTTCGCCATTCATGAGAGCGGCGGATGTGGCGCCGGCGGAGCGGGAGCGAACCACGGCACCGGATTGAACAACGCGGGGCTGCAGGCCGCTCTGGCGGCGCCGAAGGGTGTGTGCACAGCCAGTTTGGAAGTGAGCGTCGTGCCCAACCCCCACGCTTGTGGCGGTTGTGGACCCGGAGCCACGACGGCGGTCACGTTGAACCTCACGAATAACTCGGGCGGCGTGATCGACGTGGATTGGACCAGCGCGATTGTCGACGGCGGTTGCGTCACAGGTGTCGTTCCCCCCGCGGGCACGGAACTCGCCATCGCCGCCGGAGCGACGAGGGCAGTTACCGTCACGCTCGAACATGACCATCCGGGCGCCTGCCCCGGGACCGGAGCGCAGATCGATTTCGCGGGCGTCATCGTTGCCGGCGGGGTTGGCGCCGACAGCGACCAACTGGTGGTCGTGTGCCCGGACAACTTGACGGTGCGTGTCGTTCCCAACCCCCATGCGTGTGGCGGTGCTTGCGGCCCCGAGGGTGCCTCGGCGGTCACTCTGGAACTCACGAATGGTTTTGCCGGGCCAATCGACGTCGATTGGACGGGCACGGTCGTCGGCGGCGTCTGTGTAACCGGCGTAACTCCGGCTTTGGGTGCCGAACTCGCCATCGCGCCGGGAACGACCCGGGCAGTGGCCATCACGCTCGATCACAACCATCCTGGCGCGTGCCCCGGTGGCGGCGCGCAGGTGGATTTTGTGGGCACGGTCGTGGCCGGCGGAGCCGGTGCCGATACCGACCAATTGGAGGTCGTGTGCGAGCCCGTGTTGGGCGTGAGTGTCGTTCCCAATCCCCATCCCTGTGGTGGGGCTTGCGGCCCCGGGGGTACGTCGGCAGTCACGCTGGAACTCTCGAATCACTCAGTTGCAGGGGTGATCGACGTGACTTGGACCAGCGCGATGATCGGAGGCGGTTGCGTCACGGGCGTGGCGCCCGTCGCGGGTGTGGAACTCGCCATCGCTCCGGGAGAAACCAGGTTAGTGCCGATTACGCTTGACCATGACCATCCGGACGAGTGCCCCGGAAACGGGGCCGTGATAGGTTTTGTGGGCAGTATCGTGGCGGGCGCGGGCGGTTCCGTGGCCGACCAACTGGTGGTCATGTGCGACGACATGTTGGGTGTGACTGTCGTACCGAACCCCCATATGTGCGGAGGCGCTTGTGGCCCGGAAGGCACGTCGGGGGTCACGTTGCAACTGACGAACGGGTTTGCCGGGCCGATCGACGTGGACTGGACCAGCGCGATCGTGGGAGGCGGTTGCGTCACGGGCGTGGTTCCCGCCACGGGCACTGAACTCGCCATCGCCTCCGGCGAGACCAGGTTCGTGCCCATCAAGCTCGAGCACAACCATCCGGATGCGTGCCCTGGAACCGGCGCGCTCATAGATTTCGCGGCTGTCGTGGTTGCCGGTGGGGTCGGTAGTGGCGACGAACAACTGGTGGTCCTGTGCCCGGGCTTGCCTATCCCGACCCTCTCAGAGTGGGGACTGATCGCGATGACGCTGCTGGGGCTCTCGGTAGGGACGATCGTGTTCAGCCGGCGCCGACGTGCGCCCGCGTAGTGCCTCTTGCTGGAGGCGATGGTGCGCGGACGCTTCGTCTCGCCGCCGGTTCCCCGAGAGATACCTCTCCGCGGGGGGCGGCGAGGTGGCAGCGCACTCCCGGACGAGTCTCTGCAGTTGGGATCAGGGAGGGGCTGCCCGGACGGATCGATAAAGCCGGAGTTTGCGCGCGTCGAAATCGACAAGCTCCACGTTCTCGGCAAGTCGCTTAACGGATAGCGAGGGAGGAACCTGTTGCGGCAAGGTGGCGATGGCCAGGCGTGTGTGATGACGGGGACGCCGAGTCACGGCCGGGTCTCCAACATCACTATTGCCCGCCGGGACATGCCAGTGGAAGCCCTCTCGCACTCGGGCCACGAAGGTTAAGGGAGTAACACTTGGCGCCGGCAAGAGCAGTAGGGCTTAAGGTCTAAGGGTTAGGCCCGATGTACGGCCCGTGTGAATGTGTCACAATACAAGCCATGACGGCACGTCGCCTATCCCGTCTGGCGGGCATGTTGTCCGCATTGGTTCTGCTTGTGTCGAGTTCGCTGCTTACGGCAGCGGCTCTGTGGTCGCCGGGGCATCACTGGCTTGCTTGCTTCAGCTTCCTGCCGCTGTTTGCGGCCGTCCGATGGTTACACCCGGCAAAGGCCGCGTTTGCCGGTGGGTTGTGGGGCGCCTGCCTGTACTTCTTCTCGACTAGCGTTTTGACGCCCGCATTCGAGTGCGTCGTACCTGCCATCGGCCCGTCGACATGGCTGCTCGCGCTACTCATCGTGATTCCGGCAGCTTACCTCGGCCTTGCCGCGCGGCCCGCCAGGGCGGTCGGCTTTAAGCTCCTCACCCTGGCGCTCGGCTGGACGCTGATCGAGGTCGTCGTTTTTTCGACCCATCCGAATTCCTTCGAGCCGCGGGCGGGACCCGTCCCGACGTGGTCGGTCGCCCAGGCGATGATCCAACAGCAGGATCTTCCGACCAACCTACACCAAGGCCTGCTCACTTCCTCACAAAGCGAAGGCTCGCATCCTCATTGGCTCGCCCGACTGCTCGGCTATATCTGCACGGCTTTCCTCGTGGCTTGTGCCAACGCCTCACTAGTCGGCATTTTGACTCGTGCCCACCTGAGCTTCCCGCCGTGCCGGTCCACAGTGGGATCGCCCAACGTCGGTGCGTGGCTTCCATCGCAAGTCATCCTGGCCAACCAGTCCTGGACCCTTCGGCGGGCATATCCCCGCGCACCTCCGAGTCCGGCCGCTCCGGCCCGTTGGAATCCGGTAGGCAATGCTCACGGCACTGTCGTTACGAACCGGAGACGTGACGTGGCTTGGGCGCACAGTCTGGACCTGTCGATCGGCGGACAACGCTCGCGATCGTGGGCGCGGATGCCGGTCGAACGTCTCTGAAGCGAAGGCAGCGCGGGACAGTATCGACGACGGCTTGACGCCACTGCCGGCGTGGCTGCGTCGATTGGATTCGTCAAGCGGTCGGATCACAGCGAACGTGATCAGCTATCACGCGCGCCTTCTCGTGAGGAAACGGACCACATGAGGGATGCTCGAGCGCATCCTTCCGAGAGGAACCACGCCACCATGATGAGACTCGGTCAAATCTAGCAAACCGAGAAGAGAGGAAGAGACGATGCGAGGATTAAACAGTATTTGCAGACTAGTCGTGGGCGGATTCGTGCTTGGCGGACTGCTCGCTGCCCCCACTTTCGCCCAAACCATTGTCACCGCGGGCGACGACGCTTGGCGTACTGGTGGAGACGACGGCACCGGCTGGTCCTTCGGTGACCCCCTGAGCCAGTTTCCATTGGACCCGCCGCCCCCAATACCGGCGGATTTCTTTGGCCCGGGATCGGACCCATTTGAGGGTACGATCACTTTGGTTGGAGTTCCGGTTTGCTCAGAACCTGCCGGCGCGCTGGAGTCCACTGACACCATCGTTCGTCGGACCACCGACTCCGGGGATCTCGATGTAGGTCCGCAGTTCGTGGAAATTCAAGTCGTTGCCCTGAGCCTGGTCAGTACCGGCCCGATCACGGTCACCTACAACGGAGGGCAGGACCCGGAGCTTTGGGACGTAGAGGTACGTCTCTCGGATACCGTTCCGCAGCCTACCGGAACGATGGTCATCACGAAGACCCACGAAGACGGCGGTCTCTACGAGTCGACCTTTGGGATTTTCCCGAGGTTCGTTTTCACTCGATCGAGCCCACCGGCCGTAGTGCAGCTCGATTGTGGTACGAATCCGGGGATTTGCCAGATACTCGAGATGGGCAATCCGCTCGGCCAACCCAACTCCTGGGTCCTGATCGGAGGGCCGGGCGGGATACAACGCTCCGACTTTGAGATTACGGAGTTCGGCCCCGGGATCGGTATCGACGAGGATTGCGACGGGTACGTCCCCGGGGTCGACCCCGCAACGATCGGCGAGTCGAACTTCCAGGGCGGGTTGGAGGCTGGGGGGCCGTTTGGCCGCGCCGGGAGCGCCAAGTGCAAACCGACCGTGGAGGCGGAACGGAGTTTCGCGGCACAACAAGGACGAGGAAACCACGGACCCTGGATATCCAGCAACCGTGACGACTACCCCGCTCCCGCCGGCGACGGAATCCCCGACGTGTGCCAATCGTCGTGCTGCGATCACGCCACTGCGACCTGCCTCGGGCCGATGACCGAGGTCGCCTGCCTGGCCCTGCCGGCGCCTGCTCAGCCGGAGTGGTTCAAGGGCAAGACCTGCGTCGACCCCGATTGGCCAACCCTGTGCTGGGAACACGAGGGGGCGTGCTGCGACCATTCCACCGCGTCCTGCCTCGGCTGGATGACCGAGTCGGCGTGCATGGCGATGCCGCCGCCGATCCAGCCGGAGTTCTTCAAGGACAAGACCTGTAGCGACCCCGATTGGCCGACCTTGTGCTGGGAGCACGAAGGGGCGTGCTGCGACCATTCCACCACGAGCTGCCTTGGCTGGATGACTGAGTCGGAGTGCATGGCGCAACCGGAGCCGATCCAGCCGGAGTTCTTCAAGGACAAGACCTGTAGCGACCCCGATTGGGACACCTTGTGCTGGGAGCACGAGGGGGCGTGCTGCGACCATTCCACGGCTACCTGCCTCGGCTGGATGACCGAGTCGGCGTGCATGGCCATGCCGGAGCCGATGCAGCCGGAGTGGTTCAAGGACAAGACCTGCAGCGACCCCGATTGGGACACCTTGTGCTGGGAGCACGAGGGGGCGTGCTGCGACCATACCACCGCGACCTGCCTCGGTTGGATGACCGAGTCGGCGTGCATGTCCATGCCGCCGCCGATCCAGCCGGAGTTCTTCAAGGGCATAACCTGCGCCGACCCCGGATTCAATTGCTGGGAGCACGAGGGGGCGTGTTGCGACCATGCCACAGGGAACTGCCTCGGCTGGATGACTGAGTCCGCGTGCATGTCCATGCCGCCGCCGATCAAGCCGGAGTTCTTCAAGGACACGACCTGCGCCCACCCCGACTGGGAGACGTTGTGCGCCGTACAGCAGGATGGGATACCCGCGGTCTCCGAATGGGGCTTGATCGTCATGACGCTACTGTTGTTGACGGCAGGGACGGTCGTGCTTGGCAGACGGCGGCCCGCGGCGGCGTGAGTTGAGTCGGGACTGTCGATTTCGAATGACGGGCGCGCAGGAATCGGCAGTTTCGCACGGTCCGTGGAGTAGGGCAGTCTTGTGCCCGGGGCGAGTTCTGGAAGACGGCCCGCACCGCGGATCCTACACGTGGAGCCGAACCTGCGAGGGTTGAGGCAAATGAGTGATACGAAGGTGCTTTATCGATGGAGTGGGAACGAGGCGCCGAGGAGGCGCCCGGCAAACGCCTAGCGTCGCTAGGCAGTAAGGACAAGGAGCATGTTGATGAATATGAACGCGGGTGTGATACAAGTGATGCGTCGATGGCGGAGCGGGCTTCCGCTACTGATGGTTGTCGGGTGTCTTTTCGGGAGTTCGCCTGTGTTCGGGCAGTTCACGCCGCCGGTGGGGGTCCAAACCGTTTCCTGTGAGGAGGATTACGATTTCAAGTTGCTGATCAACACGCAGCCGCCGCCCTCGCCCGGCCAGGGTTACGGGCTCCACATAGGCATCGGACACAAAGAGGGCGCCGAGGACACGGCGGCCGCCAACGTCAGCGTGGTCACGGACCATCATTGCTTTTCGGAGACGGACGTTGTGGCAGGGCTTGTGGTCCCACCGATGCAGACTAAGAGCTGCCTTGACGGTGTTGGCGCTAGACACTACTACACGTGGAAGTCCGGCGGCGCCACCGATGTCGGGGTGTTCGGGCCAGGTGTGGCGGCCAAGGAGGCCAAGCTGGCCAGCGCGCAGGTTCGAGCGAAGAATACCGGCGGCTGCCCAAGTACGTGCAGGGTCACCTTCACGCTGGGCTACTTCTGGGAGGGCAACGACGCCGACGCGGAACAGACTCGTCCGGCCGCCGTTCCTGCTAACTGTCCACCTGTCCCCCTAGTAGATCCCAACGAGCAGGACATCACGACGACGGTGTTCTGGGATATCAAGTGCATCAACGCTCCGGCCGTCCCTGCCGACGGGACCAACTCCGCCGAGAGCCAGAGTATGGGCACCTATTACGACGGCGGGTGGGACAGCGGACTTGCGCGAGCCTCCTTTGACATGACCGGCGTGGATTTCGACCCCATCCAGGGCAGTGTGATGCGCTTCTATCTGGGCACGCCCGGCACGGGCGTGGAGGTTGCGGGCGAGTCGGTTACGAACCTGCTCATCCAGCAAGCCCATTACGTGGCCCCGCCGGAAGACTTCGAACCGTTTCTGACGGGAATGGGCCTGGAGTATTACGTGATGAACGAAGACAACGACGTTCTCTTCGTGACCACTCCTCCATTTGTGACGCCCGCGGTTTCGGAGTGGGGCCTGATCGTCATGGCGCTACTGCTGTTGACGGCAGGGACGGTCGTGCTTGGCAGACGGCGGCCCGCGGCGGCGTGATGTGAACGCGTTCGTCGGTTTCGGGACTTGTATTGGGCGGGTACCGGCACTCTCGTCGGGTCCGCTGTGGAGGGCAGTCCCGCGCACGGGGTCCGGTTCGTAAGGCGTGCAGCGCCCGCTCCACCGGACTTCCGCGCGCGAGATGGTCGGTTTGTTCAAGGAGCTTTCGGATGAGTAGATCTTATTGTCGCGTTCAACCTGTGCGTGCGATCGCCGCGATCCTGCTGGTGTTTTCGGCCATTGCGCTGCCGGCGACCGCACAGGACGACGGGGAGTCTCGCGCGCTGCATTGGTGGCGTTACACGATTACAGTCCCTGCGAGTCTGGGGCCCAACGATCTTCACGTTACGTTTAGCGGCACCGGGGGCACGATCGCCAACGTGGCGGTGGTGCCCCCGGGCGTTGTGACTGTCCCCGGGGGCAACACGGTGAACGTGGTCTGGGGCGCCAACTTGGTCCCGGGAACTGTGGTTACGATCACGTTCTCCACGCAGCATCCGGCCATCTTTGTCGTGGGCGGAAGCTGGACGAAGAATGGAGAAGACATCGGAGTTCCGATTGCCGCGGGCGATGAGGACTCATTTGAAGAGACGGCGATGGCGGCTGTCCCCGCTATGTCCGAATGGGGCCTGATCGTCTTTACGCTGCTGTTGCTGGCGGTGGGGACGGTTCTGCTCGGCCGGCGGCGGCGTGCGGCAGCGTGAGATGACCGCGG
>JAJDDX010000039.1 GCA_029260055.1 Phycisphaerae bacterium
GATCCCCAGATCATCCCCGAGCAGCGACAAGTGGAACTCCTCGCCATGCCGCTCGACGTAGGGTGCGGTAGCGAAGCCGCCGTCGAAGGCGGTCCCGTCAAGCGCGATTCGATCCGCGAACTCATCGCCGTGGGCTTGCCCTCCGAACCGCACGATGTTGCCCAGGTAGCGGTATTGCGGCGCGTCGAGCTCGCCGCCGGTGTCGTTGTCGTCGTCCATGTCGATCTCGACGAACCCGAAGACGGGATGATCACCGAAAGCAAAGGGTGTGAAGTCCTGGGGGTCGACGCTGCCCGGCGGATTGTTGAGTCCGTCCAGCACGAGATCGAGGCGTGCGAACTCGCCGGTGAGGTCGTAGGCTCCGGTGAAAAGGTCTGACGCCGGGGCAGTAGGCGCCCAGCGACCCACTGTATACTCGAGGAGATTGACGAGGCGGTGCGCGGCGGGATCAAACGGCCCGTCGCCGCTGGGGTCGGTCCGGCGGGCAACCGGATCGCACGCGGGATCACCGACCGTCACCGCCGGGTCGTCCGTCGGAGAGGCGGGGGCTGCCAGTGTCGCGGCACCAACCGAGACGGCGAGCACCAGCGTGCACCGCACTGCCAGGCGCCGACACACACGTTGGCGGTGTGAACCCGAAGGGCCAGCCACTCACATTCCCTCGAACATCAGGCTAACGACTCACACGGAAACGGAAGGATCGGCTGGCTACCCTCAGCGTCGCCTCGACGATAAGTCCGCGCGGCATGGCACGCGGCACAGCAAACGCCGACACGTCGGAGAATACGATCCCTTGGCCCGGGCCCGCGCTGAAGCGGGACGGCCTCGTTAATCCTATCGGAACGCTCCGTCCGCTGGCAAGCGCATTATCATAACTTCGAGACGATTAGAACGCTCTTATGCTGCTGCGGATTCTGTTCCGGCCGCGGCGCCGTGCGAACTCAATGACCATCCGGTCTTGAGCCCCAATACGAACCATGCCAGCGCCAGCACACCGCTGGCGAAGACCGTGTCGCCGATGACCCGCATCCAGCGCAACGTGCCCATCACCGGAACCTGGAGGAACTCCGCCGAGCGGGCGTACCACATGCCGTGCTCCATGCTCGCCCAGGCCTGTGCCAGCCCGATCGGCAGCAGGCTCAATACGATCATCAACGCAAGCCCGATGTTGATGGACCAGAAAGCGTAACCGAGCGTCTTTGTCTTCCAAACGTTCTGCGTCGACAAGCCTTTGAGGCAGAAGAGCATCAGGCCGATGCCGAGCATCCCGTACACGCCGAAGAGCGCCGCGTGTCCGTGGACCGCTGTCGTGTTCAACCCCTGCATGTAGTAGAGGGCGATCGGCGGGTTGATCAGGAAGCCGAAGAGGCCCGCGCCGACCAGGTTCCAAAACGCCACCGCGACAAAGAAGTAGATGGGCCATTTGTACGCAACGACCCACGGCCGGGCACGACTCAGGGCGAGGTTCTCGTAGGCCTCGAACCCGATGAGCACCAGCGGCACGATCTCCAGCGCACTGAACGTGGCACCCAGAGCGAGGATGACCGTCGGCGTCCCGGTGAAGTAGAGGTGATGGAATGTCCCGATGATGCCGCCGCTCAGGAAGATCGTGCTCGAGAACAACGCCGCGGCCGTCGCGGTCCGCACTCTCAGCAATCCCAGGCGCACGAAGAGGAACGCAATCACCACGGTAGCGAACACCTCAAAGAACCCCTCGACCCAAAGATGAACGACCCACCATCGCCAGTATTCGACGATCGCCAGGTTGGTCTGCCGCCCCCACATCAGCCCCGCTGCGTAGAACAGAGCGATGGCGGTGGACGCGACGAGAAAGAGCGCGAGCAGCGCACGGTTCTCGCTCGCCTTGCGAAGGGCAGGCCACATCGCTCGCCCCATCAACACCAGCCAAAGCACCAGCCCGACCAGCAGGAAGATCTGCCAGAAACGCCCGAGGTCGACGTATTCGTAGCCCTGGTGACCGAACCAGAAGCTCGCCACGAAACCGAGTCGCTGCTGAACGCTGAGCCACTCCCCCACCAGCGACCCCACAACGATGATAAGCAGGCATATGAACAGGAAGTTCACACCGGCCCGTTGGAACTTGGGCTCATAACCCGACACAGCCGGGGCGACGAAGAGCCCGGTCGCGAGCCATGCCGTCGCGATCCAGAAGATGCCGAGCTGCGTGTGCCATGTCCGCGTCACTGCATAAGGAAGGTACTCGGCCAGCGGGAAACCGTAGAAGCCGTCCCCTTCCACGCCGTAGTGCGCGGTCACACCGCCGAGCCCGACTTGAACCACGATAAGTGCTGCCACGACCCAGAAGTACTTGAGCGTCGCCTTCATCGACGGCGTCGGCTGCAAACCGAGCAGCGGGTCTTTCGCGGGCACGTCGGCGGCGGGCTCCTCTTTGCCGCGCTGTACCGCGAAGTACCAACTGAGCGCTCCGACACCGGCGAGCAGCACGACGAAGCTGAAGATAGACCAGATGACGATCGAACCCGTCGGTCGATTGCCGATGAGGCTCTCCGGCGGCCAGTTGTTCGTGTAGGTCACGTCCTTGCCGGGCCGGTTCGTGCTACATGTCCACGACGCCCAGAAAAAGAAGGCGTTGAGCGCGTGCTGCCGTTCGGGGGTCTTGATGGCGCTGGCGGGAATCGCGTACGCGTCGCGCAGGCCGTCCATCGACGGGTCGTCGCCGAATAGTGCCGCGTAGTGGGCACTGATAGCCGCAATGGCCTCGGCCCGCGTCGCCGACACGGTCACGACCCCGGTGCCGGCGTCGTACGTGTTCGTGCGCAGCTCGGTGCTCAAGCGCGCCGTCAGACCCGCCTGGAGTTCCGGCGACACTTCGGCGAACGCCGTGCCGTGTTCGGACTTCGCCCAGCGATCGAGGATCCAGGTGGCCTCACGGTGGAGCCGATCAGTCGACCAGTCCGGGGCGACGTAGGACCCGTGGCCCCAGATGCTCCCGACCTCGTGCCCCCCCATCGACTGCCAGACGTTTTGCCCGTCCTGGATGTCCGTCTTCGTGAAGAGCGTGGTGCCGTCAGCCGACACCACCCGCTCGGGAATCGGCGGCGCCTGCCGGTACAGCTCGACGCCGAAGTAACCGAGTACTGAGAACGATCCGATAATGACGGCTGCAAAGGCCGCCCAAAGCCTTTTCGTGCCCATCAGGTAATCTCCCGTCGCCCATAGGCAACTAATTGGACCCAAATATCCACTTGACGCCCGGGAGTTTACACGCCACAATCTGGATGTCAAGGTCCAAATGACCAAAACCGGAGTGGAACGTGATTTCGCCAACAGCCGAGTACGCTCTTCGCGCCATCGTCGCCATCGCTCAAGCCGAGGGCGACGCCGTCGTCACTTCGACCATCGCTGAAATCACGAAGGTACCACCGGGTTATCTGTCAAAGGTACTTCAGACCCTGCGGCGCGCCGGACTCGTCGATTCGAAGCGCGGGCTCGGCGGCGGCTTCACGCTCACCCGGCCGACGGACCAGATGACGGTCTTGGACGTGGTCGGCGCGGTCGATCCGATCAAACGGATCGAGACCTGTCCGCTCCGACTCGACTCACACGGGAGAGAACTCTGCCCACTGCACAGGCGACTGGACCAAGCCAGTGAACTAGTGGAGCAGTCCTTCGCCGCTACCACCATTGCCGACCTACTCACCGAGCCGGGCCCCAGCACACCACTGTGCAAGTCCGGCCCCTGCGCGCACTGACGCCCTCCGTCTTCGCGGCGTACGGCGCCGTCGACTGCCGGCGTGCCACCGCTCTTGGCGGTGCTACGGCCCATCCGTCTCGGCACTTTCGGGTTAGTATGACGGCGTTATGCCGTGATCAGAGCCGCGTGGCGCAAGCCCGCGGTCATGTCACCGGGCTTGCGCCCGGCGCTCTGATTGCTCGCACGGCCGGAAAACGAACCTCGATACACTTGCCGACGCAATCCTGGCGCGGTCATACTTGCCACCACCGAAACGCGACGGGAGGACCACTTTGTACCCTCCGCCCGCGGGTCGACGCCACAGCTTTCCCCGGCACCAGCGTGCCGCGATACAGCTTCCCCCCCGCCGGCGGACCGCGACACAGCTTCCCCCCTCGCCAAGGGGGGATTGAGGGGGGTTCGGGAGTGGCGGATCACGAATGGCGAATAGCGAATTCTGAATTCGCCATCCTGGAGTCTCTCGCCTCCCCACCCCCGATTACAGTAGAACTGGCCGCACAGATACGGTATCATGGCGAGGGTGCCCGTCTTGTGTCGAACACGGGGCCGGCGGAACTTGCCTACTTCAGGAGGGGCCCCACGTGCGACGCACCGCCACCGTACTGCTATTCCTGCTTGTTTCCGGACCGATCGCCGCCGCGCAGACCATCCGCTACGTCGATGACGACGCCGCCCCGGGCGGCGATGGCCTGTCATGGGCGACGGCCTACGACACGCTGCCGCCCGCGCTGACCGCGGCCCAACCCGGCGATCAGATCTGGGTAGCGGCTGGGACCTACGTCGGCAACTTCACGCTCGCTATCGGCGTCGAGATGTACGGCGGCTTCGCCGGTACGGAGACGCTCCTCGAACAGCGCGACTGGACGGTCAACGAGACGTTCCTCGACGGCAACCAAACCGGCAGCGTAATCACCGCGCTGGGCGGCGCCACCGAGACAACCCGCATCGATGGCTTTACGATCACGAACGGCAGCGGGCCATTCGGCGGCGGCTTATACTTGTCTGCGTTTCTGTCCGATCCGGCGATCTCCAACTGCAGGTTCGTCGGGAATACAGCCTCGGAAGATGGCGGCGCGATCTGGGTGTGGTCCGCGAGCGCGTGGAGTGTCACGGACACCGTCTTTGTGAACAACCACGCCGACGGGCTCGGCGGCGCAATTGCCATCACGTACGGCTCACTCCTGATCGAGCTGACCGAGTTCACGGGCAACACCGCCGGTTCGGGTGGAGCCGTTCACAGTGATAGCAGCGAAGGCACCAGCATGACACTTCTCGATGTGGCATTCAGGAGCAACTCCGCCACGGGGGACGGTGGCGCTATACGGACATGGGGTGAGGAGAGCCTTCAAATCCGAGCGTGTACGTTCGAAGGGAACACGGCCGGATGGTTCGGGGGCGCGCTTTACCACGCCTCAGGCTTCCCGAACCCGCTGAGCCACGTGGCCAACTCAACATTCGTGGGAAACCATGCCCAGCAAGGCGGCGCGTTTCGTAGCAGCGGGCCCACCACCACGTTCGTGAACTGCATATTCAGCGGCAATACGGGATCCCTTGGCGCAGCACTGTATACAGGGTCGGGATCGATTATCGACAACTGCTCGATCAGCGGCAACGCGGCAGGTGGCAACGGTGGCGGTGTGTATGCCTTCGGTGCGCTGATCGTCGTGAATTCCATTCTCTGGGGAAACTCTGACAGTGGCGGGAGCGACGAGACGGCACAGATCTACGTAGGCTCTAGCGGGACACCCAGTGCTGACTACTGCTGCATTCAAGGCTACAGCGGGACGTACGGCTTCGGCAACATAGCATCCGACCCGCTCTTCGCCGACGCGGACGGGCCCGATGACGTCATGGGCACACCGGACGATGACCTGAGCATCATCATCGGCTCGCCCTGCATCGACGCAGGCGATAATGCCGCAGTCCCCGCAGATGAACTGGACCTGGACAGCGACGGCGACGTGACCGAGCCTACCCCGCACGACCGCCTCGCGTTGCCGCGCTTCCGCGATGATCCGTTCGTGCCCGACACCGGCTCTGGAGCGCGGCCGGTTGTCGACATGGGCGCCTACGAGTTCAACGACTGCAACCACAACGGCGTGTTCGACCTGGACGATATCGCAGCCGGCACGAGCGAGGATTGCGCCGGCGAGGGTGTGCCGGACGAGTGCGAACCCGACTGCAACACGAATGCCGCGCCTGACAGTTGCGATATCTTCGATGGCAGCTCGGCTGACTGTAACGGCAACACCATCCCCGACGAATGCGATCTCGCTGATCTGAGCAGCGACGACTGCAACACGAATCAGATACCCGACGAATGCGAGCCGGACTGCAACTCGAACCTCGTGGCTGATGAATGTGATATCACCGACGGAACGAGTCAGGATCAGGACTTGAACGGCGTTCCGGACGAATGCGAGCTCGGTGCCTGCTGTGCGCCGGACGGAATCTGTGAAGAGATCATTGCCCCGCTATGCGTTGAAGGTGTGTGGAGCGCTACCGTTGCATGCGACCCGAATCTATGCCCGCAGCCGGGCGCGTGCCTCTTCGACGAGTTGCTCCCACCGGATGCGGCCGCCGGAGACAGCCTCGGACGCTACCTGGCCCTCGATGGCGACCGGGCAGCCGTGACTGGTCGATCTAATGGCCAGAACGCGGTACATATCTTCACACGCACAGGCACGGAGTGGAATGCCACGGCGGTGGTCGCGCCGGCCAGCGGTATTCCGAGTTCTGAGGGCCACGTAAGAGTCGCCCTCCAAGGCAACTACCTCGTCATCGGAGCCAAGGAGGACAGCGAGTTTGGCGCGCAGGCCGGTGCAGCGTACGTGTTCCGATACGAGGGTGGAGCGTGGGTGGAGAGACAGAAGCTCATCGGCTCCACCGCAGGCGCCGGCGACAACTTCGGGGTGTCCGTAGCCATCGATCTGCCGTGGCTCATGGTCGGAGCATACGCGTTTGACTCCGGTGATCCCGGCGCGGCCTACGTCTACCGGCTCGAGGGCGACGTTTGGTTGGAACAGCAGGAGTTGCTCCCATCGGATTCGTCGGGGCTCGGCGATCTTTTCGGCCGGCCCGTCGACATCGACGGCAGTCGCGCGGTCGTCGGTCGGATAGGGAACGTACCGCAGTTCGACGGAGCCGCCTATAGCTACATCTGGAACGGCTCACAGTGGGTCGAGGAACAGAAGATCACACCGAGTGATGGCGAAGGAGAACCCTTGCTGTTCTCCCTGTCGCTCGCCTTGGACGGCGATACGCTTGCGGTAGGTGCGCCCGGCGATAGCGAGTTCGCGCCCCAGAACGGATCGGTCTACACATTCCGACTCGGCACGGACGGATGGACCGAGGAAGCAGAGTTGCACTCATCCGCGCCGTCGGCGTGGGCTAGGTTCGGCGATGCGGTCGGGCTCGCCGGCGCCTACGTCGTTGTCGGGGCCCATGATGACCCGAGCGTCTATACGTACCGATTCAGCGGCGCCGAGTGGACCGAGGAGACGGTCTTCGCGTCACAGGACTGGCAACCCGACGATCGCTTTGGCGCAGGTTTAGCGGTAAGCGGCCCATACGTGCTGCTCAGTTCGGAGGATGACGACAGCGCGTGCGACCCCGGTCTGGAATGCGGCGCCGGGGCGGCATACATCTACGGAATCATCGGTGATTGCGACGACACGGGCCGCCCCGACGTATGCGAAATCGCGGACGGGAGTAGCTCAGACTGCAGCGGAGACGCCGTACCCGACCACTGCGAGGAGGACTGCAACGCAAACGCCAATCCCGATCCATGCGACATCATCGACGGCACGAGCCAAGACTGCGCCGGGGAAGGCGTTCCCGACGAGTGTGAGCCAGACTGCAACACGAACGGCGCGGCTGACAGTTGTGACATCTTCTTCGGGACGTCTGCCGACTGCAATTCGAACAGTATTCCAGACGAGTGCGACATCGCCGGTCAGACCAGTGCTGACTGCGACTCGAACCAGATCCCCGACGAGTGCCAACCCGATGGCGACGGCGATGGCGTTCCGGACACCTGCGATATCTGCCCAGGACACGACGATTCGGTTGACGGAGACGGAGACGGCACACCGGACGGCTGTGACCCATGTCCGATCGACAATCCGGACGATGCCGATGACGACGGCGTGTGTGCCAGTGACGACAACTGCGAACTCTTCAATCCCGACCAACTGGATTGCCAACCGAACGCCACGGGCGACGTGTGCGACATCGCCTCCGGGACATCACCGGACACCAACGCCAACGGCATACCCGACGAGTGTGAGTTCGCGGGCGTGCTCCGTGAAGACAGCCTCGGGACAACGTGCACCGGCGACGAGGACTGCGATCCGCCCGGAGCGGTGTGCGTCGAGGGGATCTGCTACGTCCTCAAGAACCGATACCTCTCGCTTGATCCGAACCCGGCCAACGCGGGGCTATCGACCGCGCGGCGAGTCAGCCTCTACGACCTCGGCGGACAGAACGTCATGCTCGGCTGGGTGGGCGAGCCGACCGAACTGGCAATCGCGGGGCCGGAGACAACCCCACAGCTACTCGCACGAATCGACGACGTGCCGCACCACCGCGATTGGAGCGTGGACAATGGCGGCCAACCGTGGGTCGATTCAACCGTCCACGTCGGCGACTGCGAAACCTCGCCGGGGCGAACCTATCTCGTCGAGGCCATCGTACAGGGTATGGACATCAACGACGATGCCAACTACTCAGCCGCGCTCATGCTGCGCACAGCCATCGACTTCGGCGATGTCGTCGGTGCGACCACCGGCACGCCGCCCGACGGCGTACGCAACTTCAAGGACATCTCAGCCGTCGTACGCGGGTTCCAGAGCATTCAGTCCGAGCCGAAGGTGTGGCTCGACCTGCAAGGCGGAACGGCTACGCCCGAGATCCCCGACTTCAGCGACGTCAACTTCGCGGACATCAACCACGCGGTGTCCGGGTTCCAAGGCGGCGCCTACCCGTTCGCCGCGCCGTGCGATTGCCCGGGGCAGAGTTGTCCGTGAATCGATGGGCCGCACAGCGGCCCCTACGACTGCGCCGCCCATGAAGGACGACGCTACGGCACTGGTGGACAAGCCACCCGTGGCACCCAGCGGTATCGCGCCATCTGGATCTCGCGCAGTTGGGTGGCATGGGCAAGCAGCAGCTTGCCCGTGATATGGTCGTTCGTAAGTGGCGGATAGCGCGCACGCGGGACGAACTACTAGTGGCACATCGCCATGCAGCAGACCGCTACCCCTCCTCTTCGACGATGCCGCGTACCGACTCCTCGTCGAAGCCGAGGACGTTGCCGAGCTTGATCAGAAGCTGCATTTCGCTTTTGTGCACGGTTCGATCGGCGTAGGCCATCTTGACGAGTTCGCCGAACAACTCGATGCGGCCGGCGTTGTCTACAGGTAAACCGGCTGACAGCTCCGCGACTTCGAGTTCCGGGCTCTTGCGAAACTCCGCAAGCTCGTCGCGGCTGATGCCGAGTGCGTCAGCCAGTTTCTCCAGCAGCGTAACCTCTCGGTCATCCCACCGACCATCAACCAGCGCGACCCGGATCAGCAGCTTGATCTTGACGGCGCTTCTCGAAGTCTCATCGTTCTTGTCTTGCACAGCGAAACCTCCGGCTTGATGTGCCAAGCCACTGCACGGCGTCCAATCCGCCCGGCGTTTACCCCGCACCAACGTCTACCCCGCACCCGCGACAGCCCCTACACGCCACACGTGAATGATCGGCTGAGCCTCGTCGGCGAAGGGCTCCGGAATATACAGGAGTCCTCCCTCACGGTCGAAGGTCATCTCGCCGACGCGGAAGCGACGCTGGTCGCCCGTCCCTAGCATAATCGGCTCAACCGTGTCGCCAAGAAAGAAGTTATCGTCAAGATCGAGCGTCGCGTAGGGCTGCGGCTCGTACGGCTCCATCTCTCCCGCAAGCACAGCCGCCAAATCCGCGGGATCATAGAAGAGCATCTGCGCGTCGAACCGCGAACTCCACCAGCCGCGACTCTCCGGAATGTTCCCCTCGCAGAAGTTAGACATCGCAGCGGGACATTCGACGCCGTCGGGATCGAAACAGCCGACCATCGTCAGATTCTGCTCGACGCACGGCATGCCGTCGCCGCCCGGGCTCGTGAAGCCGTACCACAGGTAGCCCGAGCCCTTGGTGCCCGCGAACACGACCGCCGACTGATCGCCGGAAGTGATCCAGGCGCCGCCGGTCCATTCGTCGGAATGCTGATAGCCGGTGAGTTGAAACTCCGCCGAGTCGCCGCCGCGCGTGTTGGAATAGAGCAGCAACGTGTCCGCATCCAGGCGCGTACCCGCAGCGGGCGGATCGCCATGCTGCCACGGACCGATCGCGAACAGGCTCGGCCCCATGCCCGACCAGCCGCCATCCCGAAACCTTCCGGTCAGCAATGATCGGCCCGCCAGAAACGCGTCGGCCCACGCCTGCGGTGCCGAGAAGAGATAGCCGTTGACGCTGTAGAGCGATTCGTTCGCGACCCACCACGCACCGTCGGTGGCACCGGTCGATAGGTCGGGATCGCGCCACGCGTGCGTGGGGATCGTGGTCTCGACCTCCTCGTGGAAATGCTGCCCCCAGGCCATGTAGAGCCGTGCCGAGCTTCGCGCGCCATGAGCCGGCAGGTGCTCCAAACCGACGCGCGGTATCTCGACAAAGGGATCGAAAAGGCCGCCGCGGATATCCTCGAAGTCCTGCAGTGTCGTAGCCCTGTTAAGCTCATCCAGATTCCGAGAGTGGATAGGCACGGGGATGCTGATCTCCCCCACGTTGTTCGTCACGTCGTGCCCGGTACCGAATAGCGAACCCGGGAAGCCGTCGTCGTCGCCGTCCGGATCGCCGTCGGCTCTATACGCCAGCGCCTGTCCGCTGTACTCCCAGCTCTGCGCATCCGGCGCGCCGGCTGCCCGCAACGGAAGCCTGAACGCGCCGACGTACGTGAGGCTTCTCGGGTCGACCAGATCGGCACGGGGTGGTACGTCCGGGCCGCCGTTCTCGTTGGCTGCGTTGTCGTTCGTGTTGGCGTTTGTGTTCGTGTTCGTATTTGTGGTTGCGCCGTTGTCGTTGGCGCCGTCACCGCCGCCCGACGGGTTGCATCCGGTCCCCACCGTCACGGTGATTCCGATCAGGAAGGTCGACGCAACGACAAACCTCCGCCATCCGACATGCTCCATCCGACTTGCCTCCCTTCAGGAATCCGTGCTCGCAACAGGCACCATCCGCGATGATCCGCAGCTCTTTCAGCCGCACCGTCGACGGCAGCGCCCAGCCCGAACCCCGCGCAGTCTTGATGGACCGTCACGTCCCTCTCCAAGGCAACCGGCGTGTGACTTACCGCCGGGCAGCCTACGCCTTGCGAACACGGCTTGTCAATCGACCGACCGGTCTCGCTCCGTGGCGGAAGCCCTGCTGACGGGCACGTGAGCGCGGTGTGCCGTTTTGTGCCTCTCCCACAGGTATTGGAAGCGTCGCTGCGCGAGGTCTCGCTCCGGCCACCGCTTGCGGATGACGAAGCCCTCGGACTAACATGACAAGTCGCACGTTCGATGGCGGCAGGTCGCGACCGTGATGGCTTTGTACTGATGCCCTGGTGTTTGCCGGGCGAGCGTTCGGTCGCATGCACACTAGAGAAACGAGGGCTCGCCTTTGGCAACGGTGGCTTTTCAGCACGTCGACAAGGTCTATGACTCGAGGCAAGGCGAGACCCACGCCGTCAAGGACCTTTGTCTCGACGTGACGGACGGGGAGTTCATCGTACTGGTCGGCCCCTCCGGATGCGGTAAGACAACGACGCTCCGCCTGCTCGCCGGGCTCGAGGAAGTCACTCACGGCTCAATCCGCATAGGCGATCGGGTCGTCAATGACGTGGCGCCCAAGGACCGTGACATAGCCATGGTCTTCCAGAACCACGCCCTCTATCCCCACATGACGGTGGCAGCGAACATGGCCTTCGGCCTGAAGATGCGCCGCGTCGCCAAGAGCGAGATCAGGCAATCAGTCGACGAGGTCGCCGCGATGCTCGGCATTGGGCACTTGCTCGAGCGCAAGCCCACCGCCCTTTCCGGCGGTGAGCGTCAGCGCGTGGCCATCGGACGCGCCGTCGTGCGACGGCCGAAGGTCTTTCTGTTCGACGAACCCCTGTCCAACCTTGACGCGAAGCTGCGCGTGCATATGCGTACCGAGATCAAGAGCCTCCACGCCAAACTCGCGACCACAGCCGTCTACGTGACCCATGACCAGGAAGAGGCCATGAC
>JAJDDX010000381.1 GCA_029260055.1 Phycisphaerae bacterium
GGGCGCAGCAAAGCGCGGACGCCATCAGCGGCGTCCGCGCGAACGGTGAACGTCGATCACACGGGAAAAGACCCGCGCCAAGCAGTCACCCCACGGCAGCGGGATGCAATCGCCCCACGGCGCGTAGAAGCAGTCTTCCCAGTCGCAGTTGTCGCGTTCCCTGCCGAAGTAGAGTTCGTACTCGTCACAGCCGGATAGCATGACGGCACCTGCCGCCACCACGAACCCGACTACAACCGCGTGCAGACCCTTCTTGTGCGTTGAGCGCTTCATCGCTCCTGCCTTTCTTTTCATCGCTTGGTGACAGCGGGGCAATGCCCTGCGCCAACTGGCCACAGCATCCGCCACCGCTAAAGATTCCCTTCCCACCGGACGGTTAGTGAGAATCCCGGTTTTCGATGTAGCACCGGCGACAACTCATCGGCCGGGCCTGCCACGGCCCAACCACGAGAGGCCACCAGCCCACTATCGGCAAACAGCGTACCAGCGCGACACGCACCGGCACAACTTCCGACGGCTCCGGCGGCCTCAAAGCCCTGTTCCGCCGCACCGCCGTCCGCTGCCACCGCCCTACCTCTATACCTCTTTAAACGCCGATTCCGCTCATCGGCTGCCATCCGGGATACACGCCCCACCCCGGAATCTGACGCCGAAAACAGACCTTTTGGTCCCCAGCCACGGGCACATCAAAACCGTCCTGGAAAACCACGCTCCAAGGGGCGATAATGGCGGAGTCGGAATGGCCGCCCCCTTTGGAAAGGCAATTCAAACGTGGATACGACTCGTCCCAGCCTGCTCCTGCGCGTGAAGGACCACCGCGATCAGGCCGCGTGGTACGAGTTCGATACCATCTACCGCCCCATGCTCCAGCGGTTCGCCATCTCCCGCGGCCTCCGTCAAGCCGAGGCGGAGGAAATCGCCCAGCAGTGCATGACCGCGGTCATGAAGTACATCCAAGGCTTCGAGTACGACCCCAAACGCGGCCGATTCAAGGGCTGGCTGCGCACGATGGTCAACAACCGGATCAAGAACCTCTTTCGCGATCGACGCGAAATGCAGGCGGAGAGTCAGGACTTCAAGCGAGTCGAGGAGTCCAAGGACACGCCCGACGAACTCTTCGACAAGGTCTGGCGGCAAGAGCACCTCAAACACTGCCTTCGCCTGGTCAGGACCGAGGTCGAGCCGTCAACGTTTCAGGCCTTCGTGGCGTACGTCATGGAGGAGAAGCCCATCGACACGGTATGTGCGGCGTTCGACATGAAGCCGAACCAGGTTCATGCCATCAAGTCACGGATGATGAAGCGGATTCGCGCGAAGATGATCGATCTACTTGGTGAGGATCAATAGCACCGGCCGAAACGCACGCGCCATGCTTACTCGCCCGCTGACGCCTCGCGCTTTTCACGAAGCACCATGCCCTGGACCCATGTCAGCGCGTAGTCGGGATGACCCGTCGCCAGCATCGCCTCGTACACGTCATTGCGCCGCTGCGGCGTATCAGCGCTCACAAAGATCATCGAGCGCGCGACGTGGGCGTACTGTAAGTTCTCGCCGGCACCGCGTATAAGTGCGGCGTCACTCTCGCGGCCCTGCAAATAGCGCATGCAAAGCCCCGGCCAGCGCAAGTTGTCAACGAGCCCCACGGTCAAGCGCCGTGCGATGTGGGCGGCTAGTTCGTCGTCGCCGCGGAATTTGGCGCCCGCCCACCAACCGATGTTCGTTCGATTCGTCGGCGCGCCCAGCGGCTCGGTATCGGCAAGCCACTCGGCTCGGGCGGACGCCCCGTCAGGGGTCGACGCATCCAACGTAGCCGTTTCGACAAAGCCGAAAGCGAAATTGCCGGCATGCGTCGGGTGCTTTTCCGCCAACTGCGCCGCAAGCGTCCGCGCCCCCGCATCATCGCCCAGGGCCCACGTAGCCCAGACACGATGCATAACCGCGCCGTCGAGTGCGTCCTCCGTATGGATGGAATAGACCTGCCGCGCGCTGGTCAAATCGGAATAAGCCAGGTCGGCGTATTCGAGCACCCGTTCGACGTCGCCCGCAAGCCAGGCGTCTTCAGCCATCAGACGATAGGCATTGCCGGCCGCCCCGATGTCGACAAGGTGCTCGGCATCCCTTCGCCGCAAGCGCATATAGCGATCGAAGTCGCGCGGGCGGCCCTGAGCGCTGCCCATCATCGCCATACGAATATAGAGGTCCGCGCGCACATCGAAGATGAAACCGGTCGACGGATAGAGCAGAGCGGCGGCGTTTAGATCATCGAGTGCGGCCTCGGCAAACTGCCATCGCTGATCGATGTCCGGCGGTGATTGGCGCAGCAAATGGAACCAGGTGGAGAAACCCCGAATCCACAGAGCCGCCGCTGAGCCCTTCTGCTGCGTGACCAGCGCGTTGAGGTCCTTGAGCCCCTCTTCGTATTGACCGAGCAACCCCTTGATCATGCCCTGCATGCCGAGTTCGAGGCCGGAATCTCCCGCGAACTCCTGCCCTTTTCCGAAGTCGATGGCAGCCAGCGCGAATTTGCCGTGGTAGGCGTTGATGCTGGCGCGGAGGTAGTACCCGAGGGCACGCTCGGGGGCCAGCTCTATCGCTCGGTCGGCGTCCGCCATGCCGCCTTCGGTCTCGAGCCGCATCGTCCGCGCCCACCCGCGATAGGTATGGAAGTCACTTGGGGCAAGACCGACCTCGTCGGCGCGCTCGAGCAACTGCTCCAGGCGCGCCGTGTCCATGATCATCATCATGTCCTGACATTGCGCGATGAGCGACTCCCGCTGGGCTACCTTCTGCTCGCGCAACCGAGTTTGCTGATGCGATACGACGACGGTGCTCAGCGCCGCGACGAGCACTACAACGCCGATAGCGGCCGTCACCTTGTGTCGCGGTAGCGACTTGCGGAACACGTACCATCTGCTGGTCCGCTTCGCCTGGATCGCGTCACCCGCGAGGTACCGCTCGAGGTCGTCGGCAAGCGCCTCGGCCGAGGCGTAGCGCCGGTCCTTCTCCTTCGCGAGGCAACGCAGAATGATCGTCTCGACCTCATCGTCGATCGGGCATCCCTTCACTTGTACGCGCCTGTGCTGTTGGACTCGCTGGCTGATCCCCTTGCCGATCTTCCACGCCCGACTCGGCGGTGTGGGGTCGGTTTCGGCGATGTGCTGGAGCACCTCGGGGATCTGACCGTCCACGGGATAGGGGTACTGCCCGGTCACGAGTTCGTAGAGGATGATGCCGAGAGCGTAGAGATCGGTTCGCGCGTCGATCTCATCCGGATTGCCGCGTACCTGCTCGGGCGCCATGTAGGGGAGCGTTCCGAAGACCTCGCCGGTCATCGACACGAGCGTCTCCGCCCCGCCCGACAACGACTTGGCAAGCCCGAAGTCGAGCACGCGCGGGGCGCCGTTTTGCCCCTCGCCGGTCGACGAATCCACGAGGATGTTCGACGGCTTGAGGTCGCGATGAATGATGCCCCGCTGGTGAGCGTAGTGGACCCCGCGGGCCACATCGACCATCAGACGAAGCGTCTCCTCCACCGACAGCTTCAGCTCCCGCACATGCGTGTGGAGGGGCTCGCCGCGGATGTAGTCCATCACACAGTAGCGGTGGCCGTTGTCCATGAGGCCCGAGTCGAAGATCGTGATGATGTTCGGGTGCTTCAACTGTGCGACGAGCGCCACTTCGCGATCGAACCGCTTCTTCGCGGATGCCGAAGCGAACGCCCCATCGCGCAGCACCTTGACCGCGACCTTCCGCTTCGTCGTCTTTTGAATGGCCAGGTAGACAATTCCCTGCCCGCCCCGGTGCAGTTCTCGGATGATCTCGTAGCCTTCGATCTCGGGCGCGGCGGCTGTGCCGCGGTCGGCTCGCGCCGGACGATCGCCGCGCTCCGGGCTCAGCGGCTGACTCGCGTCCAGCGACGGCGGCGGCTCGGATATCGGCTCCGCGAGGATCGACGACCCCAATTCCCGCAGGTCGTCGAGTAGCGTCTTCTCCGAATCGTGCAAGGCAGCGCTTTTTCGGGCGCACTCGGCGCAGTCGCGCAAGTGCGCCTCGACGGCGCCCACGCGCTTGGCCGGCAGTGAGCCCGCGTGGTACTGAGCAAGATCGTCGGATGTGAGGCATTCGGACATGTCGACCGTCCGTTAGGCGCCTTTTCGAAGCTCGCGGCTCAGCCAGGCCCTGGCCATGCTCCAATCTCCGTCGACGGTGCGCGCCGACACGCCGAGCACTTCAGCCGCCTCCTTCACGGTAAGCCCGCCGAAGAACCGCAGCTCGACGATACGCGCTTGCCGTTCATTCAGTTCAGCCAGCCTCGCCATCCCTTCGTCGAGGGCGAGCAACTCGGCACCGCGCTGCGTCGAAAGAGCAAGCTCGTCGTCGAGCGCCACACGCTGCAAGCTGCCGCCGCGTTTCTCCCGGAGCCTGGACCGCGCGTGATCGACCAGAATCCGCCGAATGGCCTGAGCGGCGACCGCAAAGAAGTGAGCCCGGTTCTGCCAGACCACGTCGCGTTGATCGATCAACCGGACATACGCCTCGTGTACGAGCGCCGTCGCTTGCAGCGTGTGGCCTGACCGTTCCTTCTGAAGATGGCTCTCCGCCAGCGCGCGCAACTCCCGGTAGACCAGCGGCATGAGACGATTCACGGCTGAGTCGTCTCCCGCACTGGCCTCCTGGAGGATTCTTGTCAGATCCGAGTGGTCCGATGTCATGCGTATCACGTGCTGCCTGTTGCGGCATGTCCGGGATCGCCGGCTCCGGGGCCATTTTGCCCGCCACGACCGACGGCGACAAGCCGCGGACATACCGATCCCGCTCCATCTTACCAGACGCAGCCCAGCGATTTCGGTTAGGCTTGCTTTTCTGCAAACGCAAGCTCCGAGGGCTTGCATGCAGCCGCTTGGTGCCAGTACTATCCGCGACCCAACGGCGCCCCGATCGGTTCAGCCCTCCATGACGGACGGACCGGCGCCGGGGCGTCCGCACGTGCGACGAACCCAGCAGCCACGGAATGACGCGAGAGCCGCCACGTATGACAGTGGAATCGTCCCAACCCGCAGCCTGCCCGCGTACCGCCAGGGCTGCCTTGCTCGCACTTTCGACGCTCGTCATGCTGACTTCGGGCTGCGCTTGGTGCACTGACGTTCAACTCGCCCAGTATCGAGACGACAAGCTACTGGCCGAGTACCGGTACGCGTTGGGCGAGGAATACCTCGAAGTCGACGGCATCAACTTCTGCTATCAGGAGCAAGGCCGCGAGCACGACGAGACGGTCGTCATCCTGCCGGGACTCGGCACGTCGGCCGACTTCTGGGAACTGAACATCCCGGTGCTCGCCGAGCAGTATCACGTGCTCGCGATCGACATCCCGGGCTTCGGCAAGAGCGACAAGCCGGACGCGTCCTACGAACTGCCGTGGCTCTGCGAGAGACTCCTGGCGTTCCTCGATGCCAAGGGTGTCCAGCGCGCAAGCTTCATCGGCGGCTCGATGGGTGGGCACCTCGGCCTGCTGCTCGCACTCGATCACGCCGACCGCGTCGAGAAGCTCGTGATGACCGGCGCGTGCGGCGGCTGGCCCGAACCCGATATCCTACTCACTCTCGGTTTCAAGGTGGTTTGGAGCGACGCGGTCGTCACGGATCATCTTCGGCGCAATTGGCCGAGCATCCATGAGCGCCTGTATGAACGCCATACGCCCATGACCGAGCGCATCTTCCGTCATCAGATGGCCGTCCGCGCCCACCCCACGGCCTTCAAGCCCGAGGGCCGAGCATCAGCCAGGGCCCTCAAGAGCATCTTCTACAACACGTGCCGCCACCGACTAGCCGACCTCGAGAAACCGGTGCTCCTGATCTGGGGCGAGGAGGACTTCATCCACCTGCCCAAAGACGGGGTCCACTTCCGAGCACATTTCCCGAATTCAAGGCTCGTCATCGTCCCCGGCGCCGCTCATGAGGTGATGGTCGACAAGACCGAGATCTTCAATAGCACCGTGCTCGCCTTCCTCAAAGACGGCATAGCCGGGGTTCAAGACAGCTACACAACCGGCAAGACGGTCCACTGAACCGCTACGCGTAAGCGCGAATCCCCGTCACCGCCTCACCGATGACCAGCGTGTGGATGTCGTGCGTGCCTTCGTACGTGTAGACGCTTTCGAGGTTGCACATATGCCGGCCGCAGGTGTAGTCATCGCAGATGCCGGCCGCCCCGAGCACGTTCCGCGTGACCCGCGCGATCTCCAAGGCGATCTCCACGTTGTTCATCTTCGCCATCGAGACATGGTAGTGCTTGGCCTTGCCCTGCTCCTTGAGCTGGCCCAGCCGGTGAACCAGCAACTGCGCCTTGGTGATCTCGGTGATCATCCACGCAAGCTTCTTCTGGACGAGTTGGAACCCGGCGATCGGACGACCGAACTGGATTCGATCCTTGGAATACCGCAGCGCTTCGTCGTAACAAGCCATCGCCGCGCCGACCGCTCCCCACGCGATTCCGTAACGTGCCTGGTCCAGGCAGGATAGCGGAGCCCTAAGCCCGCACTCCGTGCCCGGCATCAGGTTGCCCTTGGGCACGCGCACGTTGTCGAAGAAAAGCTCCGAAGTAACCGAAGCCCGCAGGGAAAACTTGTTGTGAATGTCCCGCGTCGTGTACCCGGGCATGTCCTTTTCGACCAGGAAGCCGCGGAACTCACCGTCCAGCTTGGCCCAAACGATCGCCACATCCGCTACGGACCCGTTCGTGATCCACATCTTGCTGCCGTTGATCACGTAGTCGTCGCCGTCGCGCTTGGCCGTCGTGATGATACCGCCGGGGTTGGAGCCGTGGTCCGCCTCGGTCAGCCCGAAGCAAGCGATCTGCTCGCCCTTGCACAACGCCGGCAGCCACCGCTTCTTCTGCTCCTCGGTGCCGTAGGTGAAGATCGGCCACATGCACAGGCTCGACTGCACGGAGACGAAGCTGCGCAGGCCGCTGTCCCCGCGCTCGAGCTCGAGGTTGATCAGGCCATACGCCATCGGGCCCAGGTTGCTGCAGCCGTAGCCGTCGAGGTTGGAGCCGAGAAAGCCGAGCTTGCCCATCTCGGGGATCAGCTCTTTGGGAAAAGTTCCGTTGGCTGCGTGCTCGGCGATGATGGGCATGACTTCGGCACTTACGAAGTCACGCACGGTCGAGGCGATCATCCGCTGTTCTTCGGTCAGCAAATCCTCGAAAGCATAGAAGTCAGCCGGTTCGTAGGCATCCATGGCACTATCTTCCTTAACGGGTCCTGGTCGCGTCTAAAAGCGAATCCCGGTCAGTCACATCACCCTATCGATTACGTAGCCGCCGCGGTCGCATGCAACTTCCTGTACCGTTGCAGTCCCAAGAATGCCGCCCCGAACGCCGCTACGTGGAACGGATGCTCGGGCACGTGGACCTTCACGCCGAACAACTCGTTGCAGGCCTTCACCATGCCGCGCTGCTTGGCCACGCCGCCGATGAACGTCACCCCGTCCGTCATACCGACCATCTTGAGCTGGCTCAGCGCGCGTTCCGCGAGCGACTCGTGAGCACCGCGGAAGATGTCGGCGACCGTCTTGCCTTCGGAGACGTGGTTGATGATCTCCGATTCAGCCAGAACGGCGCACACGCTGCTGATCGGCTGCGGATCCTTCGCCTCGAGCGAAATCTCCCCGACCGCCTCGATGTTCGTCTCGAGATAGCGTGAGATGCGTTCGAGGAACCCGCCGCTGCCGGCCGCACACTTCTCGTTCGTCCGGAACGTCTTGACCTTGCCGCCGTCGCGCAGCGACAGCGCCCGGGTACACTGCGCGCCCATATCGAGCACGAAGTTCACCTCGGGAAAGAGCAAGTGGGCGCCACGGGCGCCGCACGTCAACTCGGTAATCTGGATGTCGCGTTCGGAAAAGCTGTATCGCCCCAGGCCCGTCGACGCGATGTAATCGATGTCGTCGTTCTTCAGCCCGGCTTCCTTACAGGCACCCGCGATCGACTCGAGTCCGACCTTGTCGAAGTTGGCCTGCGTTCGTGCGAGGCCGCGCCCCAACACCTTCAGCTCTTCGTCGATGATGACCGTCTTGGTGGCTCCGGCGCCGAGATCAACACCTGCTATATATGCCACAGTCGTAACCTCCCCAATTACATTTCTATCCACCGCCGCCGCTCGACAAGTTCCGAGTCGGCCATGCCGTGGTGTGGTGTTTCCTACTCATCTACCCAGACAGCCGGTTCCTTCCGCGCGTCGGCCGAAAGCTTCTGGCCCGCCAGCACATGGTCCATGGCGAAGAGCGCCGCGCCGAGCGCGCCGATAAACTGCGCGTCCGGGCTGGCGTTCATGGTCACGCCGAGCTTCTCTTCGAGCGACTTGACCATGCCGATGTTCCGCGCCACGCCGCCGGTGAACGTCACTTCCTCTTCTACACCCGTACGTCGCACCAGGCCGATCGTCCGCGAGGCGATGGCGAGATGCACGCCGGCGAGGATGTCCTCCACCTTCTGCTTTTGCGCGAGGTGGGACAGAATATCCGATTCAACGAACACCGTGCATACACTGGTGAGTCGAATCGGGTGCGTGCCCTTCAGTGATATCTCGCCGATCTCGTCGAGCGTGTGGCCCAGCACCTCGGCCGCACCCGCCAGGAACCGCCCGGTGCCCGCGGCGCACTTGTCGTTCATGCAGAAGTCGACTACGTCGCCCTCCGGGCCGACCTTGATCGCCTTGGTGTCCTGCCCGCCCATGTCGATGACGGTGCGCGTGCCGGGAAAGAGCATCTGCGCGCCGCGCGCATGACAGGAAATCTCGGTGACCTGCGTATCACCGGCCTCGATCTTGTAGCGCCCGTACCCCGTGCCCACCACGAACTTGACCGACTCGCGCGACTTTCCCGCCGTTTCGAGTAGGTTGTCAAGCGCACGTTGCCCGGCGCGGATGACGTTCGCTCCCGTATCGATCAGCGTCTTGGCGACCATCGCCCGCGACGTGTCGATCAGCACGGCCTTGGTCTGCGTGCTTCCGACGTCTATGCCTGCCGCGTATTCCATCAGCCCACCTTCCCTTTTTCACTCTCCGCCCCGGCTCGGATCCGCTTGTAGCTCAGCGATTCGAAGAACGCGTCGATGCGGTTCTTCATTTGGGCTTCGGCGTAGTAGCGCGGGTCCTCCAGATCGGACTCGACCATCAACGTCGGAATACCGAGTTCCTTCGTGAAGTACTCCCGCATGTCCCCCTGCCCGGCTGAGAACAACCGGCAACTCTTGATGCTGTGGATGACGAGCGCGTCGGCCTCGTAATCCTCGACATAACTCTTGATCTGCTTGTAGCGTTCGAGCATCGACCGGTTGCACAGATTGTGTACGATCATCTGCTCGGCGATGCTCTCCAGCGGACGCTCGGGATCGTGACAGAATCCGAACTCCCACGTGCCGCCCACGGTCGAGTAAGTGCTCTGCACCGCGACCGCTCCCCAAGCCTCGAAGAGGTTGCGGAAGTTGCGGTAGTAGGGGTACGGTGGAGGCCCCTCGACAACAATGCGGAACTTCTCGTCCGCCGCCGCGCCCATACCCTCTTCCACCATGTGCTCGTACTGTTCGACGGTCTGATCGAAGAAGTCCGCAGCCTCCTTCGTTCCCCGAAGGGCGTTGATCGGCCCCATCATGTTGATGCTGTCGAAATACGAGTCGAACGGCGTGGGTCGATTCTTGCACAGTTCCTTCGCCCGCGTCCACCCCTGTTCTGCTCTCGCCGAGTGCTTGAGAATCTCGCGCAGTCGGTCAATGTCGAACTTCTTGCCGGTGAGCTTCTCGCACTCGGTGATCAGCTCCTTGAGCTGAGTGAGGACGTAGTTGACATCTTCCTTGCTCGGGCGATCCTCCCGAACGAAGGGGATGTCGAGCATGACCATCGGCACGTTCATCATGTCCGCGCAGTGCTCGAACCACTTGATGTAGACGTTGCAGCCCACAAAGTTGCAGACGATCAACGACGGCTTCGGGATGTTCCCGCCCTCGCCGACTCCGCCGCACATCGTGTAACCGATGTCCGCCTTCACGTACGCGCAGTTGTCAGACGCGTACCCGAGTTCCTCGCTCTTGATGATGTAAGGCAGCGAGTTCTTCCGGATCGCAAGTTGCAGTGCGTTGATTTCCGGGAAGACCGGAAGAATGTCGAAGCAGCGGAGAATCTCGACGCAGTTGCCGCTGATCATCAGGTAGGCACTGGGTATGTTCGTCTGCGTCGCGTCCTTCAGCTCCGTCATCCAATCGGTCATGATATCGCGCGAGAGCGCGTGGACTTTCCCTCGATAGTCCTTGTCGTCAGCTACAGCCGTTCGCATGGGCCCGCCTTTCCGCAAAAGATACATGAAACCACCAGCGTGATCCTCCTGACCCCGGTCGCCCGGCCCGGCCCGAGCCGCCGTCGACAACCGCCAATCAAACGCCGATAGTCCGTGCTAATCAAACAACATCGACTCCGCGAAGGTCTCCAGCTCCGTCCGGCTCGCTTCGAACGTCCACATCTTCTCCTCGAACTCGACCTTCAGATGAGGCACGTCGGCCTCATCCAGCTTCTGACGGAACAACACGTAATCGAGTAGCGCCGGCTCGCAGAACTTCGCCGGCGCGAAGATCACCGCCTCGGCTCCGGAGTTCTTCATCCGATTCATGAGCCCCACGGTGCGCGGGTTGTCCCGGTCATGCCGCACCGACGTATAGACACTGCCCGTCAGATAGGCCTGAGCCATCGCCCCGACCGGATCGCCGTTGGCGACGATGTCTTCATGGAAGAGCCGCCAGCCCACGACCATGTCGTCGTCCTTCACCAGACAACCGGCCGCCTCGACCACATCGATCAGCCCCACTGGAGGCTGCTCGCAGAACGAGCCCTCGATCACGACCTTCACGCCGTCCCGCGGGTGTACCTTCCGCGTCTTCATGTCCGCTAGGAGCTGCTCGAGAAGCGGAATGAAGTCTTCCGGCATCATGCGCGTGCCGGCCTGGACCACCGTGTAGAGGTCGGACGCGTCGATGGAACTCGGCTTGTGCTTGCGATGGCCGTAAAGGTCTCGCGTGAGGCTGCGCACCTTGTTGTACAGCACAAGGCTCTTGCCGATCGCTTCGTCGGTGATCTCCCGCTCAAGGTGCGATGCTAGGTTCGTGCGGAACCGCGTGAACTCGGCCGTCGTGTAGTCCAGCGAACCGGCACTCGCCATGTTCTGCGGCAGGTGCAGATACTCGATGTACAGGGCGGGCGTATTGCGCTGGACCAGGCTCGATAGATTCCGCGCCACATCGCAGATCGAGCTGAACACCGCCCCGACGAAATCGTCCATCTCGTCGCGCAGGAATAGCTCCAGCGTACTCTTGGCGATCGAGCAGATGAACGACTGGAATCGCGAGTCCGCGTGCGATATCTCCACCTTGTCTCCGGCACCAAACAAGCCGACCGGCATCAGCCCGGCTGCGTGGATAATCTCCAACGGCGCATACACGGGGAACACGCCGAAGCCGCCGATGTCCGGGTGCTTCTCGCGAGCCAACGCCAGCGCTTCGCGCGGCAAAAGCTCGAGCACGTCCCGGCAATGTTGAACGATTTGTTCAGAAGTCACGCTTGTTCTCCTCAAGCAAATAGCCTTAGTGGCTCCACCTCGGGCCGTACCGCATCCGCGAGGCCGCGGATGCGACAACCTCCAAGCCGGTCACGACGGCTACTTGTCGCCCTGTTGCCCTCCGGCCACATTGGAAGGCTCCGTCTCGTCAGCATCGACCATGCCATTGGCGGCTGGATACTGCCACCCCGGAAGGACCGTGTCCTTGCAGGCATAGTCCATCTTCAAACGCTTGCCACCGCGATCGAGCAGGGCAAGCAATCCCGTCTTGATGTACGGGTTCTTTTTCGGGTTGAAGACCTCGCCGGTCTCTTTGGCGAGCTGTTCGTCATCCGCGTCGCGAGCGAGTTCCTTCTTGAACAGAGCACGCGAATACGGCGCGTCTTTCGCCATGTTGCGCACGCGCTCGTAGCCGCGGCGCAATGCTCCGAGTTCGTCGTCGAACACGCCGTTGCTCAGGCCGACCTGATACGCTCGGTCGGCGGTCATCCCCTGATCGAATACCTCGAAGATGACCGAGTCGCCCATGCCAAGCCGCTTGAGCTCGCCCGCCGCGCCGAAGCCCGGCAAGATGGCATAGTCCAACTCCGGCTGGTTGTACGTGTTCTTCTGCTCCCATCGTGACGTGCGGTCGAGCGTGTCGTACACGTACCCATGCGCTCGCACGTCGTAGCGGAGGTCCAGGAAGTAGGTGAACTCGGCCCCGCCGCCCCACTTCTCGCCGAACACGCCCACCGACGCGACCGGACTTCGCTGAATCATCCGGAAGCAGCCGACGCCGTATCGACTGGAGTCAGCCGCCTCCGCTTCGGTCAGCGGCGCGTAACCGGTCTCGCGGTTGAACCATCCGCGGTTGAACTCACGAGCGTCGGCGCCGAGCATGCGCATGCCCTGGCCGGCCGCCGTGAAGAAGACGCCGCCGCACCGGCCGTCGCGATGCATGTCCAGCACGCGGCTGTAAGCGTGCGTAAGCTGATCCACCACCGCACGATTGAATACGTTGCCGCGCAGCGAGCAGTTGAAGACGATTGACGCCACGCGATCACGCGACGAGGGCTCGAAGAACTTCAGATCGAGATAGCAGCCGCGGTAATCACCGGCGTCAAAGTCATACTCCGCGACCGGCGTGCGATAGCAGCGGCCGTAGCCGAGCAACTGCGTGATGTTCCGCTTCTTCATGTCGTGCAGCAGGCACGGCTTGCCCTTTCGCGGGCCCGATTCGCCGTCGACATCGAGCATCTCGACGTTGTGCGGATCGTCCGCGTTCTCGTCGCGGGCGCGGCGAACCAGTTCGATCAACCCGTCGAGTGTCAGGTGTGCGATCAACGCGTCGACCACTTCCACGAGCCCGACCTTGAATCGCAGTCCGGCGCGGGTCGAGATGTTGATCTGACCCGGCGTCGCCACGCGATCCTGGATCATGTCCAGCGCGTAGAGGCAAATCGGCAAGGCGTATCGCCTAAACGCGCGGCCGCCCGCGTCATCGGCACAGGCCACGTGGACCAGCGACTCGGCGCTCTTGATCTTGCCGGCGCGTCGATCGCGCTCGGCCGCCTCGTAGTAGGACCAGTAGTCCTTTCGCGAGATCTCGGCGATCGGCACGTACTTGTCCGTCGCGGGATCGAGCACTTGTTCCGCCCGCGGACGCCCCTTCTCGCTCCACGCGAAGAAGCCCTTGCGCGACGGCGAGGTCACGCCGATGCGGCCGTCCTTTTCGAGCTTGGCGATCCAATCGGGGTAGTGGACCTTTCCGCGTGTATAGAGGCTGCGCAGTCGATCATTCTCCGGTAGTGCTTGGCCCAGGTGGCGCGACGACTCGGTATAGGGCATGTGCCCCGTCTGATCGAGCACGGTAAACGGATTCGCGGTGAACAGGTCCCACAGGCCGCCGAGTTCCACAATGTCGCGTGAACTCTTTACATCCCACGAGACGATCGCGCCCATCGCCTGGAAGAGCGGATCGGTGATGTAGCCGTGATGATCGACCGGCAGCGCGATCACGGTCTTCTCGAGAATCTGATCGGCGAACACCACGCCGAAGGCGAACGTCTCGTTCGAGGCGTACTTGCCCTTCATCACGTCGATCAGTCGGTTGGCCTCGAACGGGAAATAGCCGTGTACCGTGAGGAACTTCTCACGGAAGGCCTCCGACTTGAAAAGCACGGCGAGTTCCGCCGTGGTATGCGACGACGTGTTCGAGAAGATCGCCGCGATGGCCTCCGGATCACCATGCTTCTCGATGGCCTCGAAGATCTTCGCCTTGATCTCGCCCCGCTCGGTCGCCACTTCCCAGATGATGTCGGCGTCGGCCAGCTCGGCGTAGTCCGGCGTGAACTTCAAGCGCACCGAAAGAGCCTCGGCGTCTTCCTTGCGAATCTGGAAGCCCTTGACCTGCCGCGCCCACAGCTTGTCGAACTTCTCGCGACAGCGCGCGAGTGCTTCATCTGAAATATCGAGGACCAACACCTCGAAATCCGTCTTGGTCAGCAGGTCCTGGATGATCCCCTGCCCCATGGTACCCGCGCCGATGACGGCAATGCGACGGATCGCATTGACACGATTGACGGCCGGCTCGAGTGACTTATCACCGAATGCAAAAGCGCGTTTCATAACGACATTCCCGTCTTGGCAATCCGGCCCCAGTGTTCCATCGACGCTGATCTGACGGGTGGCATGGGCAAACTCGTTTGCCCGTGCACGTTCGCTATCGCGAGACACGGGCAAGCTGCCGCTTGCCCATGCCACCCATCATTGATCGTCTGACAAAGCACTACTTAGACTCAGTATCCCGAATGACAACCGCCACACCCTGTCCGCCGCCGATGCACGCCGAAGCACAACCGTACTTCACGCCGCGACGCTCCATTTCATACATCAAGTCCGTGATCAAGCGAGCCCCCGTCGCCCCGAGAGGATGGCCGATCGCAATCGCACCACCGTTGACGTTGGTGATCTCGCGATCGAGCCCGAGTTCCTTCTCTACGCCGAGGAACTGCGCCGCGAACGCCTCGTTAATCTCGAAGAGGCCTACGTCCTTCTGCTCGATACCGGCCTTCGCCAATGCTTGCTGGATCGATGGCACGGGGCCGCGTCCCATCACACGAGGCTCGACGCCGGCGACACCGTAACCCGCAACCTCGTACCGTGTGGGAAGGCCGAGTTCTTCGGCCCGCGCGCGATCGGCGATGAGCACCGCGGCAGCTCCGTCGCAAATCTCACTCGCATTACCCGGCGACACCAGCCCGTTCGGTGTGAAGCCCGGCAGTTTCTCCAACACGTCGAGCGTCGTCTTCCGGACGCATTCGTCGCGCGCCAGATGCACCTCTCGACCGCCCAAGTCCGTCGTGTCGATCGGGAACATGCCGCGCAGTCCGTCGCCACCGTTGAGATAGTTCTCTCGGTAAGCCTTGCGGGCTCGCGTGTGTGACAACTCGGCGAAGACATCGCACTGGTGCCGGCTGATCTCCATGCGGTGGCCGTACTCGTCAGCGGTGAGCATCATGCTCGTGCTCGCCAGATCGTGATTGAGCCCCGCTAGAAGCGAATCCTCGACGGCGCCGCCCTCGGCAAACTCCCAGAAGTTGGCCTGCGTGCGCGGTCCGCGAAGAATCCGCGGGGCACGAGACATCGTCTCGGCTCCGAAGCACAGCACCATCCGAGCGTCTTCGACCTCCTGCGGCAGCGCGATCTGCTGGAACCCGTTGACCACCGTCTGCAAGCCGGAGCCGCAAATCCGCTGCACCATCAGCGCCGGGGTCTCCGTGTTCAAATGGCAGCGCAGCCCAACGTTACGCGGGAAGTAGATGTCCTGCGCGCCGGGAGCCGTAAACTGATACACGTTGGCACCGACAGCCGCGTCGATCTTCGAACGGTCGACGCCGCTACGGCGAATGGCCTCCTCGCACGCCAGCGCCGCGAGGTTCTCAGCCGCCAGGTTGCACAGCGTCCCGCACTTGACGCCAATGGGCGTCCGTGCTGCGCCGGCTATGACCACGCTGGGTAGTGACTTTCCTTTCATGGCCTTCTAAGTCCTCTGCAATTGCGGTTGCTGCACGTCGATGACACCGTCGCCCAGATCCGGCGTGAACATCCGCTCAATCTTGTCCTTGTACTTATTGACGACCGCCTTACGCACGATCTTACCCGACGGCGTCAGTTCCCCCTCAGCGATTGAGGGCTCCTCGTCCGCCAGCACCGCCCGCCGAATTCTCTGGTACTTCACCTCGATCAGCGGATTGACCCGCTGAATCTCCGAAGCGAACAGTTCGTGGACGGCCGGGTCCGTAAGCAATGACTTCGCCTTGACCCCGTTGTGCCCCGCCCACTCTTTCAGCCGGCTCATGTCCGGATAGATCATCGCACAGACATAGTCCTTGCCGCGGCCGAGCGCCATCGCCTGGTTGATGTAAGGCGACTCGTTAACCAGCACCATCTCGATGCGCTGCGGGTGGACCTTCTCGCCCGTGGTCAGCTTGAACGCCCCGTCCTTTCGACCGACCAGGCGAAGCCCGTGGCTCGTGAACTCGCCCAGGTCGCCCGTGTGGAACCAGCCTTCATCGTCGATGACTCGCGAAGTTGCCTCTTCGTCATCGAGGTAGCCTGACATGACGCACGGCCCCTTGACGAGAATCTCCTGATCGCTGTCGATCCGGACTGTCAAGCCCGGCATCGGGAACCCGACATAGCCACTTTGCCACGCGTCATCGGCGCTGGTCACGGTCACACAGGGCGACGTTTCCGTAAGGCCCCAGCCTTCGAGCACTGGAATATTGAGCTGCCGATACGCCGTCTCGACATGCGCCGGCAGCGACGCCCCGGCCGAGAACACGAACCGAAGCCCACTGCCGAAGACGATATCCGCCACTTCGCGGTGCTCACGGCATTGTGTCATCAACTGATCGTGCACGCGAGGTACGCTAAAGAACACGGTCGGCCTGAAGGCCGCCCAGTTCGCGATCAAGCGGTCGATGTCCCTGCCGCGCGAATCGTCGAGACAGAGCGTGCAACCGTGGTAGAGCGTCATGAACCGTTGGAACAGACCGCCGAAGCTGTGGTGCCAAGGCAGGTAGCTCATCATCGAGTCGTTCTCGCCGATATCCCAGATGAGCGAGACCGCTCTTTGCTGGGAGATGAGATTGCGATGCGAGAGCTTCACACCCTTCGGCGGGCCGGTCGTGCCCGACGTGTACATCACCACGCACATCTCGTCCGGCCCGACGGCGTCGACTCGGCGATCGAGTTCGTCCTGCGATGCGCCACCGTCCGCCGTGAGCGTGGCGAAATCGATCGCCCCCCACTTTAAGCTCGCGGCGTCGCAGTCCATGCAGAAGAACTTCTCGATCCATGGATACCGTTTACGTTCGATCTTCTCGAGTTGGTGCGGCCCCGACACCACCACGTAGCGGGGGCGCGAATGCCCCAACACGTACGACACCTGCGGCTCCGGATAACCCGCGAAGATGGGCACCGTCACGGCCCCGATAGACGCAACCGCCATCTCGAACATGAACATCTCGGCCCGGTTCTCGGACAACATGGCGACCCGGTCCTCGGGCTTGATGCCTTGATCAATCAGGTGCCTGGCAATCTGGAAGGTCTTCCGCCCGAACTCCGCCCATGTGATCTCGTGATCCTTGTTGCCGGTGCGATAGCGCACGTAGACCCGGTCGCCCCACTTAGCGGCTCGCTTCTTGAGCACGGCGCCCAGTGACGGCTCATGCTCGCCGAGCGGCAGCGGATTGTTGTGCTCCTCGCCGACACGCTTGATGCCGATGCGTTCGTCGAGCCCCTGCGGCGTCGTCTGACAATACGCCAAACACGAATCGCGCAGCAATTCCTTGGTCATCGTGAATCGCTCTTCCGGCGGCTTGAGCGCGTACGCTGTGCTCATCGGGTCGACACCTACACGCCGGCGTACCAGATGAGAGGCCACGAAGTAGACGATGTTGGTGGCCAACTCCTTGATGTGCGAGCAGCCGACCCGCCCACCGAGACGATGCGTGATCTCGTTCAGCACGCCTCGCTCGATGCGCAGCCCCACGAGTCGCTCAGCGACCGATTCGACCTCCCGGCATACCGGGAAAGGCACGCGGATCATCTCCAGCCGGCTGCGCGAGATCTGCTCGTCCGGCACGTAGATGTTGACCTCGAGCTTGATCAGATGCTCCTGATCAAGCATGGTACCGACGAGCACGATGTCGTCCGGACCGGCATCGTATAGTTCGATGCTGACGTTACGCTGCGCGCTGAGTTTCATGTGATTAGCCCCTGCTTCACCTGCTCCAGGACGCTCCTTGTGGTACCGAATCGCGCGGGCCATCGACGCCTGGACCTGGCGCCTTAGCGACTTGAACAGCGCCTCCTCCTCACGCAGCCCGACGTTCGCGGCATAACGCGATAGCGGCGCGAGAATCCACTCCTCGTTCGAAAAGAGCTTGACGCTGTCGAGGTTCCGATCCAGCGCCTCGCGAAAGGTCTTCAGTGAACTGGTGATGTGGCCGGCGTGCGCCTGAATCGTCGCCAGGTGTCCCGCCCATACTTCGTCGTACGTAGCGTCTTGGGGATAGGCTCCCGATGCCAAACCTACGTCATAGACCGCGCGGGTCACGCGACGCACGAATGGCGCATTGTTGGGATCCTTGCACAAATCGCCCATGCGCAGGTCGATCAGCGCCCCGTTCGGTTCGACCGTGTGGATCAATCCGCCGACGTTCAGGATGATCGAGATCATCGCCTTGTCGAACTCGATCCGCGTCCCGGGCACGCCCACGGCGTGGGTGAACGGATAGCCGTGCTGCCCGAGGATGACCTCGATTCGCTGACGCTCGAACTCCCCGCCGCCCGCGAAGACCAGCGCCCCTTTGCGCTCCAGCACGTAGACCGTATCAGCCCCGCTGCCGCGCCGGCTCCCCGCCTGCAAGGAGATGCCCCGCACGACGCGATCAAGCAGCGCGGACGCCATCTCCTCGGTCACACCCGGCAACCGCTCCATCAGCAACGATTCGTGCAACTGCTCGTCGTAGGTTTGGACGGTCTGTTCGGCGAGAATCCCGTTCGGCAGAATCAGTAGGATCGGCACGCGCTGCCGAATCTCCTCGATGCTCGATAGCTTGCCCCGCTGCGCGAGGTTCTCCAGGAACCGAACCACCTCGCCCGTGAACAAGGACAGCTGGTCCGGGTTGCAGCAGACAAACAGCAACTCGGGCATATGTCCGAGTGCGTCGGCTTCCAGGAGGTTCGAGAAGATGCGGTCCTTGAGCGACTCGACCCGCACGTTGCCGCCCTCGGAAATCCGTAGCGTACCGGCCTCCTTGATCAGGTGCGTGATCCCGTCACCGGCGCGACCGACGAAACAGTTCGCCGTCGCGTGGACGAAGAAGCCGACGCCCAGCGCGCCGGGCGGGTGAATACCGAGATGACCTTCGCTCAGCATACGCCCTCCGCACCCTTGCTCGTCTTACTCGATTCCATCGCCAACAAGGCCGCGCCGTACGCACCCGCGTGCTGCGGCATCGGCGGCAGCAGAATGTCCGTCTTCAACACTTCCTCCAGCGCCCGCACCATCGCGCGACAGTGTGCCACCACGCCGCCCGTCACACCGACGGCCCCGTCCGGCGCCGGGATCATCTCGCTGACACGCGAGGCGATCGACCGGAACAGCCCCATCGAAATATCTTCCTTGGCCTGACCTTCCTTGATACGCTCGATCACCTCGGTCCCGGCGAAGACGGTGCAATAACTGTTGACCACCGCGTCCGCCTTCGAGTCCATCGCCAACGCGTCGATGTCGGTCAGCGACATCCCGAGCTTGACGGCGATCGATTCCAGGAACGTCCCCGTGCCGGCCGCACACTTGGCGTTCATGCGGTAGTCCGTCATCTGCCCCTTTTCATTGATGCGGATGACCTTCGTATCCTGCCCGCCCACGTCGATGATGTTGCGAACCTGCGGATACCACTCCCGAGCGCCGCGTGCGTGACACGTAATCTCCGTCACTTGCCGATCCGCGATCTCCACTTTGCGTCGGCCATAACCGGTCGACACGCAGTACGCCACGTCATCGCGCGAGGCCTCAGCCGACTCCAAGGCTCGGTCCAGCGCGGTCGCCACCGATTCGCCGTAGTCGAACCCCGACGGCACGGCATGATGGCCGGCCAGGGCCCCATCGCCGCGCAGCACGACGCACTTGGTCGCCGACGACCCCACGTCCACACCGACGAAAAGAGGGCCGCTCATCGTTTTCGCTCCTCGAGCTGCTCGATGAAGGCCTCGATATTCGTCATCGTCTGAGCCGTCGAAAAGAACCGTACGTCGCTCAGGTCACCGTCGAAGACCACGACCGGCTTGTCGAGCGTCTCGCGAAGGCGCTGCGGCATTCCGAAACGTGAATTCGTGTTGTTAGGGCAGGTCCGCGCGTTGTGGAAGACGGCGCCGTCGATATCGAAACGCTCGAACATCTCCGTGAGGAACGACTGCTTGAAGCCCTCGTCACGGTTGATGAAGATCTCGATACTCGTCTTCGCCATCCAGTCGAGAGGGTCGCCGCCGTCATATTCGTCGAACGCCCAGGAGTTGCAGTAGGTGCTGGCGGCTATCACCGCACGCAGATCGAAAAACTTGTCCGACAGCTCCCGCAGCTTCGGCCAGACCGGCATCCCATCCCAGTAGAGACGGAACCGTTCGTCCGGCACTGCTGCAACGCCGTCGTCTCGCCGCTGCTTCAACTCCGCCAGAAGGTCCTCGTAGTAATCGATCGCGATCTGAGATCCCCGCATGAGGATCACCGGGGACATGTGGATCAGACCGTCGGAGAAGGTCATCGGCGACGGACGGGCGCGAGCGGTATCGAGCACGTCCCGCCAGAGCGAACTCGCCTTGCTCGACAGCGCCACCGCTTCTTCGAGCTTGGCATGGTCGAGCTTCATCCCGAAATGCGACTCGATCCGCTCGATGATGCGGACGAGTTCGCCGCGCACGAACTTCACGTGATCAGGCGTGATCGCGCCCAGATGCGCCGGCGGACAGACCCCGACCACCGGAGCGTCATGCTTCCTGCCGAAATAGCTCCACCAGTCCTGTACCTCGCGACACTGGTTCGTGCTGTAAGCGAGCACGTCCGGCTTGGGAGGACCGGCGATCCCGAATGCCTCGGTAAGAGGGCTGTACCCTGCGAGCGACGAGCCAATGTCACTCGTCATGTACGAGCAGGATTCGGCGCAATAACCTTCGCCCACGGCTCGCGGGATGTACTCGTGGCTGACCTTCCGCGCGCCGAGTAACGCCCCGTGGTTCTCCGGGAAGTAGACCTCGAAGCCGAAAGCCACCAGAAGCTCGCAAGGCCCCACCGACGTACACCAAGCGACCTTGCGATCCGAATCATCGGCGGCCGCGTCAAGATTGAGGAAATAGTCGCGCACCAGCGACTTCAATCGCTTTTGCGCTTTGATCTCGACTCGTTTGGCGGCCTTACTCACGCAGCTAACGCTCCTACGGTATCACGATCGATCGAAGCGACAGGCCTTCCTTCATCACGTCGAAGGCCTTGTCGATGTCGTCCAGGCTGAAACGGTGCGTAATCAAACGCTTCAGGTCGATCTTGCCCTGCTCGACCATGCGAATCAGCGGCACGTAGTCCACCGGTCGGCAGCCCAGCGACCCGACGATCTCCAGTTCCTTGAACATGATCTTGCCGGCGATGATCGAGATCGCCTCGTGCGTATAACCGACCACGCAGAGCCGGCCGCCGACGCGCACACAGTCGAACGCCTGCTCGATCGTACGCGGATTGCCGATGACCTCCATCGCGATGTCCGCCCCGCCGCCGGTGAGCTTCTTGATCTCCTTGTCGATCCGCTCGACCTTCGAGGCGTTGACCGTCTTGGCGGCGCCGAACTCGGTCGCCCATTCCAGCTTGCGATCGTTGATGTCCACGGCAATCACATAGCCGCCGGCAGCAGAGGCAAGCTGGATCGCGTTGATCCCGACACCGCCACAGCCGAAGACCACGACGGTGTCGCCCGGCTGAACCTTCGCGCGATTCTTGACCGCATGGTACGGGGTCGACACCGCATCAGCGATGATCGACGCATCTTCCAGCGCGATCGAGTCGGGCACGGTCAGCACGTCCTTCGCCGGCACCGCGACATACTCGGCGTATGCGCCGTTGAAGTGGTTACCCAGCATAGACATCTGACTGCAGATGTTCTCGCGGCCCAAACGGCAGGCCGTGCATTTGCCGCACGTCAGCACCGCGGGAATCAGGATCCGCTGCCCAGTGGTCACGTCAGATACCGCCGAGCCCACTTCTTCCACCGTGCCGGAAGCCTCATGGCCCAGCACGATCGGCGGCTTCTTGAACGTGGGCACGCCATGCTCGATATAATGCAGGTCGGTGTGGCACACGCCGCAGCCGGCCACCTTCACCAAAACCTGATCCGGGCCGATCTTCGGAACGGGAATGTCCTCGATCTTGAGCCCGCCTTCTTTTCCGTGCAGTACAGCCGCTTTCATCGTGTTCATCCTTGTATCGTGAGCGACGGTCGTCTACTTCCTCACGCGAATTAAGCATGCGACCAGTTCGGAGCACGCTTTTCCATGAAGGCCGCGATGCCTTCATGCGCGTCCTTAAGTTTCATCATCTCGTCAAGATAGAGCTTCTCGGTCTTCTCCAGGTGCGACAGGATATCCTCCCGCGCCACGAGCATCGCCCCGCGCTTGGCCATCCGCACCACCGGACGCGACAGCTTACGGATGCCGTCGAGATAGGCATCCACGCGTGAATCGAACTCGTCCACCGGATAGACCTGATTAACCAGCCCAATGCGAAGCGCCTCGTCCGCCCGGATCGTCGCACCAAGCGCCGTCAGCTCCACCGCCTTCTTGATCCCCACCTGCGGCGGCAATACGCACGCAGCCACCGGCGGGAAGACGCCGACCTGCACCTCGGGCTGGCCGAACTTCGACCGCTCGGATGCCAGCACGATGTCGCAGAAGCACGCCAGCTCGCACCCGCCGCCTAGCGCCGCGCCGTCGACAGCCGCTATCGTCAGCGCGTCGGTCGAGGCCAGCTTACGGAAGATGCCGTGGAACAGGTGGATCATGTCGCCGACCTTCTCGTCCGTGTGATCCGCCACATCGACACCGGCGCTGAACGCCTTGCCATTGGCACGAATCACGACGGCTGCGAGGTCCTCCCCGGCGAGCACGCCTTCGAGAAGTCCGTTGAACTCCTCCATCATCGGGTTGTCCATGACGTTCAGCGGCGGACGATTCATCGTCACCGTCGCAATGCCGCCTTCCACCTGGACCACGAAGAACTTGTAGTCAGCCATGGCTCTACTGCTCCCGCTTGATGATCATGGCCATGCTCACGCCGCCGCCGCCGCAGATCGACGCAATGCCGAGTTCCTTACCCGTACCCTTGAGGGCGTGGTAGAGCGTTACGACGATCCGAGCGCCACTGATGCCCGTCGGGTGTCCCAACGCGATCGCACCGCCGTGGACGTTGACCTTGCTGCGATCCCACTTCAGCACCCGCTCGTTCGCGAGCACCTGAACCGCGAAGGCCTCGTTCACCTCGATCAGGTCCATGTCGCTCAGCGACATCTTGGCCCGATCCAGAGCAGCCGGAATCGCGACACCCGGGCCCTCGCCCATCGTCGTGGGCTCGACCGCCACATTCGAATAGCTCACCAGCGAAAACAGCGGCGTCGCCCCGAGCGCCTTGGCGTGCTCACGCGTCGTGAACACGAGCGCAGTAGCCCCGTCCGACATGCCGCAGGCATTGCCGGCAGTCACGCTGCCGTCCTTCTTGAACGCCGGACGCAGCTTCGCCAGCTTCTCCGCCGACGTGTCCGCCCTAATGGTCTCATCCTTATCGAAGACGATCGCCGGCTGCTTACCCTTCGCCGGCACCTCGACAGGCGTGATCTCCGCGTCGAACCAGCCCGACGACTGCGCCTTGGCCGCTTTGAGGTGGCTCTGCGCCGCGAACTCGTCCTGCTCCTGACGCGAGATGCCGTGCTTGTCGACAAGGTTCTCAGCCGTCGCGCCCATACCCATGCCGCAGAGCGGGTCGATACTGTCCGACCAGCCGTCGAGCAGCGTACGATCGCCCATCTTGAAGCCGTTCCACCGGCAATCCTTCAGCAGGTAGGGAATGGTGCTCATGCTGTCCATGCCGCCGACGAGCACCGTCTTGCCGTCGCCGAGCCGAATCGCCTGCGACGCCAGCATGATGCACCGCATGCCCGACGGGCACGCCATGTTGATCGTCTGCACGGGAACGCTGATCGGCACACCGCCTCGGATCGACGCCGACCGCGCCGGGTTCGGGCCGTTGCCCGCCTGCCGGCAACTGCCGAAGATCACGTCGTCAACCCCGTCAGCGGAGATGGACGCCCGCTCGACGGCCGCCCGGATCGCCACCGCCCCGAGGTCGTACGCGGGGATGTCCTTGATCGTGCCGCCGAATCGGC
>JAJDDX010000382.1 GCA_029260055.1 Phycisphaerae bacterium
GGTGGCATGGGTCCCGGCGCGCCGGGATTTGCCCGTGTCGTCGCAACGAAGGTAACGGGTGCCCCATCTCTTTAAAGGTGGGGGAGGGCTAATCCGGGAGATTAGCGCATTGTTCACGATCAACAAGAATCCTGATGAGGCTGTCCTGAAGAAGTTCGGGTGGGCCATGCTGATTGGCTTCGGTGCTATTGGCGCCGTCGTCTGGCTGCTGCCCGCCGTGAAGGCGTGGGACGCGAGCCTCTTGGCCTGGGTCGCGAGCGGCAAACAAACTGCCGCCATTGGCCTCTGGGCGGTCGGGGCGTCGTTATGGCTACTGACGCTCGTGGCACCGATGGCCGCCAAGCCGATCTATGTCGGCTGGATGTCCGTCGCCGTGCCGATCGGGATCGTCGTCTCGACGATCATGCTGACGGTGCTCTACTTCCTCCTGCTTCCCGTGTTTTCGATCATCGTCAGGTTCGGTGACCCGATGGGTAAGAAGCTCGACCCGGACGGCTCCTATTGGCAAGACCACGCGCCGTTCAAACCGACGCTAGACCGAATGAGAAGGCTGTTTTAGTCATGCACCAAAGCGAGGTTGTGTAAGCGTGATCGTCCTCGGCATCTCATGTTACTACCACGACTCCGGCGCGGCGCTGGTGCGCGACGGCAAGCTCATCGCAGCGGCCGAAGAGGAGCGCTTCAACCGCAAAAAGCACGACAACAGCTTCCCGGAACTGGCCGTGCAGTACTGCCTGCGCGAGGCGGGTGTGACGATCGACGAAGTCGACCACATCGGCTTCTACGAGAAACCGCTGGTCAAATTCAACCGCATCCTGGAAACGATCCTGGCCTATTGGCCGCTCAGCTATAAGGCGTGGCTCAAGGCCATACCGCTGTGGCTTGGCCACCGCCTCCGCATCGGCCCGGAGATGCAGGAGAAGCTGCGGACCGACAAAGAGATCCTCTACTGCCAGCACCACCTGTCACACGCAGCCAGCGCCTTCCTCGTATCGCCGTTCGAGAACGCAGCCATCATCACGGCCGACGGCGTGGGTGAATGGGCGACGACGGCCTGGGGCACAGGACGTGGTAACCAGATTGAGATCGAAAAGGAACTGCGGTTCCCGCATTCGGTGGGCCTGTTGTTCAGCGCGATCACCGCCTACTTGGGCTTCCGGGTGAACGACGCCGAATGGAAGGTGATGGGGCTCGCCCCGTACGGTAAGCCCAAGTACGTCGATAAGTTCCGTGAGGTCGTCGACATCAAGGACGACGGCAGCATTCGACTCAACCTCGACTACTTCGCGCACGGCTACTCCACGACGCGCACGTTCAACGCCAAGTGGGAGGAACTGTTCGGCAGGCCGCAACGACCGCGCGAGACGGAACTGGGCGACTTCCACCGGGATATAGCCCATTCCGGACAGAAGATAGTCGAAGAGATCATGGTCAAGATGGCCGCCCACGTGCACAAAGAGACCGGCATGGACGACCTGTGTCTAGCCGGTGGCGTGGGCCTCAACTGTGTGGCCAACTGGCGCATCCTCAAGGAATCCGGCTTCAAGAACATCTTCATTCAGCCGGCAGCCGGTGACTCCGGTGGGGCACTCGGGACGGCGTTCTACATCTACAACACGGTGCTGAACAACAAGCGCGTTTTCCGCATGGACCACGGCCTCTGGGGTCCGTCGTTCGAGGATTCGGAAATCGAACGCGGCCTCAAGCAGATGGGCGCCGCGTACGAGCACATTCGGGAAGAGAAGGAGCTGCTCGCACGGACCGCAAGGATGCTGGCCGACGGCAAGGTCGTGGCCTGGTTCCAGGGAAGGCTCGAGTTCGGACCGAGGGCGCTGGGCGCGCGGTCGCTGCTCGCCGACCCACGCGAGAACCGAATGAAGGACGTAATCAACGCGAAGGTGAAATTCCGCGAGGCGTTCCGACCCTTCGCGCCGGCTGTGCTGAAAGAGCACGCGCACGAATACTTCGACGTGCCCGAGGGTATGGACTTGCCGTATATGCTTCTGGTGCCCGAGGTGCTGCCGGACAAGCGCGAAGCGATTCCGGCGGTCACGCACGAGGACGGCACCGGACGGGTCCAGACGGTCACCGACGAGGCGAATGGCCGCTACTACCGCGTGATCAAGGCTTTCTACGAACTGACTGGCGTGCCCGTGGTGATCAACACCTCTTTCAACGTACGTGGCGAGCCGATTGTCTGCACTCCGCAGGATGCCTATGATACGTTCGTTCGCACGGGCATCGACGTACTGGTCATGGGCAACTACATCGTGTCGGAGAAGCCCGACGCCGTTGATTACGAAGCGGGCATGAAGCGTAGCGTCGAGTTGGAGGCTGACTCCCTACTCGCCGAGAGTGTAAGCGTACGCTGATTACGATCGTGACCCCCGAGGGGCATCAGCCGAAAGATGTAGGGTCCGCTGTGCGGACCGAAGTGAATCCATGGTCCGCACAGCGGACCCTACGGAACTGTGCGGACCGGAATGACTCGGGAGCATCAGGGATGGCCAAGCAATCGCTCGTCAAAGAGTTCTTCCTTTTCATCAAGGAAGAGAAGAAGTGGTGGCTCATCCCGCTCGTCATGGTGCTGCTGATCGTCGGGGTACTGCTCGTGTTCGCCAGCTCCTCACCCCTGGCGCCGTTCCTCTATCCGCTGTTCTGACGAAGGCGACCGACGGGTGGCCCATCTCATGAGCGAAGCGGTGAGATGGGGGAGCCGATGATCGCTGCACAAGCGGGAAGGGTGCGATTCGCCCGCCTATCTCAGACGATCGCGCGGGTCCATGCGTGCGAATCGCTCATTCCGAACACCCCGTCCTTGCCGGCCGGATTATGTTCGTGCGAACTAGCGCGCGCCTCGCAAACTCGGAAGGATCGGCGGGCAGATTGCCCGCTCTACCGGCCGCGCCGCATCCTGAACGCTATCGCCTCGGTGTTGGCTTCCGGCCGTGTCGTAGCAGGTGCTCTGGCAGATCAGGCTCTTGCGTGGCGGGTCCTTGCACATCAGTTACGGGGGTATCGGTACCGCATTCAGAGCAGCGACCCGAAACATTGCCTGTCAGGTCATAGCCGCAAGCACCGCAGGCGACTCCCCGCGTGCCTTTCCACCGCTTGCTGCCGGAACGAAGCCCGAAAAAGGTACCAGCCGATGCCGTGACTACACAGTGGACCAAAGCTGCCAATGCCGCGGGATACGCCTCGCGGGGGGGGGCGGCGCCAGGGTACGTCAGCCCGACGAACGCCAGACACGGCGCCAAGTAGACGAATGGGTTCGCGAGGATCCACTGTACACCGAACCGGCCGGAACCTTGCCTGCGGCCAACAAGTAAGCCGGAAACATACCCCGAACAAGGCGGCAGAAGGAGGGACATAGGGGCCGCAAAGCAGCCGCCCAGCCCCGTAGCGAGCCCGATGAGAATGAAGCTGAGGAGGGCCGTTCCAATCGCGGCCGTTACGCCGATGGCCACCGTCGTACGAAGTGCTACGGCGTCACCCGGGACCCCAACGATGCCCCCGACGCCCAAGTCGGGTTGCTGGTTTCTGCCCGGATTGCCTGGTTGCATGCACTCGCTCCCGCGTTACCTCGTGCGGCAGGCCGGAAGCTAATTCAAGACTCCCGTGCAACTGCGTCTTTGATCAAGCTAAGGCCGCTTGCGGACAGTCATGGGACCTTGATCGTCCGCACAGTACGCCCAGCAGTATACACCAAAGCCAAGCGGCGGTGCCACGTACGGTGAAAGTGGGTAGGTAGGGCGTTTCGTCCGCCTCTCGCGGGCGCATGTGAGAGTCTGTGAAGCTGCATGGGCAGAGCCCCAGAGGGGCGGCGCGTTTGTAGCCCACGGCGTGAGCCGTGGGTTAGCGATGCGGTGCGCGCCCCCAAGCCCCGGCAGGGGCGACACATTTGCCTGGGCCGCCTCGACCACAAGTCCCTTTCGGGCCTCTCCGGGAACACACGCGTCGCGCTCCGAGATGCCGTCGGGTGGCCCAACTCATGAGCGAAGCGGTGAGATGGGGGAGCCGATGCTCGTTGCATAATGGCCTCACCACTCGAATTCGCTTCCCGTATCCGCGCTCTGGGCGCCGTTCGCGATAGCCCTCGCGGCGAGGGGGCGGCACCTTCCATTCAGGCGCGACCCCGAAAGGTCGATAAACCTCACGGTACGGCGCACCAATCCGAGTAGTTACCGGTGCGCGTGATTATCGGACGCCGATTGCGCCGCGAGAGCGGCCGCGGCGATGTCCCGTGAGGAATCAGCGCGTTGTCGGCCAAACCAACCAAGTTCCTGTGCGTATGCGGCGCTCGGCCGAACTTCATGAAGATTGCGCCGATCATGGACGCCCTGGCGCGCGTCGACGGCGCCGAAACACGGCTGATCCACACGGGCCAACATTACGACGAGCGCATGAGCCGGCTCTTCTTCGATGAACTCGGCATCCCCAAGCCGCACATCAATCTCGATGTCGGCAGCGGATCGCACGCCAGTCAAACCGCCGAGATCATGAAACGCTTCGAGGCTGTCTGCACCGAGTTCGAGCCGGACTGGGTCATCGTGGTGGGGGATGTGAACGGGACGATGGCGGCCGCGATCACCGCCGTCAAACTCGGCAGGAAGGTCGCCCATGTCGAGGCCGGGCTCCGCAGCTTCGATCGCACGATGCCGGAAGAAGTCAACCGCATCCTCACCGATTCGATCAGCGACGTGCTGTTCGCGACCGAGCCCAGCGGGGTCGAGAACCTTCAGCGTGAAGGCATGACCAACGGCAAGGTACACCTCGTCGGCAACGTCATGGTCGATACGCTCCTGCGGCATAAGTCCGCTGCCGCCGCTTCGACGATCCTCACGACCGTCGGCGTGAGCGCGAAAGCCTACGCCCTCGCGACCCTCCATCGGCCGAGCAACGTCGATAACCGCGAGACGCTGGTGTCCATCCTCGATGCTCTCGACGTGATCGCTGCGGACATGCCCGTCGTACTGCCCGTTCATCCCCGCACGAAGGAGAAGATCGACGCGTTCGGGCTCGCGGCGCGCGTTGACGCTTCGGCGGGCCTACGCATGATCGAGCCTTTGGGCTATCTCGACTTCTTGAAGCTGATGGACAACGCAGCCATTGTGCTGACGGATTCGGGTGGTATACAAGAGGAGACGACGGTCTTGGGTGTGCCCTGTTTGACGCTCCGTGAGAACACCGAGCGGCCCATCACCATCACGCAGGGCACGAACCGTCTCACCGGATCCAGCACGAATCGAATTCTTGAGGCGTATTCTGAGATGCGCCGCGATCCTCCGGCCGCCTGCGTCGTAGATATGTGGGACGGCAGGGCGGCTGAGCGGATCGTGCAGACACTACTGAATTGCCGATGATGCGACGGGCCCGCCAAGCCGGTCGCGGGCCGGGAGAAGATCAATGCGAATCGCTGTGGTAGGTACCGGGTACGTAGGACTAGTCACGGGCCCCTGTTTCGCCGAGAGCGGGAACCGAGTCATCTGCGTTGACGTGGATGAGCGGAAGATCCAGATGCTCCGCAACGGGGAGATTCCGATCTACGAGCCGGGGCTCGAGGAGATCGTGAAGCGCAACGCAGCCGCCAACCGCCTCTTTTTCACGACCGATCTGCCCAAGGCGATCAAGGACTCGCGAATCATCTTCCTGGCCGTCGGTACACCACCGGCGGCGGACGGCTCAGCCGATCTCAGCGCCATCCTCGACGTGGCCGGCACCATTGGCCGCGTGATGGACGACTACCGCATCATCGTGATGAAGAGCACCGTGCCGGTCGGTACGCACAAGAAGGTCATGGAGGCGATCGCGCAGAACACCGACCATCCATTCGATTACGTCAGCAACCCCGAGTTCCTGAAAGAAGGGGCGGCGATCGACGACTTTACCAAGCCCGACCGCGTGGTGATCGGCGCGACGAACCCGGCGGTCGTCATGGTAATGAAGGAACTCTACGGGGCTTTCATGCGGCGTAGCGAGCGGATCTACGTCATGGACCCGGCTTCCGCGGAAATGACGAAGTACGCCGCCAATGCCATGCTCGCCACGCGCATCTCCTTCATGAACGAGATATCAAACCTATGTGACCGCTTCGGCGCCGACGTGGAGTTGGTTCGCCGGGGTATCGGGTCGGATACACGTATTGGCAACGCGTTTCTTTTCCCCGGCGTGGGCTACGGTGGATCGTGCTTCCCGAAGGACGTCAGCGCCCTGGTAAAGATGGGCGAGTCGGTCGACTTCCCCGCGAGCATTGTCGAGGCGGTGCAGGAGGTCAATCAGCGGCAGCGCCGCATCTTCGCCCAGCGCGTGATCGACCACTTCGGCGACGACTGCAAGGGCAAGACGTTGGCCGTCTGGGGTTTGGCCTTCAAGGCGCGTACGGATGACGTACGCGAGTCACCCGCGATTGCCGCGATCGAGATGTTCCTGGAAAAGGGCATGAAGATCCGTGCACACGACCCCGAGGCCATGGGGACCGCAGCCGCGGCGCTCAAAGAGACCGGGCGGAAGGTCGACATGTGCGAGGACGGCTACGACTGCCTCGACGGCGCCGACGCGCTGGTGATCTTCACCGACTGGGGCACGTTCCGTACGCCGGACTTCGACCTCATGGCCGAGCGAATGCCGAACAAGCTGATCTTCGACGGAAGGAACATGTACGACCCGGTGCTGCTCGCCAAGCGCGGCTTCACCTATGCAAGCATCGGCCGACCGACCCTGGAACCGAACGGGGCATAGATCACGCTCGCCGTCAGACTGCCGTGAAGTTGCCTACTTCCTCCATTGTACCGGCGAGCCCGCACGACCGAACGGCGTCGCGGATTGCACTTACAGGCGATTCGCGGTGCAATCTCGAAACGAGACGCCGGGTGACGGCTCTCGATACGATCCCACCGCGCGGCTTGACGGTGTGTCGCGGAAGAGGCGCAAGATGAAAGCACTGATCACGGGCGGCGCGGGGTTCATCGGGTCCCATCTGGCGGACCGCCTCATCTCAGACGGCCACCACGTCACTGCACTCGACGACCTGAGCACCGGAAGCCTGTTGAACCTGGAAGGCCTTCTGGAGCATGACCGCTTCCAACTCGTCATCGACGACGTGCGAAACTCCGAGACCGTCCACCTTCTGGTCGAACGGTGCGATGTCGTCTTCCACCTCGCAGCCGCCGTGGGCGTGCAGCTCATCGTCGATGAACCCGTCCACACGATAGAGACGAACATTCACGGCACCGAGGTCGTGATGAGCGTGGCCAACAAGTTCCGTAAAAAGCTGCTGCTCGCCTCGACGAGTGAGGTCTACGGCAAGAGCGAGAACGTGCCGTTCCGCGAGGACGACGATACGGTGCTGGGATCGACGCGTTTTTCGCGTTGGTCCTATGCCTGCTCCAAAGCGATCGACGAGTTCCTCGGGCTTGCCTATCACGATCAGTACGGACTCGAAGTCGTCGTGGCTCGGTTCTTCAACACGGTGGGACCCCGCCAGGCCGGGCAGTACGGCATGGTGATCCCGCGCTTTGTAGAGCGGGCGCTTCGCGGCGAGCCACTGCAAATATATGGCACCGGCGCGCAGAAGCGGTGCTTTGCCTACGTTGGCGACGTGGCGGATTGCGTACTGCGTCTGATGGACTGCCCGGCTGCCTGTGGCCGCGTGTTCAACATCGGCTCGACCGAAGAAGTTTCGATGGAACAGCTCGCCGACAAGATCATCGAGATGACCGGCGGCAAGAGTAAGAAGCAGTTCCTTTCATACGAGGAGGCGTATGGTCGGCCGTTCGATGACATGATGCGCCGTGTACCGTGCCTCGACCGCGTGCGCGACGCCGTCGGGTTCGAGCCGAAGACTGATCTGACGAAGATCCTGGAAATGGTCATCGAGGAGAAGCGCAGCCGGCTTTGAGCGTCGACGGGGCGAGATCCCCATGGGTTGACGCTCGCCGCCGCTCGACGACATGGGCGACGATTCCCCGACAATCTCGAACGCCCCGACCAACGCGCGCGCCAGTGCCGCGGTTCGGTTGATGCAACGTGACGACGCCCTAGCGGTCGCGCAGCAACATAGTCAGGGCATCACGGGCGGGTTCCTCAGCACGTTGGGCGATCGATTCCTGGCGCATCTCTACCGCGGGATCGCCTCGAACCCGCGCGGCTTCGTCTTCGTGGCCGTTGATGATGCCGGGCGGGTCGTCGGTTTCGTCGCTGGTGCCGACAGCGTCAGCCGCCTCTATCGGTCGGTTCTTCTTCGGCGTGGCTGGCTGCTCGCTGGTACCCTCATACGCCACTTCCTGCGCCCGAGTACCGTTCGGCGGATCATCGAGACCTTGCGTTACCCCAAGCAGGTGGAGGGCGACTCTCCAGAGCCGGAACTGCTCTCCATCGTGGTCGATCCGCAGTGGCGCGGCTCGGGTGTGGCGAGCCATCTCGTCGACGCCCTCGTGGCGGAATTCCGACGCCGGAGGTGCTCGCCGGTGAAGGTCATCGTCGGCGCGGGACTGGACCGAGCGAATGCGTTCTACGTGCGATACGGGTTCCGACTCGCCGGGTCGATCACCAGCCACGGCGACAAAGCGAACGTATACACGATCGAGGTCGACGAAGGCGGCCCCGCGGGTGGCATGGGCAAGCCGTAGCCTGCCCGAGTTTCGCAAAGGGTGGCATGGGCAAGCCCCGGCTTGCCCGTGCCCTACGGAAAGCGAGGGACGGGTGCCACGGACAAGCCTCAGCTTGTCCGTGCTGCGCGAAGGGCGAAAGACGGGTGGCATGGGCAAGCCTCAGCTTGCCCGTGTTGATACAAACTCGGAACTGGTGGACAAGCCACCAGTGGCACCCCGTGGGGTGGCATGAGCAAGCGCTAGCTTGCCCGTGTCTTGCGGAAAGCGACGGCATGTGTGGCATAGCGGGCATATTAGGGCACGCGGATTCTGATCGCCTCAGGGCGATGGCAGGCGCACTGTGCCACCGCGGCCCGGACGACGAGGGGTATTGGACCTCGCCCGACGGTGTCGTCGGACTAGCCCATCGCCGTCTGTCCATCATCGACCCCGAGTGCGGCCATCAGCCATTAGCCAATGAGGATGGGCAGGTCGTCACCGTCTTTAACGGTGCGATCTACAACTACCGCGAGTTGCGCGACGACCTGAGCAGCCGAGGCCACGTCTTTCGAACGAGCAGCGACACCGAGACCATCGTTCATCTGTACGAAGAGGAAGGCGTCGACTTCGCCGCCAAGCTGCGCGGCATGTTCGCCATTGCATTGTGGGATGAACGCGACCGGCAACTCGTGCTCGTGCGTGATCGTGTGGGGAAGAAGCCCCTCTATTACAGCGAAACGGCGAACGAGCTACTCTTCGCTTCCGAAATCAAGGCTATCGTAGCCGCCTTGGGCGGTGCGCCGGCGCTCGATGAGCAGGCATTGTCCGACTACCTGAGTTGGGGTGTGGTGCCGCAGCCGGCCACGATCTACCGTTCGATTCGATCCCTCATGCCGGGCGAGATGGCGGTCGTGCGTGATGGCCGCATCGTCCGGCGCAAGCGGTACTGGACGCAGCGCATGGAGCCGAAGGTCGCCGTCTCGCGCGAGGAGGCGGTGGAGAGGGCGGATGCGTGCCTGCAGGAGGCTGTCGCCCTGCGGCTTCGCTCGGACGTGCCGGTCGGCGCGTTCCTTTCGGGTGGAATCGACAGCGGCATCGTGACGGCGATGGCGGCGTCGCGTTACCCCGGCACGCTGACCACGGTGACCGTAGGGTTCGACGACGGCTCGTTCGACGAGCGGCCGCTGGCGCGGCTCGTGGCTGATCGCTACGGCACGGAGCACCATGAGTTACTGGTGAAGCCCGATGTGGTCAACGATATCGAGACCATCGTCCGGGCGTACGATCAACCCTATGCCGACTCTTCCGCGATCCCCTCTTTCTACGTGGCTCGCGCCGCCAGGCAGTTCGTCAAGGTCGTGCTCAACGGCGACGGCGGGGACGAGGTGTTCGCCGGCTACCGTCGTTACATCGCAGCGCGGCTGAGCGGGGTCCTTCAGGCGTTCGACGGAGAGGCTGATCGCACGGCTTGGAACGTGTTGTCACGGTTGATGCCGATGCCACGGACGTTCCGGTCCGGATATGCTTTCGCGCACCGATTCGCGCGCGGCATGGCGCTTGATCCGGCGAGCCGCTTCATGGCATGGTCGCTCGACGGCTTCACCGAGGCGCGCAAACGCGAGCTGGCCGGGCGGAGCGCCTCGTGGCTCGATCGAGTCGAGTCGAGCGATCGGTTCGCGCAGGGCCTGCTGGGTGAACTTGCTACTGCAGGTCAGCTCGATCGCATGCTGGGGATCGACTTGGCCACCGTGCTGCCGTTCGACTTTCTGGTCAAGATGGATATTGCGTGCATGGCTCATGGGCTCGAGGCGCGGTCGCCGCTGTTGGATCAGGAACTCGTCGAAACCGTGTCGCGGTTCCCGGAAGCGATCAAACTAGGCGGGACGGCGACCAAACCCATCCTGCGCGATCTGGCGGCTCGGTACGTGCCGGAGGCGGTGAGGGCGGCTCCCAAACGCGGCTTCGAAGTGCCGTTGCTGCGCTGGCTTCGCACCGACCTGCGCGGCCTCTCGCATGACGTGATCCTGTCGCGTGACGGGCTCCTGAGCCACTTGTTCGATCGCTCCGCACTCGAGCGATTCGTGAGATGCGAAGAAGGTCTAGACCCGGCGAGGTGGGCGCGTGGCGTCTGGACGCTGCTGACACTCGGCATGTGGGATCATGGCACTCGCAAGGTCGCCGCCGCACCGTTAGGATAGGGCGGCGGGACGCACGAGGCGCCCGCCCCACGACGCGATGGAGGATGGGTGTTGCCCGAGACCACCGAATACGCCACGCTCCCTGAGATCTTCGCCGCGTATTGGCCGATCCTGGCCGGCTCCTTCCTGGTTTCGTTGATCGCCACGCCGGTTTGCCGGTGGTTCGCCCTTCGCAAAGGCATCGTCGACCGCCCCGACGACTGGCTCAAGCCGCACAAGAAGCCCGTGCCCTACCTCGGAGGCCTCGCGGTCTTCCTCGGATGGGCAGCCGGCGTCGGGCTGGCGCTACTGATGTTCGAATCCGTCAAGGGAACGACGCCCGAGCCTCGCGGGGCACCGTCGCTGGATCACGGGATGATGATCGGCATTCTCGTGGCTGTCTCTGCCGCCATGCTGCTCGGCCTGTTCGACGATCTTCGCCTGGCTTCAGCCAAGTTCAAACTCGCCGCTCAGATTGCGATCGGCGTGTTTCTGATCATCGTCGGCGTGGGACATGATTCGATCCTCATCGTGCTTCGCTCGCCGGGAATACGTATCTACGACATCGAACCCTGGCTCGTGGTCGCCTACTCCGTACCGGTGACGCTGTTCATCACACTCGGTGCGTGCAATGCCACGAATCTGATCGACGGAATGGACGGTCTGTGTTCCGGCGTGCTCGGCATTATCGCAGCCGGGTTCCTGGTAATCGCCGTTCACCTCCACCTGTGGGGCGACTGGCATCCCTGGGACGTGCAGCGGGTGGTGCTTTCCCTCGCGATGTTGGGCGCGGCTCTCGGGTTCCTCCCCTTCAACCGCAACCCGGCGAAAATCTTCATGGGCGACGCCGGGTCGCTTGTGCTGGGGTTGAACGTGGCGATCCTGCTGCTGCTGTTTGCGAAACAAAGCGCCCTGCGCTGGCTGCTCGGCTCACTGATGGTCTTCGGCCTACCACTGGCTGACATGGTGCTGACGCTGGTGCGGCGGTGGCGAAGTCAGAGGCCCCTCATGCAGGGCGACCGAAGCCACTTCTACGACCAGTTGGTCGATCGCGGCCTTCCGGTGCGCAAGGTAGTGCGAATCAGCTACGCCCTTGCAGCCGCCTTCGCCCTGTTCGGTTGCGCGTCCATTGTTTTGAGGACGCGATATGTACTGCTGGTCTACTTCCTGGTCGGTGCGTCGCTCGCCATCGTGGTCAAACGCTTCAAGATGGTCCGCGCGGACGTGCCCGACGATCACGCCCCGCACGACGCGTAGCCGCGTCAGCCGCCAACCCGCCGGTATAGGTCCCCCACGCGCTCCCAGGAGCCGCTCGGCAAGGGCGTTGAAGGGACGTCGGCGTTGAGCGGCACCAGCACGATGGGTCGCCCTTGTTCGATGGCCAGCCCGATCAACCCCGGCTTGGGCCTTGCGCGAACCTCGACCCACCTCGCCTCCGCGCGGAGCACACGGTAGCGCACCGCGAACGCAGCCATGCCGTCTTCGACGACGATTAGACCTCGTTCACCCGCCAATTCGACCGCCTCTCGGCTCATCCGTTCGGCGGAACCATCAGCGATAGACCACGGTGAAAACAGATACACGTAGTCGTCGCGGTATGGCTTGTGGTGTTCATGGCCCTCGAGCACGTCGAAGTGCCGGCCGACAGCGGGCATGAGGACGTAAACCACGGGCGTAAGAGCGAGTGACGCGACCGCCGACCCCAAGAATACCGCGGCCTGTCGCTTCGTGTACTGCTCGACGATGCGGGCGACGCCGAGCCCGCCGAAGATCGCGAGGAAGAAGTACGACGGCAAGAAGAACGTGTACTGGTCGATGATCGAGTATCTCAGTGCAAACACGGCGTGGATGGCTAGTGCCGCGACCAAAACGCGTCGCGCGGCAACGGGCACGCCCGACGCGCGGACGCGCACCAAACCGTACCCCGCGGTCGGAAGAAACAGGTTCGGGAAGCTGAGCACCACGAAGGACAGGGACACCGCGATGAGGCCGCTCGAAGGGGACAAGTTCAGGACGTTGTCGGCGAATTTGTGGCCGAACAGTGCCGAGTGAAGCGTCGGCCCGAGTTCACCGCCCTGCAGCAACGCCAAGGCGATCAAGCCGGCGTAGAGGCTCGCTCCGACGCACCAGACAGCCGCGCACCCGAGAACGTGCCTGACCCGAAGACGGTGCCTGGACACCAGCACGCAGGCGAGGACGAAAAGGACGGGCGTCGTTAGCGCGCCGAGCATGTGGTTGGAAATCCCGAGTCCGTTGAACAGACATGCCAGCAGGAAGTACCGCGGGCGGTCCGTCGCGAGATACCTGATGACGCACCAGCATTCGGCGGAGAGTAACGCCGTCGTCAGGGTATAGGTCTCCGTGACGGTCGCCATCGACCAGAAGGTGTGGGCAATCCCCAGCGAGGCGCAGGCGAACCACGCCGCCTTCCGGTGCCGCGTCAACGCCATGACGCAGCCGAAGGTGTTGGCGACGGTCACGGCAGCCGCAAAGGCGCTGATGAGCGTGATCGAAAAACACGGCTCGATAAACGGTAACCCGGCAAGTGCTCGTCCGATGAAATGGTGCAACGGGTGGCTCAGCGCCAGCCCGAGTGGATTCGTGGCTTCGCCCGTGACGATCCGAAGGATGTGATGACCGGAGTCCTGCCATTGGGCGCCGCGGTTGGCTGTGACGGCATACAGGGCAAGCGCCGCCACGAACACCGCGAGCCAGTCACGCCAAAGCGCAGGCGGTGAGCGCCGCGTATCTGGTGCTGGTGATGGCGCGGCGCTCTGAGGCATCCCTGTCCTCGCCGGCGGCGTCCCGTAAGACCGTTGAACATCGCGAATCCGCGGCACACGATAAGCTACGGCATCCCGGGAGACAACAAAGAGCCTTGTGTTTACGGCGCGGGCCGCCAAACTGGCACCGAAGGCCTTAAGGAAAAGGCGAGACAACCGGTACGGTGGAGCGAGCGGATCGATGGCGGACACACAGGTGATTGGCGTGATCTTCGACATGGACGGCGTGCTCGTTGACTCCGCGGATGCCCACTTCGAGAGTTGGATGTTGCTGGCGGCCGAGCGCGGGGTGTCGGTGACGCGCGAGCAGTTCGATGCTACGTTCGGCAGGCAGAACCGCGACATCATTCCGATCGTCTTTGGCGAGAGCCGCGATCGGGAGGTGGCCGCCATGTCGGACCGCAAGGAGGAACTCTATCGCGACCTCGTGCGCACGCGCCCGCCGGTCGTGGATGGCTCCGTTCAGCTCGTACGCGGGCTCCATGACGCCGGGGCCATGCTCGCCGTCGGCTCGTCGGCGCCGCGAGCGAACATCGACCTGATTCTCGATTGCATGGGCGTGTCAGCGTTGATCTCGGCCGTCGTCAGCGCTGACGACGTCACGCGCGGCAAGCCCGATCCACAGGTATTTGCCGTCTGCTGTGAACGGCTCGGGCTCCCGCCGGCCCGCTGCGTCGTCGTCGAGGATGCCCCGGCAGGTACCCAGGCGGGCCGCGCTGCCGGAGCGAAGACGGTGGCGGTCCTGATCCACCACCGCGAGGCGGCGTTCGTGGGCGTCGACCTGGCAGTCCCCAGGCTCGCCGATTTGACCGTCGAGGACCTCGTCGCGCTGGCTGACGCGCCGCCCAAGTGTCGCTAGTTGTCGATTCGGCCCGTAGATTTCTGGAGTTACCGATACCAGGGGACTACAATGAACCTGGTATGCTGGCGCGTAGACGTTCCCGAGGGGCGCCTTGCGTCCGGTATTACGGGCTTGTGGAACGCCTCTCCTTGGGCGGGGTCACCCGGATCGCCCCACCCAGTTCGAGCCAACCGCCCATGCTTCGAAAACCTGAAATCAAGCTGTTCGTAGTGATCTTCGGCCTGACGACCGCTTTCTTGCTTTGCGCATTCCAGTTTGGCTTGATCGAGAGGATCGCCTACGACATTGAAAGTGGCCAACAACTCGCGATGCGTGAGTCGCTGGCGAAACTGCCGAATATGGCGGACTCGGCCGTCACCAACCGCGCGGTGGCGCGGCTGGCCATGCCGGCGGTGTTGAGCATTGAAACCGAGTTGCCGCCCGTCCTTGCCGCTGAACCCGGTGTCGGCGGAGCCAAGCATGATCTCGATTGGCTCCTCGGATCGGCCACCGACTTGCCGGCGTTCGCGGATGCCGAGCGGACCTATGGAAGTGACGGTCAGTCCGATTCGACGGCACGGTCTCGCCGCGGAGTTGGCAGCGGTTTCATTTACGATGCATCGGGCGGCCTGGCTCTGACGAATGCCCACGTCATTGACGGCGCCGACACGGTACGTGTCCGCCTTGCTGACGGCCGCGAAGCCATGGGTACGGTACTCGGCGTCGATCACGATGCCGATCTCGCCGTCGTGCGCGTCAACTTGGCCTTCTTGCGCGAGCTGCCGTTCGGTGACAACGAATCGGTTGCCGTCGGGGACGAGGTTTTTGCGGTAGGCAACCCATTCGGCCTCCAGGGTACGGTCAGCAAGGGCATCATCAGTGCCGTCGACCGGCGGAACGTAGCCGTGGGGGATGATCCGTACGAATCGCTGCTGCAGACCGACGCGGTGATCAGCCCGGGAAGCAGCGGGGGGCCGCTGCTGAACAAGCGCGGCGAGGTCATCGGCATCAACACCGCCAGGGCGACGAACACGGGGCGTTACGAGGGTGTCGGGTTTGCCATTCCCGCGGACCGGGCACAGCGGATCGCCGCGGCGCTGGTCGATGGCCGTCCCGGTTTTCTTGGCGTGATCGTGGACAACGTGGCCGATCCGAAGATCGAAACGGACGTGCGTGCCGCCGGATGGAAGGATTCCTACGGGGTTTTCGTGCAGGAAATCGTGCCCGGCCTGGCCGCGGACAGAGCCGGCCTCAAGCCGCGCGACATCATCCTGGAACTCGAGACGGAGCGTGTCGGCACGACATGTGACTTAGGCCGCATGGTCGCGCTGCGTGAGCCCGGCACGCCCGTTAGCGTCAGGGTCTGGCGAGACGGCGGGCCGGTGACGCTTCCCGTTCAGATTGGCGGTCGGACCGACTTGCAGTAGCGCACCGTCCGGGTGTGAGCCCCGCGCGGCTGTGTCTGGCGAAGCCGCGTGCGCTTAGCTCTCTCCGCCGACGTCGCGCCAGGTCGACAGATAGAAAAGCCGATCTTCCTCCGCCGTGTGTCGTCGGATCGTGGCGATAAGTTCCCGCACCTTCAGCACGAACACTTCGCCATCTTCCAGCGACCGGTCCGCCACGGACGCGGCGGTACGAATGATTCGATCGAGCGCGCCGAGAATCGCCGTGTGCTCGTCGGTCAAACGGCGGCGTTCCTCCGCGAACTCTGGTGACAGCGGCGCGGCATCCGGCGATGTGATCCAATCCCCGGCCTGATGGCTCCTGACGCGAGCGTGCAGACACGTGAGCTCGTCGCGAAGGGCATCGATGGCCGCGGCGTCGAGCGGCGCGTCGGCGGCAGCCCCATCGAGCTGCTCGTTGATGCGGACAAGCACGGAGGATATCGTCTCGCCGGGAGCTTGACGGTCCAGAGGGAGGCTTTCCGATGGTGTGGTTGACATCGTCTTCGCTCCTGAATACGAGTCGGACGTGGTGGCAGCATCCCGTTGCGGCTACGCGGGCTCCATCCTTGTAACCTACTATACTAGTACAAAACGCGTCCTAATGCAAGTTTGCGGCCCATGTGCCCGATAACGCCGCCAAAAACGGACAAACACCCGTTTTCAGGTGTCACGACCCGTGCCGGAGTCGCCTGCGTCGATCCAACGCGGCCGTGCGGTCCCGGCGGCGATGCGCGCGTGACCGGGCACGACCCGTTTGATCGCGAGCTGATGCGCGGCTAAGCTCGGCGCATGTGGCGGACATGCCTCTGGCACGTTCGGCTACCTGAGCCGGGCACTATTCACGGTATAGCGGGTATACGGAGAGCTACACATGGCCGGTAAGGTCGATTGGTACTATCACCGCAACGGGTGAACATCGTGCACCAAAGCGCAGGGGTTCCTTGCCAAGCACGACATCGGATCGAAAGAAACCGTCAGCGCGTCCGCCAAGCTCGGACGCGAGGATGCACTCGAGTTGGCCTCGAATGCCTCCAGAGTCATCGTGGCCAAAGGGCGGAAGGTGACCACCTTCGATATGAAGAAGGAGCGACCCGACGATGCCACACTTCTGGCACATATGCTGGGTCCGACGGGCAACTTGCGCGCGCCGACCATCCGCAAGGGCAAGACCCTCCTGGTAGGCTTCGACGACGACACGTTTCGCGATGTCCTCCGCGTCTAGGCGGTGCGGTCCAAAGAGGATCATGATCAGGCGTGCCCGGCGGGGCGCCGGTTGCTGTCTTCCGCGCCGGTGCCGCACCCCGCTTCTCGGCTCCACTTGCCGCCCCGCACTCGTTAACCAACTGCACTGACTCGACTTATGAAGTCTCCCGCGAAAAAGTGTCGCCGAGGGTGGTTTTGTGTTTGCAATTCCAATAGCGGCCACGGTATTTGCGCCACCGTGCCGGCCAACGTCTATGTCGACTTGCTCGGTCTTGCCGGCGGCGTGCGGGGACTGGCGCTGAGCGGGACGCAGACGTTCGACCCGATCAACAGCCCGCTCCACGCGGGCATCGACGGAATCGATGACCTGGAAGACCTGACCGCTCAGTTGGCGTCCTACCAGAACGCCAACGGGTCATGGTACTGGAACTCAGACCTTCCCGGGCCGGCCGCTAGCGACGAGGACACACAGGTTTCGGCTTACGCGGTGCTCGCCCTGGTGGAGGCCGGCCGATGGACCGCCGCCGACTACACCGGCGCCATCGCGGACGGCAAGGCGTGGCTGCTCTCGATGCAACTGCCGGATGAGGCGTTCCTGAGCTATCCCGGCGGTGACGAGAACACCGAGGTCGAAGGCGAGGCGCTATCGGCGATTGCGGCCGAGGTCGGGGACCCGGTCGGCATCCCGACGGTGTCCGAGTGGGGCCTGGTCGTCATGACGTTGTTGGGCTTCGCGGTTTCTACGGTCTTCTTTGGGCGTCGACGCCGAACAGCCTGACCGCGGCCGCAGCCTGTTGGCCCATCCCGTACTCCATGGCAACCACGGGTGGCGCTCGCTGATAAGCAGCCACTTCGATACGGCGGCTAGCGACCCTCATGGAGTTTCTCGGCCGGGTAGAAGTCGTATCTCTTTTGGTCGGCTGAGTAAGTCAAGTATTCCCATCGCGACAGTTCGAGAAGGTCGCTTCGCGCCGTGGCGTAGGACACCGCGAACGTGCTCTGATGCTCGGCGATCGTGAAGACCCGATCCGGGTTTCGGGCACCCTGCACCACCACCTCTTGCTGCCTGTGGTTCAACCTCTTGTCTGCCCTGATCAGCTTGCGTGCGTCTGACAGTTGACGTTGCTTCTCTCTCATGAAGTCGCGCAGTTCTTGTCTTGCTCGCTTGATGATCTTGGTCTTGTACATCAAGAAATACGTAATATCGAACTCGTCCGTTTCGCAGTACAGGTAGGCTCGTGCATACCTCGATGGGCCGCGAATGATGAGCCGGGAGATGGGCAGATACTCGAACAGCCAATACCCCTGCCGCAGCATGGACCAGTAGAAGAGCGCCCTTGCGGTCCGTCCGTTTCCGTCACAGAACGGGTGGTCAAAACCGAGTTGGAAGTGAAGCACGCACGCCCTGATCACCGGATGGACGAATTCCTTGGTGTCCGTCGGCTGATTGGCGAATTCGCACAGCCGCTCGATTCGCTTTTCCAATTCGGATGCGGGAGGTGGCACGTGCATGACAGTGCCGTCCCGGTCGTCGATCACACTGATGTCGTCTTCGTCGCGCCGAAAGCGACCCACGCCATCATCCCCATCGAGCGTGTCCTTCGTCAGGATCTCCTGCAGCTCCAGCAGGAAGTCTCTGGACAGCGGGGTCGCTCTGTGCTCACGGACGAACAGGATGGCGTGATAGTTGTTCACGACCATGCGTTCACCCCTGGTCTTCGGCTTGCGTCCGGACCTTAGGAGTTTCTTGGCGTCCCGCCGCGTAGTCACGGCCCCCTCCAGCATGCTTGACGCAATGGCCTCTTCGCGCAGGGCACCGAGGATGAACCGCTCGCGCTGATGATGCGCAAGCGGGGCCTCGTCGTCGGACAAAAGCCGTCCTGCCGTCTGCTGGTCGATCAGCATGAGTTCATGCTGAACTTGATCAGGGACGTTGAATCGCAGTAGATGGTCGTCGCTTCCGACCAACGGGAGGAAGCCGTAGCGTGGCATCCGGCTCATTTTGACCATGAACCACGCGAGTTCGGCGTCCACGCCGGCGGAACGGGCCGTCATTTTCACAAGGTCCCAAGGCCAATAGCCTGCCTCGCACCTCCGGGTGTACTCCGCAGAATCCTGACTGCTTATGGCCTCATTTAGGTCAGCCGCGCGGCGGCTAATCAGATCGTTGAAAGGCGGCGGTTGCTTCGGAATCCTCATTAATCTATCACTTTCTGTCGAATTGATAGAAAATGCCTAGCCGAGGAACCATACCTCAATAATCTATCAATGTCAAGCAAACTGATAGATTTGCGCTGTCGCAAAGTTATCGGACGGGTCGACCCCGGCCTGCGGAGCCGGCTGCAAACGGCCGAGCGCAAAGCGGCACTGGCTGCTTGTCACACCGCGCGAGACCGCGCAAGCTGCGGGCTGGGCAGGGGTGGACACGCCACCCCGGCCGGATTGGATCACTGATCGTCATGACGCCAAGTGTCGGCAAGAAGAGTAAGCCGCCGCGAATCCCTCGGGGCGCGGGAGGCGGGGCCGGAAGCAGCCCGCGGAAGCCGGCGCGCAGGAACCCCCGCCGTGACGTGCTGCGATTCGTGCTAATCGTGGGTACGTCGATGGTGCTGTTCAACGTGCTCTTCTATGTCCGGCTAAGCGAGGACAGCGTGCTGGGGTCCTATCTCGCTCTGAACGCGCGTTTGTCAGCCGGTTTCGTGAACCTCTTCGGCGATCAGGCGACCGTCACGGGCACGGCGATTCGCTCCGCCCGAGGGTCGTTGGAGGTCAGGCCCGGCTGCGATGGCATCCAGGCCTCGGCCTTCTTCATTTTCGCCGTGCTGGCCTCGCCCGCGCCACTGTCGCTGCTGGCGCGGATTCCGTCGATCCTGGCCGGGATGCTCCTGCTGCTCACGATCAATCTCGTTCGGATCATCAGTCTTTACTACACGCAGATTTACTTTCCGAGCGCTTTCGAGGTCATGCACGTGGAGGTCTGGCAGGCGGTCTTCATATTCCTGCCGATCGTGTTTTGGGTCGTTTGGCTGCGATGGGCACAGCGGGGGCGCGGACGCAAAGCCGATGTTGCCAAGTAGACACCTAGTCGGATTCGTCGTGCGGCTGGCAATCCTCTACGGCCTGCTGGCAGCGCCTTGGCCGGGCCTTCGCGAAGCGTACGCGCGCTTATACTGCGGTACGACCAACGCGCTTTTTGGCGCTTTCGGGGCAAAGGGCGTAGTGCAGCTCCGTTCGGTCGATAGCGGCGGCGGCAATATGGATTGTGAGATTTCCATTCGCAATCGCTCATCGTCGGTGGTCGGCACGACGCAGCACAGCGCCCGGATTACCGGTTACTTGCCGATGGCCACGACCGTGGCGCTGGTCCTGGCCACGCCGCTGACTTGGCGGAGACGGCTGCGGGCGCTGGCGTGGAGCGTGTTCTGGATTACGCTCTTTATTCTCTTTCGCACGTGGCTCACCTTACTGTACTGGTTCTGTGCCGACGGCGCGTGGCACATCTACGAGCCTTCCGCGCTGTGGCGCGGCGTCATGAACACCGTATACGAGTTCACCGCGGTGGCGCCGACGTGCACGTTCCTCATCCCCGCACTGATCTGGATAGCTGTGGCGTTTCGTCGCGAGGCGGGCGGCGTCATCTCGTTGTGGCAGGGTGGGGAGTCGAATGAGGAAGCGACGGCGCGGTGATCCCGGAAGCTCGGCCGCGGCGAGGCGTGGTATGCGAGCGCCGGCTCATCTACGTCGCGTGATCAACCACTGACCGAAGCCTACGGCGAGGAGTGTCAGTATCGCGCCGACGCCGCCGATGCGGAATCGCCGGCCCAGCACGCCCGGGTCGAGGCGGGCGGAGCACGACACCAGCTCGATATGCGAGGCGTCCGCCTCATGGTGGCGGTGCTTGCTCAACCGTTGCCGCTGCTCTTCGGTATCGGCGAGGTCCTTACGAAGGCGCTCGATTTGCGTCTTGGCGAGGTCACGCTGGAGCATGGCGCGAAGGAACTCCTGCGAATCCACCGCAGTCAGGTTGAGTTTGGTTTGCATCGCCACGAGTTCGGCGACGGTCTCGTCGGACCGCGTCCTCAGTTCCCGGATGAACCGCTCCGCCTCGGTCAGTTCGCTCGTTCGCTGCTTCCGCGCATCTTGAACAGCCAGTTCCTGTAACCGTTCATCGATCCGGCGGATGCGCAGTTGCGATCGCCTTCGCAGGCCGCGCGCACCTTGCAGTGCCGCATCGAGCCGGAAGTTATGGGCCGGGTCGACGGCGCCGGCGGTGAACTCGAATCGGTGATGGCACCGTTCGAAGGCGTGGAAACCACGCGTCAGGTTGGAGAAGAAGACGTGGAACCGCGTCAGGTTGCTCGTCGTCTCCCCGAGCCTGCGCGTGCGGGCGCGCATGGCGGTCAGTCGTTTGCCCGCGTTGAAGAGGAAGTCGTTGAGCAAGGAGCGGGCTCGTGTATGAGCGTCGAGCAACTCCCCGGCGAGCGGATCCACCTCGATCTGCCTCAGTGTCGTGAACTCCTTGGTCCACGCCTGGACAAAAGCGGCGAGCAGGTCGGAATACTCCGATATGTCAGCGGCCAGGGCATTCAACGTGTCGCCCGGCAACCCCTCGAAAGAGGTGCCCCCCGAGGGCGATGCCGCGGCGGCGAAGTCGTCGCAGCTCGGTCGCAGGGCCTCGAGCAAGCTGCCCGATTTCTGCCACACGTTCAACAGGTGCAGCTTCAACTCGGTCAGCTCGACCGTGAGCTCGCGCAAGTCCTGTTGCAGCGCGAGATCGGCCTGCAACGCGTCGTTTCGTTCGCGGCTCGAGACGACGCCGAAGGTCGGCTCCGGGGAGCTCTGAAGCTCCGCGGCTTTTGCGGCCACCTCATCGAGCCGTTCGCGCGACGTGCCGAAACTCGACTTCAGCGCGTTCCATTGAGCGAGAAGGTCGGCGTGGGCTTCGGTCGGGTCGATTTCGGGAAGTGCCGTTGCTGACCGGGCGAGCTGGTCCTCGAACTCCGCGAGTCGATCTTGCAGTTCGCTTCCTCGCTCGGACCAGGCGACCTCCGCGGCGCTCGGCGTCGTGCGTAACGCCGTGGCCGACGCATCGAGGGCGGCTTCATAGGATGCGGCGACCTGCTGGGCAGCGGCGAGGCCGGCCTGGCGTCCAGGTGTCCGCACCGTCAGCTCGATAGTCCGCGGGGCATGATGTTCGACGCGCCAAGTCGCTTCACGGGTACCGGGCTGCGATGTGCCCAAACGTCGTCCCGCCTGGATAGTAAGTTCCGTGCGGTAGTAGGCGAGGCGTTGCCGGGAAGGCTCGCCGATCAGTCGGAACTCCGCGGTGCAGAGATGCGCGGCGGGGATCGCGAAGGCCAGGATCGCGCCGATGATCGCTGCGGCGAATAGCGGGAACAGACGAACCAGGCGGGGAGGCCGGCCTCCGGAAGTCGTGGTCCCGGAGAACCCGTCCGCGGCTGCGGAGAGGTCCCGCAGCGCCGCAGCGCCGCGCGGCCCTCTGGCCATGGGGTTCTGGCGTGAGTCACCAGCGGCCCCGGAGCGGGCGTCAACGCCTTTGCCTGAGCTTGTTCCGGAGGAAGTAGACATCAGTTTGACAGGGTGACGGTCCGGGTAGCGGGTGCGTTCATGCCACTTCGGCCGAGCCGGCTGCGTTCCACGTCTGGGTTGGCTCCTGGGGCACGGTTGCGAATCGTGCGGACCACGTTGGTGGATTCACGAGAATCACCCGAGCGACGTATCGTAGGGATGGTGTACACGGTGGACAAGTAGGACTGCGAAATCGGTTATCGGTGCGAGTGGAGGTTGCGGTTAAGATGGGTGGCGTACGGGGTAGGTCGAAGCATGGATGCTGGAATAAGGCCGCTGTGGCGTTAATCTCGGGTGCCGCTGGAGGGACTGCAGCGAAAGGCGGCGTTCGGTCGACGATGCAGTGAGGCGGCGGCCGGTGCCATTCGGATCGTCGCGGAGCGGTGTTCGTCCGCGAGATTCGCAGTGCTGAAATCGTCGCGTAACGCGGTCGGATGGTCCTGGTTTTTGCGTTTGACAAGGTTGGGCGGATGCGTATACTTGCCCGGCTCTGGCTATGGGTTCGTTGGCGCTACTGGCGTAAGCGTCGGTGCGCCCGAGACTTCTAGTCGGCTGTTGGGAGAACCGGACCCGCGGGTCCGCGATCGAGTGAAGCGTGTCTGCCGGATCGCGGGCAAGCAGCCGCAACCCTGGCGGAGCCTTGCGCGTTGAGATCTCGCGGCGCTCGCCGTTTTGCGTTGCTGCTGTGGCTCAGTTGGTAGAGCACGTCCTTGGTAAGGACGAGGTCATGGGTTCGAGTCCCATCAGCAGCTTTGCTACTGAAGCGAATGGCGAAGCCCCGGCATCGCGTGCCGGCGCTCTCCCGTAGTGCCGCGATGTCGACAAGGCCCGGTGGCTAGGCGGAATATTGGATTCTTAGGCTCGATAGTAATTGGCGTCGAGCGAGTGGAGGTACGGACCGGATGGCTAAGGAAGTATTCGAGCGAACAAAGACGCACGTGAACGTCGGGACGATCGGCCACGTCGACCACGGCAAGACGACGCTGACCGCTGCGATCACCGCAGCGCAGGCTGCCAAGGGCCTGGCCAAGTTCCGGGGCTATGACGATGTCGCCAAGGCGTCGGAGTCGCAGGGACGGCGCGACTCGACGAAGATTCTCACCATCGCGACTTCGCATGTGGAGTACGAAAGCGAGAAGAGGCACTACGCGCATATCGACTGCCCTGGGCACGCCGACTATGTCAAGAACATGATCACCGGTGCCGCGCAGATGGACGGCGCGATCCTGGTCGTGTCGGCCGCCGACGGCCCGATGCCCCAGACCCGTGAGCACATCCTGCTCGCGCGTCAGGTGAACGTGCCTCACCTGGTCGTCTTCCTCAACAAAGTGGACCTGGTCGACGATGAGGAACTCTTGGATCTCGTCGAGCTGGAAGTCCGCGAGTTGATGACCAAGTACGGATTCGCCGGGGACGACATCTCGGTCGTACGAGGATCGTCTCTGCCCGCGCTCAATGACCCGAAGGACGAAGAGAAGACCAAGTGTATTCAGGAGCTGATGGACGCACTGGATACCGACATTCCGGATCCCGAGCGTGACGTGGACCAGCCCTTCTTGATGTCCGTCGAGGACGTATTCAGCATCAAGGGGCGTGGCACGGTCGCGACGGGGCGCATCGAGCGCGGCAAGGTCGTGATGGGCGAGACGATCGAGATCGTCGGTCTCACCGATACCCAGAAGACGGTCTGCACGGGCGTCGAGATGTTCAACAAGACGTTGGACTCCGGCGAGGCCGGCGACAATGTCGGATGCCTGCTCCGCGGCGTCGACAAGGACAAGATCGAGCGTGGCCAGGTGCTTGCCGCACCGGGGTCGATCACGCCGCATACGAAATTCGAGTCTCAGGTCTACGTGCTGACGCAGGAAGAGGGTGGGCGCCATACGCCGTTCTTTAACGGCTATCGTCCGCAATTCTACTTCCGTACGACGGACGTGACCGGTGCGCTGGAGCTTCAGGGTGCTGAGATGTGCATGCCCGGCGACAACGTCGAGATGGTCGTCACGCTGGGTAAGCCGATCGCGATGGAGCAGGGCCTGCGTTTCGCGGTTCGCGAGGGCGGCCGGACCGTCGGGTCGGGCGTGGTAATTAAGGTAATCGAATAGCGGATTTGTCGCAGCGGCAACTGGCGGAAGTAAGAGACCATGGCAAAAGCGGCAAAGCGCGAATACGTGTGGTTGCAGTGCAAGGAATGCAAGGACCTGAACTATCGCACGAGTGTGAATGTTCAGGGCGGTGTTCCGAAGCTTGAACTGTCGAAGTTCTGTAAGCGTGAGCGCAAGCGGACCACGCACAAGATCAAGCGGAAGTAAGTCCTGATCGTCGGTGGCGGTAGCTGCCTGCTTGAGGAGCGTAGCTCAATTTGGCAGAGCACCGGTTTCCAAAACCGGCGGTTGTGGGTTCGAGTCCCTCCGCTCCTGTCGGCGCCGTTGCCATCGAGCCCCGCTTTGCGGCGGGGCGTGCCCGAGTTTGCCGCATGATACGATTCGTAACGCTTTGAAGTTAAGGCGAAGTGATGAGCCAAGCTAATTCGACCGTCGTACCTGACACCGAGAAGGGCAAGGGCGGTCCGCCCACTGGCGGTCGCGTGGCCACGGGTGGGCGCGACGGCGGTTCCGGTGGCGCGTTCAAGCAGTACAAGCCCGAGCAAGGCAAGTGGACGCGTCTCGGCACGTTCCTCGGGCTTTTGCTCCTGATCGCATGGGGCTCCTACTTCCTGTACGACCGTTTGCAGGTTTACGCGGACGGCCCTGAGGCGTGGCGATTGCTCGTGTCGACCGGGATACCGGCGGCCGTGCTCGTGTTGCTCGGCGCCGTGGCCTGGTGGCTGTCCTATTCGAGCCGCAAGAGCAGCGACTTCATGATCGCGACCGAGGGCGAGATGAAGAAGGTAAGTTGGTCGACTCGCCGAGAAATCATCGGCTCGACGAAGGTCGTGATCCTGTTCACCGTGCTGCTGGCAACCACTCTTTTTGTGGTCGACCTGGGGCTCACGAGCCTGTTCAGGTGGATCGGCGTGCTTAAGGGATGACCGAATCGGACTCGACAACACCTGAGGCCCCTGAGTCCTCGGCGATGACCGCGGCGGGCATGAAGTGGTACGTCCTTCGCGTGGCGTCCAACAAAGAGGGGCAGGTCCGGGCGGCGCTCGAGCGCAAGGTGAAGATTGAAGGTCTCGAGGGTCGTGTCGGCCGAATCCTGATGCCGACCGTTCCCGAGAAGAAGATGAAGGCCGGCGTGCTGCGGGTGATGCAGCGCAAGCTCTACCCCGGTTATGTCTTCGTTGAGATGGCCTGCGAAGACGACGGGTCGGTCAACGAGAACGTGTGGTTCCTCGTGAAGGAGACCACGGGCGTGGGTGACTTTATCGGCTCGGACGGTAAGCCGACGAGCATGCCCGAGCACGAGGTCACTCAGATGCTGATGGCCACGGAGAAGGCCGAAGAAGAGCCGACCTTGTCGGGTTTGAACATCCACAAGGGCGACCAGGTGAAGGTCACGGACGGGGCTTTCGAGAGTTACGAGGGCGAGGTCGAGTCGGTGGACGAACGTCGTGGCATGGTCAGCGTGATCGTGTCGATCTTCGGTCGAATGACGCCGGTCGAAGTGGGCTACTGGCAGATCGAAAAAGTCGAATAGGCGGTCGACTCGCGCGAACGGGCGGCGCGGACCGCTTCATAACATTCAGCAGGTGGGCATACGGTGGCGAAAAAGGAAGCAACGGCGACGATCAGACTGCAGGCTCCCGGGGGACAGGCTACGCCGGCTCCGCCGGTCGGCCCGGCGCTTGGTCAACACGGCGTCAACATCGGGCAGTTCGTACAGCAGTTCAACGCATCGACGCAGCAACTCAACGGCAAGCCCGTGACGGTCGTCATCAGCGTCTATGCGGATAAGTCGTTCACATACGAAGTCAAGAGCCCGCCGGCATCGGTGTTGCTCAAGGACGCCGCGAACGTCGCCAAGGGAAGCGGCGTGCCGCACAAGGAAAAGGTCGGCACCGTCACGCGGGAGCAACTCCGCAAGATTGCCGAGACGAAGCTTCCCGACCTGAACTCGAACACGATCGAGGCCGCCGAGCGCGTCGTCGCCGGCACCGCCCGATCGATGGGTATTGACGTAGTTGACTGATCGCTCCGATGGCCGGAGCGCAAGGGGATACTCGGATGGTTGCTCGTAGCGTTCTATATCGCAAGCAGGTCGAGAAGTTGGGGGAGGTTACGGAGCCACTCTCGATCGAAGACGCTATTGCGAAGATCAAGGACATGGCTGGGATCAAGTCGGATCGCAGCTACAAGAACGGCCGCACACGCAAAGCGGTCGATCAAACGGTCGAACTCGTCATGCACCTCGGTATTGACGCTCGACAGGCGGACCAGATGCTGCGCGGCGCCATCTCCCTTCCCAAGGGCCTCGGAAAGGACCGCAAGGTCATCGCGTTTTGCGACGGCCCACTGGTAGACGAGGCGAAGGCAGCCGGTGCCATCGAAGCGGGCGCCCAGGAACTGGTCGACAAGGTGACCAAGGGGTGGTTCGACTTTGACGTGGCCATCGCCCACCCGTCCATGATGGGCAAGGTCGGAAAGCTGGGGCGGGTGCTCGGGCCGCAGGGTAAGATGCCGACACCGAAGGCGGGCACCGTCACGCCCAACGTGGCTGCCACGGTCAAGGAGTTCTCGGCGGGCCGAATCGAGTTTCGCAACGACTCCGGGGGGAATATTCATCTGCCGGTCGGCAAGGTGGGCTTCCCGGCCGAGGACCTCAAGGAAAACATCGATTCGGTGATGAAACACATGATCAAACTGAAGCCCGCAGCCGCGAAAGGGACGTACGTCAAGCGCGTTTGTCTTACGGCGACGCGGACTCCGTCGGTACCTTTGGCGGTCGGAAGCTAGCTGCGAGGCGGAAAGTCGATAGTCGGGCCGGAATTCGGCCTCTTACGAGACATGGAATCGGGATCAAGCCATGAGCAAACCCGTTAAAGCAATGATCACCGCCGAGTTGCGGGGTCGTTATGAGGGCGTCGATAGCGCCTGCGTCGTGGACCTGACCGGCCTGGACGTACACTCACAGGAGTCGCTCCGACGCGCGCTTAGAGCCAAGTCGAGCCGAGTCGAGGTCGTGCGCAACAGTCTCGCACGAACGGCGTTCAAGGATACGCCGCTCGCGCCGCTCGCTGCGTCCTTCTCGGGGCCCTGCGCGCTGGTCACAGCCGGGGAGTCGCTGACCGACGTGGCGAAAGTGCTCGTCGAGTGCGCCAAGGAATTCGATCAGCTTACGCTCAAGGACGCGATTATCGAAGGCGACCCGGGCCTGGTGACCGTGGTCGAGCTCTCCAAGATGAAGGGGCGGACCGAACTGCTCGGCGATGTCGCGATGCTGGTTGCGTCGCCCGGCCGAGCGATCGCCGGTTGCCTCGGATCACCGCAGTCTCGAATCGCCGGTTGCCTCAAGGCCATCGTCGACAAGGCGGCATAGGCATTTGGATCACATCCGGACGCCGCGAGGGTGGCTGTCCGGTGTTTTCGTTTAGAAGAGATTAACACGTTTCACGCCGACTGGTTCGCGTAACAGCGGATGAAATGGCCCGCAATGGGTGGGTCGCCTATCGGTGTGGCGATTTCGGGATTCCCCGAGGAGTGGTAGCAAGATGGCTGAGGCCCCAGCGAAAGAGTTCAGTGCTGAGATTACAGAACTAGCGGATAAGCTCGTCGCTTTGACCGTCAAGGATGCCCAGGCGCTCGTGGATTGCCTCAAAGAGGTCCACGGGATCGAGCCGGCCGGCGGCGGCGTCGTGATGGCAGCCGGCGGCGGTGCCGCCGAGGTAGCCGAGGAGAAGACTACGTTCGACGTGGTCCTGGAAGGCTTTGGCGACAAGAAGATCCAGGTCATCAAGGTCGTCCGCTCGGTCACTTCCTTGGGGCTCAAGGAGGCCAAGGAACTCGTCGAGAGTTGCCCGAAGGCCATCAAGGAAGGCGTCTCGCAGGAAGACGCCGACAAGATCAAGGCGGAAATCGAGGCGGCTGGCGGCGCTGTCAGCATCAAGTAGTCCGTACGATCAGCTTCGTATTCAACGGTCGCGTTCGGCGTCCACGCGGTGGTGCGTGGATGCCGAACGCGTCTTGAACGTCGGAATATACGCCACGGGTCGCGGTTCCGACGTTACATACATGTCCGCCGCGAAGCGGGAACGACCGGCAATGTAGCGGGACAGCCGGTCCACCGGATGCTTCGCCGGCAGATCACGTTGTCCCCTGGCTTTGGAAAGATGCGGTCGGCGGCGGTACGTCCAGCGTGCGCCGTGTGGTCCGATTGAGCCGTCACCCTAAGGGACTTGCTGATGAACACGTTCAATGCGGTACGTGATTTCTCGAAGATCGGCGATTCTATTCCGGTACCCGAGCTGTTCGGAATCCAGTTGCGGGCGTACAAGCGCTTCTTGCAAGAGGAGGCCGGGCCGACCGAACGAGACGCTCGCGGGCTCGAATCGCTTCTTCGCGAGATGTTTCCGATGGAGAGCTACGACGGGAACCTCTCGCTCTATTATGTCAGCTACGAACTGGGCAAGGCACGTTACACGCCCGACGAATGCCGCGAACTGCGCCTCACATACGGCATGCCGTTTCGTGTTCGCTTGCGCCTGATTCGCAAGGATACCGACGAGATTCAGGAAGACTTGGTCTACCTGGGCGACATGCCGATCATGATCGGGGGCGGCGAGTTCATCGTGAACGGCGCCGAGCGCGTGATCGTGTCGCAGTTGCACCGCTCGCCGGGTGTCGACTTCATCAAGACGCAAGCCGAGGGCGATCGGGCGCTGCACTCGTGCCGCATCATCCCGGAGCGCGGAAGCTGGATCGAGATCGAAGTCACGAAGAAGGACGTGCTGGCGATCCGCATCGACCAGTCCGCCAAGATTCCAGCCACGACCTTCTTGCGCGCGATGGACCCGCGGTTCTCGACCGACGAGGAGATCGTCAACGAGTTCTTCAAGACCAAGACGGTGCGGACTTCGGCTCTCGAACCGGACATGTACACCGTCTCCACCATCTACGATGCGGAGACGGAGGAGGTCCTGGTTCGAGCCGGCTGCCAGATGGGCGACGCCGTCGAGAAGATTCAAGAGTCGTCGACGCGGCAGATTCGCGTCATCAGCGGCGTGACAGACCCCTTGCTGCTCAACACGCTCGCCGAGGATACGGCACGATCGCACGAAGAGGCGCTCTTGAAGATCTACGGCCGCCTCCGTCCCGGTAACCCGCCACAGCTCGACAAGGCCAAGAAGCTCTTCGCCGAGAAGTTCTACGACGAGAACCGGTATCGCCTCGGAAAAGTCGGTCGTTTCCGCCTGAACCGCAAGTTCGAGATCGCCGGCGACGACGGTGCGATGACCCTCACCGTTGATGATATGCTGCACTGTCTGAAGTACCTGTTGAAGCTCCGTACCGGCGAGACCGCATTCGCCGTCGACGATATCGACCACCTCGGCAACCGCCGTTTGCGTACGCTCGACGAACTCTGTGCCGATGAGATGCGAAAGGGCTTCCTCAAGCTCCGACGAACGGTCCAGGAGCGTATGAGCCTCAAGGATCCCGAACAGATCGGACGCGTGGCGGAGTTGATCAACAGCAAGTCGATCTCTTCCGCGATCGATCTCTTCTTCGGCCGCGGCGAACTGTCGCAGGTCGTCGACCAGACGAACCCGTTGTCGCAACTGACGCACGAGCGTCGTCTGTCGGCACTCGGCCCCGGAGGCCTGAACCGCAAGCGGGCGGGTTTCGAGGTGCGCGACGTTCACATCAGCCACTACGGCCGCATCTGTCCGATCGAGACGCCTGAAGGCACGAACATCGGGCTGATTGCGTCGCTCGGCATTTACAGCGTCGTGGATGACTACGGTTTCCTGATCACGCCGTATCGGAAGATCGGCAAGGAAGGCAAGATTGGCGACGTGCGCCATATGCGTGCCGACGAGGAAATGCGCGAAATCCTGGCGCCGCCGGATGCGGTTCAGCCCGGCGAAGGGAAGCTGCGCGACGGGGCTCTTTTAGTCCGTGCTCACGGTGAACTCAGCCAGGTCGACCAGGCCGATGTGACCTACGTCGACATCTCGCCGAAGCAAACGATCGGCGTGTCTGCCGCCTTGATTCCGTTCCTCGAGCATGACGACGCGAACCGTGCCCTGATGGGTTCGAACATGCAGCGGCAGGCGGTTCCGCTGCTGCTGGCCGAGCCGCCGCTGGTCGCGACCGGCATGGAACACGGCGTGGCGCAGAGCAGCGGGATGGTGGTCCGAGCCCGCGCTGCGGGCCGCGTCACGCAGGCCGATGCCAAGCGCGTCATGATTGACGAGACCGACGAATACGTCCTCCGGAAATTCCAGGGGCTCAACGAGCGTACGTGCATGAACCAGAAGCCGCTTGTCCAGGTCGGCCAGCGGGTGACGGAGGGACAGGTTCTTGCGGACGGGCCGGCGACGGTCAATGGCGAACTGGCGCTCGGTACCAACCTGCTCGTGGCCTTCTTGACCTACGACGGACACAATTTCGAGGACGCGATCGTCATCAGTGACAGACTGGTCAAGGCCGACACGCTGACGAGCATCCACATCGACGAGTACGACGTGGAGTGTCGAGAGACCAAGCTCGGGCGCGAGGAATTCACCGCCGACATCCCGAACGTGTCGGAACGAGCGCTCGCGAACCTCGATGAGAGCGGCGTCGTCCGCATGGGCACGCTGGTCAGGCAGGGCGACATCCTCGTCGGAAAGGTCAGCCCGAAATCCAAGAGCGAGTTGACACCGGAGGAGAAGCTTCTTCACGCCATCTTCGGCCGCGCCGGCGAGGACGTGAAGAACGACTCCCTCGAGTTGCCGTCGGGTGAAGAGGGGATCGTCATCGATGCCAAGCGCTTCAGTCGACGCATCCACATGACCGACGACCAGAAGACCGAGTTGAACGCTCAGATCGAGTTGTACGAGGCCGAGCAGAACGGCAAGATCATCACTTGCTTCAAGCAGCTCTGCGGCGAGTGCGAGCAGATCATGGGCGACTCGATGGTCGACCCCAATACACGGCAGAAGGTCGGGCACAGCACGCTTTCGGAGGTGATTCTCGAACAGATCGCGATCTTCGAAGATCACGTCCGGTCGCGTGACCTGAAGTGGATCAAGCCGGTGTCGAAGCGCGAAGAGTGCCTCGCCATTGCCGACCGCTTCTGGCCTCGGATCGAGGAACTCGAGGAGGAACGCGATCGGAAGGTCGCGCAACTCAAGCGCGGCGACGAGCTTCCGTCCGGCGTGCTCGAGATGGTCAAGGTATATGTGGCGACCAAACGGCAAATCTCCGTGGGTGACAAGATGGCCGGGCGGCACGGCAACAAGGGCGTGATCGCCAAGATCGTTCCCGAGGCCGATATGCCGTTCCTCGACGACGGCACGCCCGTCGACATTCTGCTGAACCCACTCGGCGTGCCGTCGCGTATGAACGTCGGCCAGATCCTCGAGACCCACCTGGGCTGGGCGGCGAAGGTCCTCGGCTTCCAGGCGGTGACGCCCGTCTTCGACGGTGCCTGCGAGGAGGAGATCCACAAGACCGTGCGTGAGGCGAACCGCGCGGCGCTGACACGTGCGTCCGACGCGAAACTCGTGGCCAGCGCCGCGAGGGAAGGGCTCCACTTCACCGAGATGCCCTATGGCGGGAAGGTTCCGCTCCGCGATGGTCGTACCGGTGAGATGTTGGATCAGGCCGTGACCGTGGGCTACCTCTACATGCTCAAGCTCCACCACCTGGTGGATGACAAGATCCACGCCCGCGCTACCGGGCCCTACAGCCTGATCACGCAGCAACCGCTCGGTGGCAAGGCGAGGACCGGTGGTCAGCGATTCGGCGAGATGGAGGTGTGGGGTCTCGAGGCGTACGGCGCCGCCTACGTGCTGCAGGAACTCCTGACCGTCAAGAGTGACGATGTCGAGGGTCGCACCAAGATTTACGAAGCGATGGTCAAGGGCAAGAACACACTCGAGGCCGGTACGCCGGTGTCGTTCGATGTGCTCTGTAACGAGATTCGCGGTCTGTGTCTGAATATCACGCTGGAGAAGCGTCAGGTGGGCTGATTCTCGGTCCGCTTGGTGGCGCCCGGCGTGAGATGTATGGGAGGCCAACACGATGTATAGCGACGTCGAATTCGAGACGGTCGACTCGTTGGAGCCGGGCGAGCTCATCGCCTTCTACGAAAAGCAGCACCATGAGATGACGCGCGTGCCGGACAAGCTCATGCGGATGATGGCCCGGACGTTCTGTGTCGTCACAGCCAGGCGCAATCGTGAGCTGATCGGTTTGGCACGAGGTGTGACGGACGGCGTGACGGGCCACCTGGCGGAGTGCAAGCTGGATCCTGCGTTTCAGGGACCGGGATGTGTGACGCACACGGACGGTCGCATCGAGCACGACGAAACGGGTATCGCGGGCGAAATGGCCCGACGCGTGATCACGGCGCTACTTACCGAGGGCGTCGAGCGAATCGACGTGCTCGCCTACGGTACGGAAGTCGATTTCTGCGAAGAACTCGGCTTCAAGACGCAACGCGGCGTAGTCGCGATGGAGCTTCGAGCCGAATCGTACGATCCGGCTTCGGGCTTGGCACGGAGCGAGGCTCACACGGTTTGAGTCGGACAGCGGTTCCGACGGGCTTTCGAGCCGGCGCCGATGCCGTGCTTCTGGGTTCTTAAGAGCATCACTGGTTCCGAAAAGGGGACGCAAGGCCGATGCAAGACAGTATCTACGATCGGGTGAACGACTACAGCCACGTGCATATTTCGTTGGCGTCGCCCAACGATATCCGCAGTTGGTCTTTCGGCGAGGTCAAGAAGCCCGAGACGATCAACTACAGAACATACCGTCCGGAGAAGGACGGCCTGTTCTGCGAGCGCATCTTCGGTCCCGAGCGGGATTGGGAGTGCGCATGCGGCAAGTTCAAGGGCACCAAGCACAAGGGCATCATCTGCGACCGGTGTGGCGTCAAGGTGACGCACTCGCGTGTGCGCCGCAAGCGGATGGGCCACATCAATCTTGCCGCGCCCGTGGTTCACATTTGGTTTTTCAAGGCGATGCCGTCCCGACTCGGCGCGCTGCTGGACATCAAAACCGCAAGCTTAGAGAAGGTGGTCTATTTCCAGGATTATGTAGTCGTCGATCCGGGCGACACGCCGCTGAAAGAGCGGCAGCTATTGACCGAGGAGGAATACCGGACCGCGCTGGAGAACTACGGCAACTCGTTTACCGCGATGATGGGGGCCGAGTCGGTCAAGGAACTGCTCGGGCGTTTGGATCTGACGGTCCTCTCCGGCGAACTGCGCGAGGAACTCGCCACGACCGGGAGCAAGCAGCGCGAGAAGGACCTCGCCAAGCGGCTCAAGATCGTCGAGGCACTCCGCTCTTCGCCCAACGAACCGGAATGGATGGTCCTCGATGTCATCCCGGTGATTCCGCCCGACTTGAGGCCGCTGGTCCTGCTCGACAGCGGCAACTTCGCCACGAGCGACCTGAACGACCTGTATCGGCGGATCATCAACCGCAACAGCCGCCTGAAGAAGCTCGTCGATCTCAACGCCCCGGAAGTCATCATCCAGAACGAGAAGCGGATGTTGCAGCAGGCGGTCGACGCCTTGTTCGACAACGGCCGATGCCGCCGTCCGGTGCTCGGTTCGAGCAACCGACCGCTCAAGTCCATGACCGACATGATCAAGGGCAAGCAGGGGCGGTTCCGTGAGAACCTGCTCGGCAAGCGAGTCGACTACTCGGCCCGCTCGGTCGTGGTCGTCGGTCCGGAACTTCGGCTCCACCAGTGCGGCTTGCCCAAGAAGATCGCGCTGGAGCTCTATCAGCCGTTCATCATCCGCAAGCTCAAGGAACGGGGCCTGGCGGACACGATCAAGTCGGCGAAGAAGATGCTGGAGCGGCGAGACCAGGCGATCTGGGACATCCTCGAAGAGGTGATCTACCAGCACCCCGTGCTGCTCAACCGCGCTCCGACTCTTCACCGGATGGGTATTCAGGCGTTCGAGCCGGTGCTGGTGGAAGGCAACGCCATCAAGATTCACCCGCTGGTCTGCCGCGGGTTCAACGCCGACTTCGACGGCGATCAGATGGCGGTCCACCTGCCGCTCTCGATCGAGGCGCAGGTCGAGGCGCACGTGCTGATGATGTCGACGCACAACATCTTCAGCCCCGCCAACGGCAGCCCAATCGTGTCGCCGACGCAGGACATCGTCATGGGTACGTTCTACCTGACGACCGACCACGTGTCGCCCGCGGTGGAAGAGAAGGATGCGCCCGCGTTCGCGAACCCGTTCGAAGCGATGCTGGCCTATGACCACAAGAAGGTCGCGTTGCACGACCGCATTCTCGTTCGCATAGAGAACGACAAGGTCATTCAGGGCGCCAAGGATGATGCCGAGCCGGTACCGAAGCATCGCCGCGTGCTCACGACGGTCGGGCGGTTGCTGTTCAACGACAGCCTCCCCGACAAGATGCCGTACTACAACTGCTCACTGTCGCAGCGGGGCCTGGTTCGTGTGATCGCGGACTGTCACGAGTTGCTCGGGCGCGCGCAGACGATCGACCTGCTCGATGAGATCAAGAACCTCGGTTTCAGGCACAGCACGCTTGCGGGGTTGTCGATCGGCGTGACGGACCTTCGCATTCCACGAGAGAAGCAGCGGATCATCGCGGCTGCCCAGCGATCCGTGGACAAGATCGAGAAGGCCTTCGCGGAAGGAAGCCTCACGCGCCTCGAGCGGTACAACCAGGTCATCGACAAGTGGATCCACGCTCGCGAGCTCGTGACCGGCGCCATGATGGGCGAACTCAAGGTGGACTACCGCGACGACAAGAACCAATACAAGGACCCCGACGATGCGGACGCGAAGCCCTATCTGAACCCGATTTTCCTCATGACCGAGTCGGGGGCTCGAGGTAGTGTCGATCAGATCCGGCAATTGGCCGGCATGCGCGCTCTGATGGCCAAGCCCTCCGGCGAGATCATCGAGACGCCGATCAAGGCGAACTTCCGTGAAGGCCTGACCGTGCTCGAGTACTTCAGCTCCACGCACGGTGCTCGTAAAGGTCTGGCGGATACCGCCCTGAAGACCGCCGACTCCGGTTACCTCACGCGTAAGCTCGCCGACGTGGCTCAGAATGTCATCGTTAATCACGATGATTGCGGAACCATCAACGGTGTGACCAAGGAAGCCGTCTACCGCGGTGAGGAGGTCGACATTCCGCTGCGCGAGGCGATCATCGGCCGCGTCGCGCGTGACGACATTCGCAACCCGGTGACCGACCAGGCGATCGTGGCGGAAGACCAGATCATCACGCGGGAAATCGCGACCAGAATCGAAGAGCTGGGGCTCGACAAGATTCGCGTTCGCAGTCCGCTCACGTGTGCGAGCCCGCGCGGCATGTGCGGTACCTGTTACGGGATGGACATGTCCACCGGCCGACGGGTCGAAGAGGGCATGGCCGTCGGCATTATCGCGGCTCAGTCCATCGGCGAGCCGGGCACGCAACTCACGATGCGGACGTTCCACACCGGCGGTGTCGCCCAAAAGACCGCTATGGAAAGCGTCTTCAAGGCTACGCAAAAGGGAGTCGCGAAGTACCACGACCTCAATCCGGTCAAGGTGCCGGCTCCGGACGGCTCGACGCGGCTCGTGGCGCTGAAGCGCAATGGCGAGCTTCTCATCGTCGACGAGAAGGGCCGGGAAATGTCCCGCGACAAGGTCCCCTATGGCGGAATCCTGCACGTCGAGGACGGCCAGACGGTGTCGAGAGGGACCGTGCTCTGCGAGTGGGATCCGCACATGACACCGATCCTCGCGGAGGTCGGCGGTTTCGTACGGTTCCAGGATGTGGCTGACGGTGAGACGGTCCGGCTCGAAAAAGAGGGCGGCAGCGCGAAGTTCGTCGTCATCGAGCACAAGGGTGAAAAGCATCCGCAGATCGTGATCGAGGACAAGGAAGGCAACGTCCTCGACTACCACTACCTGCCCGCCAAGGCTCGCATCGAGGTCGAGGAGGGCCAGGAGATCAAGCCGGGTATGGAACTCGCCCGTCAGCCGCGGTCGATGGGTGGTACGCAAGACATCACCGGTGGTCTTCCGCGGGTCACGGAACTCTTCGAGGCTCGCCGCCCGAAGGAACCCGCCGTGATGGCCGAGATCTCGGGCAAGGTCGAGATTCGTGCCGACAAGCGTCGCGGCAAGATGACGATCGTCGTGGCCAGCGAGAGCGGCATGGAAAAGGAACACCACGTGCCCCAGGACAAGCACTTGCTGGTGCATGCCGGGGACGACGTCGAAGCCGGTGATCCGCTCATCGACGGGCCTCTGATTCCCCACGACATCCTCCGGATCAAGGGCGAAGAGGCGTTGCAGCACTACTTGCTCGCCGAGGTACAGGCCGTCTATCGCAGTCAGAACGTGGGAATCTCGGACAAGCACCTCGAGGTCATCCTCGCGCAAATGCTGCGGAAGGTGAAAGTGGAGCATCCCGGCGATTCCGACTTCCTGCCGGGCGAGGTCGTGGACAAGTTCCGGTTCGCGATCGAAAACCAGCGGCTAGCCAAGAGCGTGATCATCACGAACCCGGGCGATACGGACCTCGCCCTGGATGCGGTTCTGCTCAAGACCGAGCTTTCCGACGCGAACGACAAGGCCGACGAAGCCGGCGGCGAGCCCGCCAGGGGCAAGAAGCCCAAGCCGGCTTCGGCGACCACGCTGCTGCTGGGCATCACGAAAGCCAGCCTGTCGAGCGAGTCGTTCATCTCGTCTGCATCGTTCCAGGAGACGACGAAGGTGCTGACCGAGGCGTCTCTCGGCGGCGTCGTGGACGAGTTGCGTGGATTGAAGGAAAACGTCATACTGGGCCATCTGATCCCCGCCGGTTCGGGGTTCAAGAAATACCAAGGCGTGCGTGTCAAGCAGATCGGCGAACCGATTGCAGCCGAGGCGGAACTGCCCGCCGATCTGGCGATGGGGAGCTTTGCGTCCCTGGCGTCCGCGTTCTCCGGAGCCGGGTCTGCCGGCGTGGGGGCCGCAGGCGTAGGTACGCTGCCGCCGCCGACTCAGTTGCCGTCAGTGTTTCCGGGGAGCGAGATCGACCTTCCCGCCACGGACGTCGGCGTGAGCGGCACGCAAAACGAGGAAGAATAGAGCGCCGCCAGCGGGTCGCCGTGTCGGCCCGGCGGGCAGGCTTGATGCTAGAGGAAGACTATGCCAACGATTAACCAACTGGTGCGTCACGGGCGCAAAAAAGTGGTCAAGAAGTCGAAGGTACGCGACATGGAGCAGTGCCCGCAGCGGCGGGCCGTGTGTCTCATCGTCAAGACGCAGACACCGAAGAAGCCCAACTCCGCCCTGCGGAAGGTGGCGCGTGTCCGTCTGACCAACGGCAAGGAAGTGACCGCGTATATCCCCGGTATCGATCACAACTTGCAGGAGCACTCGATTGTCCTCGTGCGTGGAGGCCGAGTGCGGGACTTGCCCGGCGTGCGGTACCACGTGATCCGCGGAGCGCTCGATACATCCGGTGTCGAGGGCGACAAGGAAGGCCGGGCGCGAAATCAGAGCCGAAGCAAGTACGGCGTCAAGCGCCGTAAGTAACGTCGCAGCGCCGGGACGAGAAGCTCACACGGGGAGCAGAACGACCGCATGGAGCGAGCAGAGGCCAAACTGGAAGCGGCGGCCGCGCGGGGCGACGCTCGATCGATAAGCACATGGCTGATCCGCGTGCTTGGCGGTTGTCTGCTGGTGGCGCTTGCCTCCCAGGTGCGCGTTCCGCTCCCGGGTACGCCGGTGCCATCCACCTTGCAGTTGCTGGCCGTCTTGTCGGTCGGTTTCTGGCTTCGCCCGAGCGAAGCGATCTCGGCCATGGTGCTCTATATCGGCCTCGGCAGCGCTGGGCTTCCGGTGTTTACAGCCGGTTCGCTGGGGCTGTGGGGTGTGACCGGCGGCTATATCGTGGGATTCCTTGCGGCCGCCGGGCTGATGAGTGTACTTGGCGGCGGCCTTCGAACCTCGTTCGGTCGGCTGCTGGCGATCGGTGCGGTCGGCACGGCGATCGTGTTCCTCTTCGGTGTGGCTTGGGGCGTGCTGTTTTGGGGCTCGGACCCGGTTACTGCGATCCGGCTGGGCGTGGCCCCGTTCGCTCTGAAAGCAGTCGTGGAATTACTCGCGGCGGCGGTAGCCGTCGTGGCTCTTCGTGGAGTTCGGTAGGCGGTCCGGCGATTGCCGAGATTGCGCCTTGCGGCTCCGCGATCTTAAGTTTTTGGGTTTCAGGCGGTCCCGGCGAGTTGGGACGCGCAAGCGACAGGTATCGGAAAGCAAGACGAGATGGCATACAAGAAATTCACACATTCCGTAGCTCAGCTTCGACCTGACACGCGGTTCAACAGCAAGCTGGTGTCGAAGTTCATCAACGGGATCATGCTGGACGGCAAAAAGGCGACCGCGACGCGCGTGTTCTACAACGCGATGGATATCGTCGAGAAGCGGGTCAAGGACGTGCCTCCACTCGAGGTGTTCGAGGCGGCGATCAACAACGCCAAGCCGAACGTCGAGGTTCGCTCGAAGCGCGTGGGCGGTAGCAACTACCAGGTGCCCATGCCGGTCAATCGGAAGCGGCAGCAGTCGCTCGCCTTCCGTTGGATCCTCGACGCGGTCAGGAAGAAGGCCGGTAGGCCCCTGAGCGAAAGGCTCGCCCAGGAGATTTCGGACGCGTACCGCGGCGAGGGAGCCGCCGTGACCACGCGCGAGAACGTGCATCGCATGGCCGAAGCGAACAAGGCCTTCGCGCACTTCGCCTGGTAATCGCAGCGGTCTTGGGATTGAAACACGAGCCCATCCGACTCAAGCGGATGGGCTCGCGGTCCAGATGGCGCTAGTCCCGGGGAACTCGATCCTCAGCGGGACGATGCACAATTGGCGTGCTCATGAGTGTCGACCTGTCGACAGTCCGGAACATCGGCATCGCCGCCCACATCGACGCCGGTAAGACCACCACCACCGAGCGTTTCCTTTTCTATACGCGCCGCACCCACAAGATGGGTGACGTGGACGCGGGCACGACGACCACCGACTTCGACGAAGAAGAGCAACGGCGCGGCATCACCATCTACTCAGCCGCGGTCAGTTGTCCCTGGAAGAACCACACGATCAACCTGATCGACACGCCCGGCCACGTCGACTTCACCGCCGAGGTCGAGCGAGCGCTGCGCGTGCTAGACGGCGCTGTGGCCGTCTTTGACGCGAAGGAAGGCGTCGAGGCCCAGTCGGAAACGGTCTGGCGGCAGGCGGACAAATATGCCGTACCGCGCATCTGCTTCATCAACAAGATGGATCGTATCGGGGCCGATTTCGAACGATCGGTCATCTCGATCCGCGAGCGACTCGGAGCCAACCCGGTTGCGATTCAGTGGCCCATCGGAGCCGCCGACGACTTTGCGGGCATCATCGACCTGATCGAGATGAAGGCGATCTACTACGAATCGGCGGAACTCGGGGCGTCGTTCCGCGAGGCCGACATTCCGGCCGAACTCGCGTCCGTGGCGCAGGCATGGCGCCGTCGGTTGCTCGAAACGGTCGCCGAGACCTCTGACGAACTGCTGGACAAGTACCTCACCGAGGAGACGCTGTCGGCGCAGGAGATCAAGGGCGCCATTCGGGCGGCGACCATCCGCCGTGAGATGGTGCCGGTGCTGTGCGGCAGCGCGCTGAAGTACGTCGGTGTACAGCGCATGCTGGACGCGGTTTGCGATTACCTGCCGAGCCCGCTCGACATGCCGCCCGTCAAGGCGCACGACGCCAAGCGAACGGACGTGACGCATGAGCTCCCCTGCGACCCCAACGGCCCGCTGGCAGCACTCGTGTTCAAGATCGTCACGGAGAAGCCCGTTGATCTCTACTACATGCGGATCTATTCGGGCACGCTCAAACCGAATGCCCGACTTCTCAACGCGAACACGGGCGAGAAGGAGAACATGTCGCGCATCAACCGCATGTTCGCCAAACGCCGAGACGTGTTGGACTGTGCGCTCGCCGGCGATATCGTGGCGGTGGTCGGCCCGAAACATGCCCTGACCGGCCACACCCTTTGCGATGCGCGGCACCCGATATTACTCGAATCCATCACGTTCCCGGAAACGGTCATCAGCGTGTCGGTGGAGCCCAAATCGTCGAGGGATCGTGACAAGCTGCTGGACGCGCTCAAGGCGCTCGAACGCCAGGATCCCACGGTCTCGGTCAGCATCAACGAGGAGACCGGTCAGACACTGATCGCCGGCATGGGCGAACTGCACCTCGAGATTGTCGTACAGCGGCTCCGGTCGGATATGAACGTCGACGCCCTAGTCGGCAAACCGCGCGTGTCGTACAGGGAAACCGTGACCGCCGTCGGCGAGGCTGAAGCCCGGTTTCAGCGGGTTATCGGGGGGCGGGAGCACTTCGCCGCCGTCCGATTGCGGATGGAAGCCCGCGAGCACAGAGCGGATCGGGCGAGCTTCGAAATCGCGTCCGAGGTGCCCGCCGGGACGCTGCTTCCCGAGTATGTACGCGCGATCGAGGAGGGCATCACGGATGCCGCGCAAAGCGGAATCCTCGGCGGCTACCCCGTCATCGACTGGCGCGTGACGGTCCTGGGCGGTGAGCAGCACGCGCAGAACAGCTCCGAAATGGCATTCGAGTCGGCCGCGCGCATGGCGTTTTATGAAGTCATGAAGGCTTCCGGTCCAGTGTTGCTTCAGCCGATCATGGAAGTCGAGGTTGTGACCGTGGACGAGTACTTCGGCGGCATCGTCGCCGACCTGAACGGGCGCCGGGCGGTGGTGCGTCAGACGGAGATCCGCGGGACTGATCGAGTGATTTCTGCCGACGTCCCCCTCGCTGAGATGTTCGGCTACGTGACTCGCCTGCGGAGCCTGTCTCAGGGCCGTGCTACGTCGGCCATGGCGCCCTCCCATTATGCGCGGGTTTCCCCGGAGGAAACGCGGGCTCTGGTGGGGTAGATGGGGTGCCCGGCGGGCTCGCTACAACGCGGTCGACTTACGGTGGAACCACATGACGAGTGTTCGTGTCCTGACAGGCAAACCACAGTCGACGATGTGACTGGGCGGTGGGGAAGACCAGGGGCAGTCAGAACGCCAACATGAACTGATCTTCTTCCCCGTTGTACACGAAGAGGCATTGCCTGAGTACGTCTCTGCCGATCAGCGCTTGAATGCCTTGCATGCTAAGTTGAGATTCTATAACGGGCATCTCGCCCATCGTCATAGATATATCCGGATGGCTGAGTGTGATGCTGACATCGTATTGGGGGCGAAGCGTCGGCGTTCCCCCTGTAGATGGTGTGTGAATGGGCACTTGGCCGGTAGGGCTCAGCCCAAGAGACGAAAGAGCCTGCGAATCAACGCAGGTGCCGCTTGCGCCAGTATCGACCAAGCCTCGGATCTTTATCGGCTGCGGAACTTGCTGCTTGGCATCTTCGAGAGCCTCCCGCCTGGGGCGGCTGACGCCAACATACAACTCCACCATGGGGCCGTCTGACGAGACTGGCAGTGTCAGGTGTGGCACGTATCAAGTTCTCTCGTGAAGTACTGAATCTGGTCGACGGCTCGAATCTTCTTCACGAGGAATGGTTCCAGTTTGCATTTCTCGTAACCAGCTCTGATAGCATCGGAATACGTGTCGAACACGCCAAGCACGTCCTGCTGATGGATCAAGACGTACTTTCCCTCGTCAGACAGCAGGTCTTCCAGGCTGTCTTTGTATACTTTCAGTTCTGCTTCAAGAGCCATTTCACACCTCGCGCGCAAATACGCATGTCTACCCTAATATAGTACCGTATCGGAGCCCTGGCGGCAAGTCTGAACCGGGCAGATTCTCTCCGCCGGCTCGCGATCGCGGCACGCAGATTCTGTGCCCCGGCAGCATCGTGGCGGACATGAACGGCCGCAGGGCGGTGGTGCGTCAGACGGAGATCCGCGGGACTGATCGGGTGATTTCTGCCGACGTACCCCTCGCGGAGATGTTCGGCTACGTCACTCGGCTCCGGAGTCTGTCTCAGGGCCGTGCGACCTCGGCCATGGCGCCCTCCCATTATGCGCGGGTTTCCCCGGAGGAAACGCGGGCTTTGGTGGGGTAGGCGGGGTGCGCGGCGGTTTCGAACGCCGGCGGTCGGGTTGCGGCGCAAACACACCATAAATGTTGAAGAATTGCGGTTGACAGGCCTGGCGGAGCGTTTATCCTTGCCGGTCTGCCGTTTCGGGGAGCGAACGGCCTAGAACTAACGTTTGCAGGGATAGAACACGGGTGAACAGCAAGGCGAGAATACGGATTCGCATGGAGGCGTACGACCCCCAGGCTCTCGACGCTTCGGCTCGGGAGATCGTGGAGCAGGCGAAGCGCACGAGTGCGAAGGTTCATGGGCCGATTCCGTTGCCTACCCGGATCGAGCGTTATACGGTGCTGCGTGGTCCGCACATCGACAAGAAGTCGAGAGAGCAGTTTGAGATGCGGACGCACAAGCGGATCATTGACATCAGCGAGCCGACGGCTCGGACGGTTGAAGCGATCAACCGCATTCAGGTTCCCGCCGGTGTGTTCGTGAAGATAAAGACTTGAGTATGGCGCGGTGGGTTTGAGTGCGGACACCGGCGTCGTTTCCGGCGTCGACTTCGTTTCACTTTTCGCAAAACAATTAGCCGTGTGAGTAGCATCGCACGGGCACGAACAAGAGAGGCTCGCTTGGTCCGGACAACGGATACCGGCGAGAACAGGTTTCAGTCATGAAGCCCGGAATCATTGGCAGGAAAGTGGGGATGACCCGCATTCTCGGCGAGCGTGGCTTGGTCGAGTCGGTGACGGTCATCAAGGCCGGCCCGTGTGTCGTCTTGCAAGTCAAGACGCACGACGTGGACGGCTATGACGCCGTGCAGCTCGGCTTCGAGGACTGCAAGCCGCACCGCTCCACCGTGCCGATGATTGGCCACGCCGCCAAAGCGGGTGTGGGTCCCAAGCGGGCCATCCGCGAGATTCGCCTGGACGCTCCGGCGGAGCTTCAGGCCGGTGATGTCGTCACGGTCGAGCAGTTCACCGAGGCTGAGGTCGGTCACGTCGACGTGACGGGCACCACGAAGGGCTGCGGCTTTGCAGGTGTCATGAAGCGACACGGATTCGGCGGCAAGGAAGCGTCCCACGGCGTGGAACGCAAGCACCGCTCGGGTGGTAGTATCGGCGGGCACGCCAATACCGGTACCGGCCGCGGCATCAAGAAGGGCAAGAAAATGGCCGGTCAGATGGGCCACGTGCGGAGCACGATGAGTTCTCTGCGTTTGATCAAAGTTGACGCCACGAACGACCTGCTGCTGGTGCGCGGAAGCGTGCCGGGGCCGGCCGGTTCGTTGGTGATGATTCGGCAGGCGATGAAGAAGGGCTAGCGTCCATGATTGCGGTTCCGGTCTTCAATCCAAAAGGCGATCGCACGGGGCAGATCGAGATCGATCCGACGCTGCTCGGTGGCGAGGTTCGTCCTCGGCTCATCAAGCAGGCGATCGTGGCCTTCTTGGATCACAGCCGTCAGGACAGTGCTCGTACCAAGGGGCGGGCCGACAAAGAGGGCTCCACGCGAAAGCTGTTTCGGCAGAAGGGCACGGGTAACGCGCGTGCCGGTTCGATCCGCACGCCGGTTCGTCGCGGCGGTGGCCGGACGTTTGCCAAGCGTGGCCCGCGATCCACGAAGGTGTTGCCGAAGAAGATGCGGCGCCTCGCCCGCAACAGTGCGATTCTCGCCAAGTTGCAGGCTGAAGAGGTGATGGTGCTCGACGGGTTCAATTGTGCCGAACCCAAGACCAAGCTGTTTGCTTCCATGCTCAAGGCTCTGGGCGCGGATCGCGGTTGCGTCGTGGCCTTCGCCGAGCCGGACACCAACGCTTATCTTTCGGGGCGGAACATTCCGGGCACGCGTGTGCGGCTCGTGGATGAGCTGTACGCCTACGAAGTTCTGCGGCACAACAAGCTTATTTTCACGAAGCCGGCTTTCGAGCGGCTGATCGGCAATCCGACTACGTTGCAGAGCACCGAGTCGGGCGAGTAGGGCGGAGCGGTTGCCATGGATATGTACGCTGTAATCAAACGGCCACTCGTGACGGAGAAAGGGACTCACCAGTCTCAGCAGTCGCATGATGCGACGGCCAGCCGTCCGGCGCGCGGCGGATCGTACGCCTTCGAGGTGCATCCGGACGCGTCCAAGCCGATGATCAAGCAGGCGATACAGAAGATTTACGGCGTGAAGGTCCAGTCGGTGCGGACGGCCAATCGTCAGGGCAAGAGTCGTCGCTATCGGTACAAGGTCGGTAAGACGCGTGCGTGGAAGAAGGCGGTTGTCGTCCTCGACGGTGACAGCCACATCGACCTCTTCTGATCGGCGGCGGGGTCGCAGGGTACATGGTGGGCGGTATTGCCGCCCGGTTCTTCCGGAATGTTCGTGAGCGCAATCGATGGGCGTTAAAGTATATAAACCTACTTCGCCGGGGCGTCGAGCTTCGTCGGTCAACGACTTTGCCGAGTTGACGGACAAGCGGAAGCGGCCGGAGAAGTCGCTGTGCGAGCGGTTGTGTCGGACCGGCGGTCGGAATCACCACGGCCGTATCACGGCCAGGCACCGCGGCGGTGGCGCCAGACGGATCTATCGACGAATCGACTTCAAGCGCTCCAAAGACGGCATCGTCGGTAAGGTCGTCGCGATCGAATACGATCCCAACCGGACGTGCCACATCGCGCTAATCGAGTATGCCGACGGGGAAAAGCGCTACATCCTGGCTCCTGCGGGGTTGAAGGCCGGCGAAGAGATCGAAAGCGGCCCGGTGGTCGAGCCGAAGGTCGGCAACGCGATGCCGCTCAAGGGCATCCCGACCGGCCTGGACGTTCACAATGTCGAGTTGAACATCGGTCAGGGCGGTAAGTTCGCCCGCAGCGCCGGTGCTTCCGCCCGCTTGATGTCGCGAAGCGACTCGTGGGCGATTCTGGTCCTACCGTCGGGTGAGATGCGTGAAGTGCGTGTCGAGTGCCGTGCGACGATCGGCCAGATCGGAAACGTCGAGCATCAGAACCTTCGCTGGGGCAAGGCGGGGCGGATGCGTCACAAGGGGCGCAGGCCTCATGTGCGCGGCACAGCCAAGAACCCCGTGGCCCACCCGTTGGGCGGTGGTGAAGGTCGCAGCGGTGGCGGACGCCACCCCTGCAGCGCGACCGGAAAGTTGGCGAAGGGCGGGCGAACGCGCTCTCCGAACAAGATCACCAACAAGCGCATTTTGCGTCGTCGTAAGAGCAAACGCTACGGGCAGCTCGTGTTGCCCAAGAAGAAGTAGAGAGTCAACAGCGGATCGCCCGCGGCGCCCAAGCCTTTGAGTGCTGGCGGTAAGCGGCGGTCGACGGCGAGTCTCGGTTTGCCGGCTCGCGTGTGGAAAGGGTCGATATGGCGCGATCGCAGAAAAAAGGGCCAGCTGTCGACGAGAGGTTGTACCAGCGCGTCAGCGCGCGTGCTGATGCTCAGACCGGGATGCCGTTTCGCACCTGGTCGCGTGGATGCACGATCGTGCCCGAGTTCGTCGGGCATCGTTTCGAGGTACACAACGGTAGGGCGTTTATTCAGGTATACGTGACGGATGAGATGGTCGGGCACAAGCTCGGTGAGTTCAGCCCGTCGCGGACCTTCCGCGGCCACGGTGCCGGCAAGAGGAAGAAGTAAGTCCGCCGATGGTAGGACGCCGGTTTTGACGCCGGCGGATAGTGATCAACGATGAACGGTGAACGTGTTTGGATAGCCAGCCATCGATTCGCTCGGATCGCGCCGCGTAAGGCCAGGCTGATCGTAGACCTGATCCGCGGGCGGCGTTGCGACGAGGCAATGGAGCAGTTGCGGTTCAACAACCGGCGGGCGGCGTCGCTGATTCGCCTCGTGCTGAAGTCGGCGATGGTCAACGCGGACGAGCAGGAAGCCGACATGGGTCGCTTGTTCGTCAAGGTGGCGCGGGTCGACGGCGGGCCGTATCAGCGTCGTTGGCGTCCCAAGGACCGCGGGCGCGTCCATCCCATTGCGAAGCGGACGAGTCACATTGTGTTGACGGTGGCGGAAGGCTGATTCGGTGGTCGTGCCGGTCGTTTGAACCGGCGGCGCTTTGGCGGAAGAACGTGCCGGAGCTGTAGGAGTCGAACGTGGGTCAGAAGATTCATCCACTCGGGTTTCGAATCGGTATCACCGAGGACTGGCGCTCGCGTTGGTTCGCGCCGAAGGCCGCCTATGCCGAGTTCCTGGTCGAAGACCAGCGGATTCGAAAGTTCGTCGACCTCAAGTTGAACAGGCAGCCTCCGTACGCGGCGGTCGCCAAAGTCGAGATCGAGCGTACGCGCGATCAGGTCAAGGTTCTGCTGCACACGGCCCGACCGGGATTGGTCATCGGCCCCAAGGGTGCGGAAGTGGACCGCCTCAAAGAGGCTCTCGAGGACCTGATCGAGCGGAAGATCAATCTGAACGTGGTCGAGATCAAGGTGCCTGACGCCAACGCGAAGCTCATCGCGGAGTCGGTGTCGGAGCAACTGAAGAAGCGTTCGGCCTTCCGTCGTGTGCTCAAGCAGCGGATCGACGCTGCGATGTCGACCGGCGTGAAGGGGATCAAGATTCAGTGCAAGGGGCGCCTCGGCGGGGCCGAAATGGCGCGGAGCCTGACGCAATTGCGCGGGTCGATTCCGCTTCATACGCTGCAGGCTCACATCGACTACGGGTTTGCGACGTGTCGCACCACGTACGGCGTGATCGGCATCAAGGTGTGGGTCTACCGCGGGCGGTACGGCGAGGAAGTCGACCTTGAAGATGTATCACGGGATCGCCGCGGTGGTGGCGGTCGCGATCGTGGCGCCCGGCGAGGCAAGCGAGGCTAGACCGAGCGATTAACGGGCCTGCAAGAGCGGGTCGCGGAGAGTTGTATCCATGGCGATGATGCCCAAACGCGTGAAGTGGCGCAAGAGCCAGCGCGGGAAGATCCGCGGGGTCGCGCAGCGCGGTAATAAGGTGGCGTTTGGCGAGTACGGCCTCCAGGTGCTTTCGGGCGGCTGGATTACGGCCCGTCAGATCGAGGCGGGCCGTGTGGCGGCGACGCACTTCCTCCGTCGCGAGGGTCGCGTTTATGTGCGGATTTTCCCGCACAAGCCGGTGTCAGCCAAGCCGCTGGAAACACGCATGGGTAAGGGCAAGGCGGAGCCGGCGTATTGGGTCGCCTGCGTGCGTGAAGGGGCGGTCATCTATGAGATCGGTGGCGTCGAGGAAGAGATCGCACGTGGAGCGCTGATGCGCGTGGCCAATAAGATGCCGTATCGGTGTCGCTTCGTGAAGCGGCGTCACGGCTTGTAGGGCCAGGGTGGAAGGACCGAACGCATGAAGGTCAGTGAGATACGCGGGATGAAGAGCGAGGAGCTGCGGGTCGAGCTTGAGCAGTTTCGTCGCCACCTGTTTGATCTTCGCGCCCAGGCGGTGACGGAGAAACTGGAGAATCCTCATCAGGTGACGCATGCGAGGCGGGACATTGCCCGTGTGCTGACCGTGCTCCGCGAACGAGGCGAGGAAGTCCACGTTTGATAACTGTTGATGTGCCGGGCGGGCTGCCGGCGCCGAGCTATCCGGCGGCTGCCGGGAGCGAAAGGGACTGTGAAGACCATGACCGACACTACCGTCGAGAACAAGACTGCGGCCTCGCGCGGGAAGCGTGCGGAACGCGTCGGCACGGTGGTTTCCGACAAGGGCGCGAAGACCATCAAGGTCAGGTACGACTTTACGGCGAAGCACCCTAAGTACGGCAAGTACATTCGGCGGTCTACCACCTTGTACGCCCACGACGAGAAGAATGAAGCGAAGGCCGGCGACATCGTCGAGGTGGTCGCGTGCCGGCGGATGTCCAAGACTAAGTTCTGGCGTCTGGCACGGATTGTCCGGTCGGACTAACGAGTTTGACGAGGCCGGCTCGGGTCGCCCTTGAAGCAGCGGGAATCGCACGATGATTCAAAGACAGACGATGGTCGATGTCGCGGACAACACGGGCGCTAAGGCCGCGATGGTGATCAACGTATACAAGGGCAGCACGGCCAGCCGCGGTAAGAAGCGTCTGAAGCGGGCGAAAGTCGGGGACATTGTCCTGGTGACCGTCAAGAAGTCGCTGCCTAACAGCGACTTTTCGGGCGGATCCGACCGGAAGGACCGCTCGAAGCGTCGCAAGGCGAAGGCCGTCGTGGTGCGTACTAAGTACCCGACGCGGCGCCGTGACGGGAGTTACGTGAGGTTCGATAGCAACGCGGTCGTTCTTCTCGATGACAAGAACGAGCCTCGCGGTACGCGGATTTTCGGCGCCGTGGCGAGAGAGCTTCGTGAAATGAATTTCATGAAGATCGTCTCGCTTGCGGAAGAGGTGGTCTGACCGCCCGGTGCGTCTTGGCGCTCGAAACGAGTGCGACGCGCGTTGTGCGGCCTGACGGCGAGACGAAAGATGGCGAAACACATTCGCAGAAACGATACGGTGGAGGTGATCGCCGGCGATCACCGTGGCGCGCGCGGCAAGGTGCTTCGTCTCGACTGGGACCGTGGCATGGTGGTCGTCGAGGGCGTCAACATGGTGTACCGGCACGTGCGTCCCACGCGGCGGAATCCGCAGGGCGGGCGCGTGCAGAAGGAAGCGCCGATTCATATATCGAACGTGCTTCCGTACGACCCGGGCAGCGGCAAGGGTGTCCGTGTCCACTTTAGTGTAGACCTGGACGGCGACGGTAGGGTGGTGTCGAAGGAGCGGGTTAACGCCGCCGGCACGACGCTGCATGCGTTGACCAGAGCTGAGCGATCGAAGGACTAATCGCGGAGCGGGTAATGCGCATCGCGGAGTGACGGGATATGGCCAGGCTACAAGACCGATACCGAGACGAGATTCAGCCGCAGCTTCGAGAGGAGCTCGGCGGCTTGAACCCGATGGCGATTCCGCGCTTGAGCAAGGTTGTGCTGTCGATGGGAACGGGTTCGCCGACCGTCGACCGCAACCGGGGAGGGATCGCCGCCGGTGACTTGGCGACGATCGCCGGGCAGAAGCCGGAGATGCGACGGGCGAAGAAAAGCGTCTCGAACTTCAAGACGCGCGACGGCTACGAAGTCGGGTGTCGGGTGACCCTTCGGGGACGCCGGATGTATGAGTTCGTGGACCGGCTGATCAACGCGGCGATTCCGCGTCTTCGCGACTTCCGCGGGCTGAACCCCAAGAGCTTCGACGGGTCGGGGAACTATTCGATGGGCATTCCGGACCAATCGATCTTTCCCGAGATCGATCCCGCGAAAATGACGTACAACCAGGGACTGAACGTGACGTTTGTCACCACGGCGGAAAGCGATGCGGACGGCTGGGCGCTGCTCACGAAGCTCGGCATGCCGTTTCGAAAGACAGAAGAGCGGGGCAACTGATGGCGACGAAGGCGTGGATCAACAAGGCTGAGAAGGAACCGAAGTACCAGTGCCGTCACGTACGGCGCTGCAAGTTGTGCGGCAGGAGCCGCGCGGTGTACCGCAAGTTCCAGGTTTGCCGACTCTGTTTCCGAAGTTTGGCCCACGAGGGCATGATTCCCGGCGTTCGTAAGGCGAGTTGGTAGCGCGCTGAGTCAGTTCGGCGCACAAAGCGGGCTCGTACGGAAGGTTCATTGGAATGTGGTCTGATCCGATCGCGGACATGTTAACGCGGATACGCAATGCCGCGGGCGTGCGGCGCAAACAGGTTGGGATTCCGTCTTCCAAGCTGAAAGTCGGTATTGCGCGCGTGCTGCGCGACGAGGGATACATCAACGGCTTTGATGTCGTCGAGGACACCAGGCAGGGTGTGCTTCGAATCGACTTGAAGTACGGCGTGCGCGGTGAAGACGTGATCCATAAGATCGAACGCGTCTCTCGCGGCTCCAAGCGTGTGTACCGGAAGGTCGATGATATACCGCGCGTGCTGGACGGTTTGGGCATCGCCATTGTGTCGACGAGTCAGGGTGTGCTGAGCGATCGCGTGTGCCGAGAGAAGAATGTAGGCGGCGAGCTTATTTGTACGGTGTACTGATTCGGCATCGGCCCCGCCGAAGAGGCGGGACGCCGGCTGTCGCGATGGGTTTGGGAAGCGTCGAATGTCACGAGTAGGGAAAAACCCGGTTCCGGTACCCTCGGGCGTCACGGTGAAGATCGTCCACCGCGAAGTCAGTGTCACCGGCCCCAAGGGAACCTTGGTCTGGTGTCACCCGGACACCGCGAAGGTCGTTCATGACGAGGCGGCCAAGGCCATCACGGTGGAGCGCCTCGGCGACCACAAACAGAGCCGAGCCAATCACGGACTCACGCGTGCGTTGATCGCGAACATGGTCAAAGGTGTGACCGACGGGTTCGAACGCAAGCTGAAAGTGTTCGGCACCGGTTATAACTGCAAGCTTCAGGGGCGAACGCTGCACCTGAACGTGGGATTCATGGGGCGTCGGCGCGGCATCGGATCGCAGTTCGAGCTTCAGGTTCCCGAAGGTGTCGAGGTCGTGGTCGAGCGCGAGGCCGCTCGAGGCGACACGGAGCCGGCCGAACTCGTCGTGCGGGGTGTCGACAAGCAGAAGGTCGGCCAGTTTGCCGCCGAGATCAGGTCACTCCGGAAGAGTGAGCCCTACAAGGGTAAAGGTATTCGCTACGACGACGAAACGGTCAAGCGGAAGCAGGGCAAGGCTCTGACCAGCGGTGGGTAGAAGACACGGCGTCAGCGCTTCGCGCGCTCGCGAAGGATAGATTGGTACGATGGAAGCCTGTCGAATCAAAGTCAAAAGGCGACTGCGGCGGAAACGCGGCATTCGCAAACACGTACGCGGTACCGCTCAGCGGCCTCGGTTGTCCGTGTTCAGAAGTGCCAAGCACATCTACGCCCAGATCATCGATGATGACCAGGGCGTGACGATTTGTGCGGCGAGCACGCGTGGGACGGATCTGGTCGGCGAGTGCAAGAACGGCGGTAACGTCGCGGCCGCGAAAATCGTGGGTGCGGCGCTCGCTGCGCAGGCCAAGGCCAAGAACGTGGAAGCAGTGTGCTTCGACCGGAACGGTTTCCGTTTCCACGGCCGAATCAAGGGATTGGCTGACGCCGCCCGCGAGGGTGGGTTGAAGTTCTAGTTGGATACGTCTGCGGCGTGGCCGCGGCGGTGATGCAAACGAGAGGCGATTGATGGCTGCTCCAATACCTGCTGACACCGACGATCAGGGCCTAAGTGACGTTGTCATTCGGATTTACCGTTGTGCTACGGTGGTTCGCGGTGGTCGGCGTTTCAGTTTCGGTAGTCTGGTCGTCGTGGGTGACCGCAACGGTCAGGTCGGTATCGGATACGGCAAGGCGAAGGAAGTGCCCTCGTCGGTCGACAAAGGCAAGAAGATCGCCACACGCGCTATGACGAAGATCAAGCTCGCCGGTGGCACCCTCCCGCATCGCGTGGTGGGGCGGTACGGCGCGAGCAAGGTGGTCATGGTCCCGGCTTCGCCGGGTACCGGCGTGATCGCCGGCGGAAGCGTTCGGGCTGTGTTGGAACTTGCCGGCGTGAAGGACGTGCTCACGAAGAGCTACGGATCGAATACACCGAAGAACCTCGTGAGAGCGACGTTCGACGGATTGATGCAACTGGTCACTCGTGAGGAGATCGAACGCTTGCGCGGCGTCAAAATCGCGGGGTAGATCGTGGCCATGAATATTACAGAGATAACGAAACTCGCGGGACGGAACAAGCGTAGCAAGCGCGTCGGACGTGGACACGGCGGCGGCAACGGCAAGACCTGTGGCCGCGGCCACAAGGGGGCCGGCAGCCGCGCGGGCTCCAAGGGATTCTCGCTGAGTGAAGGCGGGCAGATGCCCACGTTCCGCCGACTTCCGAAGCGTGGCTTCAGCAACGCCAAGTTCACGACGCGTTACAGCGTGGTGAACATCGCTTCCCTGGAGACGCGATTCGACGCCGGCGCGCACGTGACGCCTCAGGCCCTGGAGGCGACCGGCCTGATCCGCAACCTGCGGTTGCCGGTCAAGATCCTGGGTAACGGCGAGATGACGAAGAAGCTGACGGTGGATGCGGCCAAGTTCAGCGAAACGGCTCGCAAGAAGATCGAGGCGGCCGGTGGTGAGGCCCGGGTCCGCTAGATGAGGCGTGCCCCGTGCCTAATGGGGCGGATTGAGTAGCCAATGTTCTCGACCTTCATCAATATATTCAAGATTCCGGAACTGAGGAACAAGATCCTCTTTACCCTCGGGATGCTGTGCATTTACAGGGTCGGCTTTTGCGTGCCGGTTCCCGGGATCGACCAGATCAAGATGACCGCGAATATGGGCGGGTCCGGTCCGCTCGGCGATCTGGTCGAGTACTTCCAACTCTTTACGGGCGGAAACCTCAGCCAGAGCACGATCTTCGGCCTCGGCATCATGCCCTACATCACCGCATCGATTATCTTCCAGCTTCTAGTCACCGTGATCCCGTCTCTCGAGAAGCTCTCGCAGGAGGGTGACACGGGGCGCAGGAAGATCACCGAATACACTCGTTACGCGACGGTGTTGATCTGCCTGGTCAACGCCTTGTTCTGGATGAAGTATCTTTCGAGCCAGGGCTTCGTGTTCCCGCAATTCCAGGGCGACTTCTTCGGGCTGTCGTTCACGTACCTGATCATGTCGCTGCTCATGCTCACGACGGGAACCGTCTTTTTGATGTGGCTCGGTGAGCAGATCGACGAGTACGGCATCGGCAACGGGATATCGCTCATCATCATGGCCGGTATTGTCGTTGGCATGCCCAACGCCGTGGTGACGGTCTACTCGACCTTCAGCTTCAAAGGGGCGTCGACTTCGGGTGGGATGGATCCCACGAAGGTGATCCTCCTGCTCGCGATGTTCGTGTCCGTGGTCGCCGGGTCGATTCTGATCACCCAGGGGCAGCGCCGGATTCCGATCCAGCAGGCGAAGCAGACGCGTGGTCGTCGGGTGTTCGGTGGTCAGCGTCATTACCTGCCGCTTCGGGTGAACCATGGCGGTGTCATGCCGATCATCTTCGCGAGTTCGATGCTGATTTTCCCGGGTATGATCTTCGGTTGGCTCTATGGCATGTGGCCGAACTTCGTCTTGGGCTTCCTGTATGACTCGTTCCGTTCGGGCGAGTTCCTTTACGTACTCACGTACATCTTCGCGATCTATTTCTTCGCGTACTTCTGGACGACGGTCCAATTCCGCCCCAAGGAAATGGCCAACAACTTGCGTGATTACGGCAGCTTTATTCCCGGTCTTCGCCCGGGCAAGAGGACGGCCGACTACCTCGAGCGCGTCATGGGGCGCATCACCTACGTCGGCGCCGCTTTTCTAGCGTTGATTGCGATTATCCCGACACTGGTCAGCCAGTCGCTCGGGATTCCTTTTTCGGTGTCGGCGTTCCTTGGCGGTACCGGTTTGCTGATTGTGGTCAGCGTCCAACTCGATCTGGTTCAGCGGATCGAGGCGAACCTGATCATGAGGAATTACAAGGGCTTCCTCGGAAGCGAGGGGCCGATCAAGGGTTCGCGATAGGACCCCGATGGGGCACCTTGTGCCCCGGCGGATGAAAGCACGGCGCGTGACGCGACAGCGTGGCATTATTCTCAAGAGCACGCGCGAGATCGAGTTGATGCGCGGGGCAAGCCGCGTGGTGCATGCCGTGCTGAGCCGGATGAAGGAACTCGTCGCACCCGGTGTGACGACGGCCGAATTGAACACGGAAGCCGAGCGGGTGATCGCCGAAGCCGGCGGCATCGCGCTTTTCAAGGGTGTCGAGAACCCGCAAGCGGAGTTTCCGTTTCCGGCTGCCCTGTGTACGAGCGTGAACGAGACGTTGGTCCATGGGCTACCGGACGATCGCAAGCTGCTCGAAGGCGACATCGTCAGCATCGATTGCGGCGTGCAGCTTTCGGGGTACTGCGGCGACTCGGCCACGACGATTGCGGTCGGCGAGGTCTCGGACGAGGTTCGGACGCTCATGAGCGTCACGCAGCGGGCCCTCGATCTCGCGATCGAGATGATGCGGCCCGGTCGGCTGTGGAGTGAGATTGCCGCTCCGATGCAGGAACTCGTGGAAGCCGAAGAGCTCTCGGTCGTGAGGGACTTCGTCGGTCACGGGATCGGCCGCGAGATGCACGAAGAGCCGAAAGTCCCGAATTACTGGGACGGCCGGCAGACATGGATGGATTTCGAGTTGTTGCCGGGGATGGTGCTCGCGATTGAGCCCATGGTTAACCTCGGCACGCGCCGCGTGGACTACGACGGGCCCGGACGATGGGGCGTCGTGACCAAAGACGGCAAGTACGCCGCTCACTACGAGCACACGATCGCCGTCGTTGACGGCGGCTGCGACGTGCTTACGGACGGCAGGTAGCTCGGCATTGGGCCAAAGCCGACGCCGGGCGAAGCTTTACGAGGTAGTCAGATGAAGGTTAGAGCGAGCGTTCGGCGGATGTGCGAGAACTGCAAGGTTGTCCGTCGCAAGGGCGTAGTACGCGTGATTTGCACGAACCCCCGACATAAGCAACGTCAGGGCTAAGGAGCTATTCGATGCCACGTATTGCTGGTGTGGACATTCCGAACGACAAGCGCATCGAGTTCTCTCTACGCTATATTTTCGGCGTGGGCCCGAAGATCGCGATCGACGTGCTGAAGGAAGCGCAGATCGAGGTGGGCACGAAGGCGAAGGACCTGACGGAGGAGGAGGTCGCGCGCATCGCGGCCGTCATCGACCGGAACTATCAGGTCGAGGGTCAACTCCGTCGGATGGTCCAGTCGAACATTGCCAGGCTCAAGGACATTCGGTGCTATCGCGGGATGCGGCATCGTGCCCATCTGCCGGTTCGCGGGCAGCGCACGCGGACGAACGCTCGGACGCGTAAGGGCCCGAAGAAGACCGTGGCCGGTAAGAAGGGCGTCAAGGAAGCGCGGTAACACTCAACCGTAACGGAGCTGCTAGGTGGCAAAACGAGGCGGAAAACGCAAGATCCGGCGCAATGTGGCCCGAGGGATCGCGCACATCAAGGCGAGTTTCAACAACACGCTGGTGACGATCACGGACATGAACGGCGACGTGCTATGCCGGGCGTCGGCGGGCACGGTGGGTTTCAAGGGCACGCGGAAGAGCACGCCCTTCGCCGCTCAGCGGGCGGTCGAGCAGGCCGCGTCGGCTGCGAAGAAAGTGGGGATGGTCGAAATCGAAGTGCGGGTCAAGGGTCCGGGCTCCGGTCGCGACTCGGCGATCACCGCTCTGCAAGCGGCGGGGCTGAGGATTCATTCGATCGAAGATGTCACTCCGTTGCCGCACAACGGATGTCGTCCCGCGAAGAAGCGGCGGGTGTAGTGTTGGCCGCACGAGTTTAATCGGCGTTGCTTTGAAGCGTGACGCGCTTCGTTGGATGAGATTGGAAAGGGATCATGGGACGTTACATCGGACCTGCTTGTCGTCTTTGTCGTCGCGAGGGCATCAAACTGATGCTCAAGGGCGTACGTTGCGAGACCGCGAAGTGCGCGATGGAGCGCCAGTGGCGGGCGCAGCCTCCGGGCATGCACTCGTGGCGACGCCGCAAGGCGAGCGACTACGGCATTCGCTTGCGCGAAAAACAGAAAGTCAAACGGTACTACGGCGTGCTCGAGCGTCAGTTCCTCATCTATTTCGGCATGGCGGAACGCTCGAAGGGCAACACCGGGGACACGCTGCTTAGCCTTCTCGAGCGGCGGCTGGATAACGTGGTCTGGAAACTCGGGTTCGCGCCGTCTCACCGGGGCGCCCGACAGACGATCACGCACGGGCACGTGTACGTGAACGGTCGCAGGTTGAACCGGCCGAGCTACCTGATCAAGCAGGGCGATCGCGTCACGGTCAAGCCCTCGGAGCGTAGCCAGAAATTCATACGTGCATCGGTCGGTGATCAGGGACCGTCGGTACAGCCCTGGTTACAGTTGGATGCGCAACGCCTCGAAGCGACGGTCGCGGCTCTGCCGACGCGCGAGGACGTTCAGATCCCGGTTGAAGAGCAGTTGATTATCGAGATGTGTAGCCGCTAGGCACTGCGGATTTCGCGGTGCTAGTGGATTTCATACGCGGCTAGACGGATCCCGAACAACCCCGGTTGGAGATCAACCCGATGCGCATCAGGTGGCGAGGATTGGAGTTGCCGGGCCGTGTCGTCCTGGACGAGGAAGCCAGCACCGACCGTTATGGCCGGTTCACGGTGGAGCCGTTCGAGCAAGGATTCGGCACGACGATAGGGAACTCATTGCGGCGCGTGCTCCTTTCCAGTCTGGAAGGGGCTGCGGTGACCTCGGTCAAGATTGAGGGCGTGTCTCACGAGTTCGCCAGCATTGAGGGCGTGCTCGAAGATGTGACCGATATCTTTCTCAATATCAAAGGAATCGTACTTCGAATTGATGCTGACGAGCCCACGACGACGATTTCGGTGAAGCGTGACAAGGCCGGCGAAATCAAGGCCGGTGATATTGTATGTGGTCCCCAGGTCATGGTGATGGATCCGGACCACCACATTGCAACTTTGACGGCGGACATACCGTTCGAGTGCGAGATGACGGTCAAGACCGGGCGTGGTTACTCCACGGCGGCGGAGAACCGAAACCCGGAGCAGGAAATCGGCATTATTCCGATCGATTCCGTGTTCTCGCCGGTCCTTCGCGTCCGCTACCGCACCGAGTACATGCGGGTGGGGCAGCGCACGAACTACGATCGGTTGATCCTCGAAGTCTGGACGAACGGCACGGTGGAGCCGGAGGACGCGCTGGTCGAGGCCGGCATGATCCTGCGGAAGCACCTGAATCCGTTCGTGATGTACTACGAGTTGGGCAGTGAGAAAGCCGCGCCGATGCAGATGCCCGTTGATGACGGCGTGGGCGTGGACGCGGCGCTCGACGAACTCTTGAGCAAGCCGGTATCGATCCTGAATCTTTCGGTTCGTGCCAGCAACTGTCTCGAAGCCGCCAGAATCGTGGTGCTTCGGGAGCTGGTCACGAGGACCGAGGCCGATCTTCTCCGTGTGCGAAGCTTCGGCAAGACCTCGCTCGATGAGGTCGAGGCGAAGCTGTCGGAGTTGAACCTGCGGCTCGGAATGAGTGTGGATGAAATCGCCGGTCAAGCCAAGTCCAGCGATTTGATCGGCGACACGATGATGGGCGGCTCCGAAGGGGACGCCGCGTCGACGGACGAGCAGGGCGATGTGCCCCCCGTGACGAACGGTACCGGGCCGATGGAAGTCTACACGATGGGGGACTAGTGCGAAGCGCTGGGTGACCAGCGCGGCGACGAGCGATCAAGGCCATGAGACATCGTATACAACAAAAGAAGCTGAATCGGACGTCCGAGCACCGCAAGGCGCTGCATCGGAACCTGGCGCAGAGCATCATCGAGCACGGCCGGGTGACGACCACGCTGGCCAAGGCTCGCGACATTCGTCCGTTTGTCGAACGCCTGATCACGCTCGCGGTCAAGACGCGCAAATGTGCCTCGTCCGACCCGGCTGCTTCCCTGCGCGCCAGACGTCAGATCAACCGGTTGCTCGGTGATCGTGGCATGATCTCGGCGGAGCACCGAGTGGCCTACGGTGACATGTCGGACGCCATGCGGGCCAAGACGATGCGCATGGCCAGCGGCCGGCGCCATCGCACCGGCGAGCCGCGGGGCCGGCTGGCATTCACCGCTGAAGCCGTCACGCACCGTCTGATCGAGAAAGTCGCATCCGGCTACGAAGACCGTAGCGGCGGCTACACCCGTCTCATTCGCCTCGCGAAACGGCGCAAGGGCGACGATTCCGAGCTCGCGATGGTGCAGCTCATCGGGGACGAGGAAGTACCGACTTCGCTGACCAAGCCGAAGAAGTCCGCTCGCTCTCGCCGCGCCGACGCTCGCTACTCAGCCGCCATCAAAGCGGCCAAGGCACGCGGCAAGTCCGGGTCGGCGCCGAAGCCGGAAGCCACAGAGCAGGGCGATTCAGCCGAGCAGACGAAGAGCGACGACGAATAGCACGTCGCGCCGCCGGTGCGTCGGGCGCATGATCTCGCCCGAAACCCGCACCGGCCGACACGTCAGTAAGTAGCTAGGAGGTGCGTGATGCCGCGCGATCCTGACTGCATCTTCTGCAAGATCACCGCCGGGGATATCCCCTCCCACACGGTGTACGAAGATGAGGACGTCTTCGCGTTCCTCGACATCGGGCCCCTCGCCGAGGGGCATGTGCTGATCATCCCACGCGACCACCACAGTGAGTTGGCGGCGATGCCGGCGGAACTCTGCGCCAAGATAGCTTCACTTCTGCCCAGGCTGGGCCGCGCGGCGCTGGGCGTGACGGGCGCGGAAGGCTTCAACGTATTGGTCAACAACGGTGCCGCCGCAGGCCAAGTAGTCGGACACGTACATTGGCACCTGATCCCGCGGCAAACCCGCGACGGCCTGGGCTACCGGTGGAACGCCGGCGAGTACGCGGAGGGGCGAGCTGCTCAGGTCGCGGATGCCTACAAAGCGGCCCTGGCCTCCGCCGGACGCTGACGCGGATCACTGCACGCTCTGTACCTACTGCCTTCTACTCACCCATAACCTGGACGATGATGCTGCGGGTGCGCGGCCGCGTGTCGAAGTCGATCAGGATGATCTGCTGCCACGTGCCGAGCGGCATTCGCTTGTCGACAAGCGGGACGGTCAGGCTGGGGCCCAGCAGCGACGCCCGTACGTGCGAATGGCCGTTGTCGTCGTGCCAGGTTTCCTCGTGCAGATAGCGCCCGGCCTCCGGTGCGATCCCCTCGAAGGCGGCGGATAGGTCGTGGTTGACCAGGCCCGGTTCGAACTCGGTCGTGGTGATGCCCGCCGTCGAGCCGACGACGAAGACGGTGACGGTGCCGCTGCTGATCCGGCCTGAGTCGAGGCAGGAGCCGACCTGTTCGGTGATGTTGAGCACCTGGCAGTTGCCGCGCGTCTCGATCTCGAATTGATGGGTCTCGGTGGCCATAGCGGGGAGTGTATCGCGGCCTGCGGCAGGCTGCCATTCGCGCCGCCCCCTTACGTATTTCGCTCGTCGAGCGTAGCATGGTGGCATCATGGCTACACTCGAATACAGGACAGCCGGGGAGTCGCACGGCAAGTCTCTGATCGCCCTGGTGGAAGGTATGCCGGCCGGTGTTGCCGTTGATGCGGATCTGATCGACGCGGAACTCGCGCGCCGGCAGGGGGGGTACGGCCGCGGCGGGCGCATGAAGATCGAGAAGGACGCCGTCACGTTCCTTTCCGGGCTGCGGAATGGCGTGACGATCGGTTCGCCGATCGCCATGCAGATCGACAACCGCGATCATCGCATTGACGAAGCACCGCCCGTGACGCGCCCGCGGCCCGGCCACGCCGACCTGGCTGGTAGCCTGAAACACGTCACCACGGATTGCCGCGAGACGCTGGAACGGGCCTCGGCACGCGAGACGGCTGCCAGGGTCGCGGCCGGGGCGCTCACGCGGAGCCTGCTCGGTGGATTCGGGATCGAGGTGGTCGGTTACGTCGTGCGCATTCTGGATGTCGCCGGTGAGGCGCCGGCGGGGGGCACGGTCGACGAAATCCGCGCGGCCCGTGATGCCAACGAGGCCTACTGCTGCGATGCGGCTGCGGCCAAGGGCATGATCGCCGCGATCAAGAAGGCCAAGACGGACAAGGACACGCTCGGCGGAGTCGTCGAGGTTCAGGTCCGCGGGCTGCCGCCGGGATTGGGAAGCTGCATGCGGTGGCAGGACAAGCTGGACGGGCGGCTCATGCAGGCCGTCGGGTCGATCCAGGCGTTCAAGGGCGTCGAGATCGGCCTCGGTTTCGGTGCGGCCTCACGCCCGGGTAGCGCGGTCCACGACGAGATAGACTTTGATCCGTCGCAACGCGACGCGCCGTCGCTCGGCTTCACGCGGCGGTCCAACAATACCGGCGGGCTCGAAGGCGGCATGACCAACGGTGAGCCGATCGTGCTGCGTGCCGCCATGAAGCCGATCAGCACGCTTCTACAAGGCCTGGATAGCGTGAACCTCGCCACCAAGCAGCCTGAGCGCTCGGACTACGAGCGGAGCGACGTGTGTGCCGTGCCGGCTGCCAGCGTCGTGGCGGAAAACGTGGTCGCGTTCGAGATCGCCCGCGAATTTGTCGCCAAGTTCGGCGGCGATACGCTGACCGAGGTGCGGGCTGCGTACGATTCATACCTGAGCGCCGCGCGGCAGCTCTAGAGCCGTGCTACCGTTAGATCGATGGGCCCCCGGGGATCCGACGCACCGGGTGGCATGGGCAAGCGACAGCTTGCCCGTGTCGTTCGATCGGCGTCCGGGTGGCCCACCTCCTCTGGAGGTGGGGAAGACGATGAGCGCCAGCCGCTGGCGACGGCAGGAGGACGGGCTGTCGAACGCCCGTCATCGCCTCCCCCATGTCCAAAGGACATGGGCCACCCCTCGAAGGTCGTTTGGCAAACCGACGTTCGCCGGGGATAATGGCATCCTGATCGGGCGACGCCCGGTGAAAGCGGTTGTGGCGGAATTGGCAGACGCGCTAGATTTAGGATCTAGTTCCCGAAAGGGAGTGGAGGTTCGAGTCCTCTCAGCCGCATTCGATTGACATTCCCTCTCGCCTCCAGCATCCGAAGGAGCGTACGCGATGAATCGGTTTGACCTGCTGCCTTGTCTTCTCCGTAGGATTGCCCCCTGTCTTATCGGCTTGGTCCTGCTCGCCTCCACCGGATGCGCGTCACGATGGCCTTCGCCGGTCGAACGGTGTTTGAAGCTCGCCGGCGACAACCGTCCGCAACTGGAGAAGGTACTGGAGCACTACGACGAACTCGGCGACGACCAGAAGCTCGAAGCGGCGCAGTTCCTCATCGCGAACATGGAAGGCCACGGATACAAAGTCGCGGCCCTTTACGACGAGGAGAAGAACGAGGTCCCGTTCGACGCGCTGGACTACAAGAGTCTGAAGGAGGCCGAGGCCGCCCTCGATAAGCTGGAGGCCGAGCACGGCACGCTCGACTTTGGCCGCAAGGAGTTCGTCCCCGACCTCGAGGCGATTCCGGCGGACTTCCTGATCGAGAACATCGATCTTGCGTTTGCGGCTTGGCGCGAAAGGCCTTGGGCGGCGGAGCTCTCTTTCGATACCTTCTGCGACTATCTGCTTCCCTATCGCGGCAGCAACGAGCCGCTCGAGCCGTGGCGTAGGAGCTGTATGGATCGTATTGCTCCGGCGCTATCAAAGCTTGACGCGTCGGCCGACATCAAGGCGGCTGCCAAGGTGGTCGGAGCGGAGGCGGGTAAGTGGGTACGCTTCTACGATCTGTACTACCTGCATCCGACCGATCAGGGCTACGCGGAGATGAACGAGACGCGTTACGGCCGCTGCGAGGACATTTCGAACATGATGGGCTACGCCTTTCGTGCCAACGCGGTCGTCTCGGTCAGTGACTACACGCCCTACTGGGCGGATCGTGACAACAACCACGCGTGGGAGGTGCTGCTGGACGCGGAGGGCCACGGGCGGGCCGGTCTGTCGAACCGCGCGGCGAAGATCTACCGCAAGATGTTCTCGGTGCAGCCTGCCGCGCTGGGGGCGATCAAAGGGGATGATGAGGAGGCGCCGCGCTGGCTGGCCGGCAAGACCTACAAGGACGTGACGACCGACTACATGGAGACGACGGACGTGACGGTTCGGCTGACGACCGAGCAGCCGGCCGGGGCTCGTTTCGCCTACATCTGTGTCTTCAATGGTGGCGAGTGGCAGGCTATTCACTGGGGTTGGATCGAGGAGGGCCGGGTCACATTCACGAAGATGGGGCGGGACATCGCGTACCTGCCGGCCTACTACGTGGACAAGGAGCTCATCCCGGCGGCTGATCCGTTCATTTTGTCGAAAGAGGGCGAGATCGTGCGGCTGAATGGGGCGGGGGATGAGAGCACGCGGATCGAGATGGCAGCGACGCGGCCGGAGACGCCGGACGCGGACAAGGGCATTTCGTTCCCGACGATCGTGGTGAAGCCGGGAGCGACGTATGAACTGTCCGTATGGGACGGCGGCTGGCTCTCGTTGGGCAAGGAGGTCGCGGGCGACAAGCCGGTGTCGTTCGGTTCGGTGCCGACGGGGCGATTGTATTGGTTGGTCGAGGAGGGTTCCCGCCGGTTGGAGCGGATCTTTACGGTAGAGGACGGGAAGCAGATCTTCTGGTAGGGGGCGGGCTGATTGAAAGCGGCCTTGCCTTTCTGCTAGCATGGCGCTTGGCCGAAGGGGGCAATCTGAGCGGAATGACGATGGGGCTTGGCTTGATTCACGACAGACGGAAACCCCGACGCGCGCTTACGGCACGAACCACCCCCCTCTTTCCCCCCTCGGTGAGGGGGGACGGCGCGAACGCGAACCTTCCGCCCCGGGGGCGACGAGGACCGCGAGCGGTTGCGGTTCTGATCACATTCGTGACTGCCGCGGCCGCGCTTTTCGGCACAGCCCACGCTGATCCACCGGCGGGGTACTACGACACCGTTGACGCTACCGACGCCGCTACGCTTCGGGCGACGCTACACGAGGTCATCGATGACCACACGCGGTTCCCCTACTCCTCCGGTTCGACCGATACGTGGGACGTGCTCGAAGCGGCTCAGGAGGACCCGGGCAACCCTGCCAACGTCATCGACGTGTACGGCAACAAGAGCATCGCGAAGTTCGGCGGCGGCAATGGGCCGTACAACCGCGAGCACAGTTGGCCCAAGTCGTACGGCTTCCCAGACGACCTGGTGAGCAACTACCCCTACACCGACTGCCACCACCTCTTCCTTTGCGATACCGGCTACAACTCGGATCGCGGTAACAAGCCGTTCCGTATCTGCGATGCCGCCTGTACCGAGCGGCCAACCGACGCCAATAACGGCCAAGGCGGCGGTAGCGGGGTCTATCCCGGAAACTCGAACTGGTTTACCGGCAGCTTCGTCTCCGGCACGTGGGAGACGTGGATCGGCATGCGCGGCGACATCGCCCGGGCACAGTTCTACATGGATGTGCGGTACGAGGGCGGCACCCATGGCGTCACCGGCCAGGCCGAGCCGGACCTCGTGCTCACGGACAATCAGACGCTGATGGCCGCCGGCCAAACGGGCAACAATGAGCCGCTTGCCTACATGGGCGAGCTGTCGGTCCTGCTGCAATGGCATCTAGACGATCCCGTGGACGCGTTCGAACGTAACCGTAACGACGTGGTTGGCGGCTATCAGGGCAATCGAAACCCGTTCGTCGATCATCCCGAGTGGGTGGATTGCCTCTTCGGCACGGCCTGCGAGCCGGGCGGGACCGCGGGGGCCGCCTGGATCAACGAGATTCACTACGACAACACGGGGGCGGACGCGGATGAGGGTGTCGAGATCGCCGGGCCGGCTGGGCTCAGCCTGACGGGCTGGTCGCTCGTCGGCTACACCGGCAGCAATACGCTTCGATATGACACCGTGCTGCTGTCCGGCGTGCTGCCCGATCAGGAAAACGGCTTCGGCACGCTCTGGTTTTCGTTTCTCGGCCTGCAAAACGGGTCGCCCGACGGCCTCGCCCTGATCGACGCGGCGGGCGGGGTGGTGGAGTTTTTGAGCTACGAGGGCTCGTTTACAGCCGGGGACGGGCCTGCGGCCGGGCTTTCGTCCGTCGACATCGGCGTCTCCGAGCCGAACGACACGCCGGTGGACATGTCGTTGCAGTTGCGGGGGGTCGGCAATACCTCGGCCCAGTTCACCTGGACCTCTCCCGGCCCCCATACGCGTGGTGCGGTCAACAGCGATCAGTCGTTTGTTCCGGATGGGGGGGCGGGGGTCCCCGCGGTCTCCGCGTGGGGCGTGGTGGTGGCGTCGTTGCTGGTTGTGGCTGCCGCGGCGGTCGTATTCCGGCGCCAGCGCGTCCATTGACGAGCCAAGTCTGCCGGCCCCGAGCGAGCCACAAGTCTTTGCTACGACAAGAGTAAGGGCCGATGCTGCCACAATTGCTATCGGGGCTGCGCGTGGAGACACGCGAAGGCACGTCCGGACCCGCCCGCGACGGAGATTCTCCGGTAAACTCGCCATTTTTTACAGCGCGCGCAGCGAGTTTAGGCACTTATCTATGTAGCGGCTCCCCGTAAACCGCCTCTCCCAAGGCGGTGCGCAGGCTCCGTGGCTACGTGTCGGGGTCTTGCGCGGGGACCGCTTTTCCGTTATGCTACCGCTCTTCGCCCCTCTCATGGGGCCGGCCTGATGCCAAGCACGAGATCGGGGCTATTGCCTTGCCTCTGCGAACAGTCACGTCTTGCAGTTCACCGTTTGACGCAAGTCAGTGTACGTCCCGACACCGCCTCGTGGGCATTGGCTCATGTGCATTCATCGCCATCTGCAACTCACTGACGCGCGGTGGGTATGACCGTATGACTTCTTCCCCGAGGCATCGACGATGCCTGAGGGTCTCGCGGAATCAACATCGACTTTGAAAGGAACAACGATGAAAGGCAGGACGATCGTCGCGTTGGTCGTGCTTCTGTCATTGCCGCTATCCGGCATGACGGCGAGCGCGACAACGCCGAAGAGCATGCTGATTGCGGTACTCAGCGAGGAGATGGATTACTCCATGGAGAACCTCGCGATGCCGGACGGCACGAAACCCTATTTCATGTCGTATACGATCACCGACACGGACAGGGTGTCGGTCGGAGCCGAACTCGGGGCACTGACGGATGAGGACGCGAACCACAACCGCTTGCTTGACGTGGACATTCGCGTGGGGGACTACGCGCTGGACAGCACGCACAAGATTCGCGGCGGGTTCATGGGGTTCGACCCGTCGGACTTCATGATGCGCCGTGCGACGCCGATCACGCTGTCGGGTGACCCGATCGCGCTGAAGCAGGCCGTCTGGCTCGCCACCGACCGCAAGTTCAAGGGGGCGGCCAAGAAGTTCCAGCGCGTCCAGACGAACCTCAAGACGAAGGTCGACGAGGAGGACAAGTCGGACGACTTCACGAAGGAAACGCCGGCCACGTTCGGTGAGCCGGAGGTGAAGTTGGGTATCGACCGCGAGGCGTGGGCCAAGCGTCTTCGCGACGTGTCGAACATGGCCCGCGACTTCCCGCTGGTCTACAACTCGGGCGTGTCGCTCTCGGCCAAGGCCCAGAATATCTACTTCGTCAATAACGAGGGCAGCAAGATCCAGCACGGGCAGAAGTACCTGCGTATCTACATGTCGGCCGCCACGAAGGCCGAGGACGGGATGGAACTGTCGCAGTACCGCACGTTCAGCGCGGCCACCGAAGACGGCCTGCCGAGCGAGGAGCTACTCAAGAAGGAGTTCCAGAAGGTCATCGATAAGGTGCTGGCCCTGCGCGAGGCTCCGTTGGTCGAGCCCTACAGTGGTCCGGCGATTCTCATGAACCGCGCGAGTGCCGTCTTCTTCCACGAGATCTTCGGGCACCGCATCGAAGGGCACCGCCAGAAAGACGTCGAAGAGGGGCAGACCTTCACGAAGAAAGTCGGCAAGGAGATTCTCCCGACCTTCATCAGCGTACTCGACGACCCGACCTTGCCGAAGTTCGGCGACATCGACCTTCGCGGCTACTACAAGTTTGACGACGAGGGCGTGCCGGCAGAGAAGGTCACTCTGGTGGACAACGGCGTCCTCAAGACATTCTTGATGTCACGGTCGCCGGTGCAGGATTTCAAGAATTCGAACGGTCACGGCCGGCGCTCTCCGGGAAGCAAGATCGTCAGCCGGATGGGGAACACCATCATCAAGTCCACGAAGACGACGAGCTTCGAGAACTTGCGTGAGATGCTCATTGAGGAGTGCAAGAAGCAGGACAAGCCCTACGGTTTGATGTTCGACGACATCACGGGTGGATTCACCGGCACGCGGCGCTCCGGAGCACAGACGTTCAAGGTTCTGCCCGTCGTGGTGTACCGTGTCTACGCGGACGGACAGCCCGACGAACTCATCCGCGGCGTGGACATCGTCGGTACGCCGCTCACATCGTTCTCGAAGATCATCTACACCGGTGACGACCCCGATGTCTTCAATGGTACCTGCGGCGCCGAGTCGGGTTCCGTGCCGGTGTCGGGTGTGTCGCCGAGCATCCTCGTGTCCGAAATCGAGGTCGAGAAGCGTCGTCGTGACCAGGACAAGCCGCCGATTCTGTCGCCGCCCATCGCGATGAAGACGAACTGATCGGACGGTAGGGAATGGAACACGCGACTGCAACGACCTGCAAAGGAGAACATACCATGAATACGACACATGGACTTCGATACACGGGCCTGATTCTGGCCCTTGTGGCGCTGGTGGCGGCACCGGCGCTCGCGAAAGACGTATTGCCGGACAGCAAGGAGATCATGCGGGCACTGTCCGACGAGATCACACGCTCGATGTCCCTCCAAATGGAGGACCTCGATAAACCCTATTTCATTCAGTACACCGTCGACGATGACATCTCGTATCAGATTACCTCGGAATTCGGGGACATCACGAGTTCCGATCGTCGGCGCTCGCGAGATTTCTACAGCCAGGTCCGCGTCGGCAACTACGAGCTGGACAACACCAACTTCAGCGGTGACAGCGGTGGATTCGGTCGCTTTTTCGGTGGCGGACGAAGCGGCGGACGTGCGAGCTTGCCGCTCGACGACGACTACGCACCGATTCGCCAAGCGATCTGGTGGGCCACCGACCAGGATTACAAGGGTGCCGTCGAGACGCTGACCAAGAAGCGCGCGTACATGGAAGACAAGAACATCGAGGATCGGCCGAGCGACTTCTCGAAGGCGTCGATCGTCGAGCTGATCGAGCCGACGGCCGAGATGGACTTCGACAAGTCCGCTTGGGAGGCGAACCTCAAGAAGATCACCGCGCGGTTCAACAAGTACGAGCGGATTCAGTCCTCCAAGGCGCAGCTCATCGCGTCCGTCGGTAACGCCTACATCGTCAATACCGAAGGCACGCGCCTTCGAACCAAAGACGGCGGAACGCTGCTGATCATCACGGCGGAGCTGCAGGCCGACGACGGCATGAGGATCAGCGACAGCGTGAGCTACTACGGCCCGACGCCGCAGGATCTTCCGTCGATGGATAAGATCATCGCCGACACGGACGATCTGGTGAAGAGCCTGACCAAGGTCGCCGACGCGCCCATCCTCGACCGCTACACCGGCCCGGTGATGTTCGACGGGATCGCGTCGGCACAACTGTTCCGCACGTTGATGGCGGAAGGTGTGGCCGCCCGCGTGGACCCGGTCGGTACGCAGCGGAGGCAGCTTACGGGTGCCGGCACGCTGGAAAAGAAGATCGACCAGCGCGTCTTGCCGAAGTCGTTCCAGGTTTTCGATGATCCGACCGTACGCCGCGTGGGCGAAAAGCATCTGCTCGGCCACTACGGCCATGATGACGAGGGTGTGCAGGCCGAGCGTGTCGATCTCATCGTCGACGGCACCGTCAAAGGCATGGCCATGTCGCGGGTCCCGACCAAGAAGCTCTCCGGCACGAACGGCCACGCAAGGCGGACGCCGAACAGCGGCAGCGCCGAGACGGCGATCGGCTGCATGTTCATCGAGGACAAAGAGGGCGTGTCGGAGGCTGAGCTCAAGGCACAGCTCATCGAGACCGCCAAGGACGAGGGGCTCGAGTACGGCCTGCTCGTCCGCTCGGTCCGCGCGGCGGGCATCGGGTCCAGTGAGTCGGACATGATGGCGATGTTCATGCGGATGCAACGGAGCGGCGGGCAGCAGGGTCTCGGTGATCCGATTTACGCCTACAAGGTCCACGTCGATGACGGCCGGGAAGAACTCGTGCGCGGCCTCGAGTTCGGTGCCGTGAAGTTGCGCGACCTCAAGCGCATCATCGCGGGCGGCAACACGCCGACGGTCTACAACTACATCGGGTTCGGCTTCGCGGGTGCCACGCCGGCTACGTCGATCATCGCGCCTCAGATTCTCGTCGAGGAGTTGGAACTATCGAAGATCGAGCAGGAGCACGACAAGCTCCCGATCCTCGGTACACCGCTGGGGCGATAACGCTCGTCAGCGCTTAATAGGAGCCGGCCGGCACGGTTGTACGACCGTGCCGACCGGCTCTTTTTGCGCGCCGAGATGCGAGCCGACCGAGTGAGGACGACGTGCGCACAGCGTGCCCGAAATGAGGTGCTTATCAGACCCATTGCCCGCGGGCACACGGCACGCGGGTAATGCCGGTCGGCGGAGGTGGAGGAGCCCCTGGAACTGCACGAAGAACTAACAGTGGCATCTCCAAGCGCCGATATTCAGCGCGCACGGCGCGGTGGTTATCGGTGCATTGAGTGGATTCGGGCGCACGTAATGAGGCAGATCGGGATGAGTATGAGCACAGCCGGCCGCAGATGGCACTTCGGTTTGATCCCATTCGTCTGTGCGGCGCTGAGCTGCTCAGTGTCGCCCCCGCTTCCGGGCGCCGGGGCCACGTCCGACTCCGAGTTGGCCGACAGCGTAACGGTCTTCGAGGATGACCGGGACTCGGCCACAGGGGCGCTGGCTCACGAACCCGATCAACTTCTCATTCAACCCTTCCCCGGCGCGGATGACACCGCACTGGCCGATCTCTATCAAGCGGTTGGGGCTACCGTGGTCGACACGATCGAGGCCATCCAGGTCGTGGTCCTCGAGGTGGCGGATGGCCGGCTCGACGAGGCTGCCGACGTGCTTGCCGAAAGTGAGTTGATCGAGGCGATCCACAGGAACTACCTGCTGCAGGCGCAGGTCACGCCGAACGACCCGCTATTTGCACAGCAGAGCCATCTTCCGCAGATCGGTGCGATCGAAGCGTGGGATGTCACGACGGGTGCGGAAGAGATCATCGTGGCGGTCGTCGATACCGGCGTCGAAGCTGACCATCCCGAGCTGACCGAGAGGATCGTCGACGGATGGAATGTGTACGATGCGACCGATGACTTCGGCGACGAAGTCGGACACGGCACGAGCGTCGCGGGCGTGCTCGCCGCCGCGAGCGACAACCGCGAGGGCGTGGCCGGCGTGACGTGGCAAAACCCACTGATCGCGGTCCGCGTGACCGACGAGGAGGGCGTGACGACCAGTCGCCACGTCGCGGCGGGGATCCTCTGGGCCGCGGGGCACGGTGCCAAGGTCATCAACGTCAGCTTTGCGCCGCTGTGGTCGAACGCGGTCGTCCGATCCGCGGTGCGGCAGGTGTACAACCAGGGGGCACTGGTCGTGATCAGCGCGGGGAACGCGGGCGGCACGACGAGGTCGCGGGGTTACGAGGAAGCCGTCTTTGTCGGTGCCGTGGATTCGAGGGGCACCCTTGCGCCCTTCTCCGATCGGGGGCCATTCGTTGATTTTGTGGCGCCCGGTGTGGGGATTCACACGACGACGGCCGGTTCCAGCTATGCTACGCCGAGCGGCACTTCGTTTGCGGCTCCGATCGTTTCGGGCGTGGCGGCGCTTGCATGGTCGGTGAATCACGACCTGCGTCCCGTGTCGATTGCCAACGTCCTGAGGGATACCGCGGATGACCTGGGCGAAGCGCGTAAAGACGACTTATATGGCTACGGTGTGGTGGATGCCGCGGCGGCCGTCGAGGCTGCGCAGAAGATGGTGTACGTAAGAGACTCCACCGCCCCGACGGTCGTCGTGACGACTCCGGCTGATCGGGCCCGAAAGTCGGGCCGTTTCGCGGTCTCGGCCACTGCGACGGACGATGAAGGCGTGGCCGACGTCGTGATGGCGATCGACGGGGTGGCCTACGCGACGGACACTCGATCACCGTACCGATTCGTGGTCGATACGAGGCAATTCGAGGCCGGGTCGCATCAAGTCGCGATCATCGCAACCGACACGAGCGGCAATCCGTCAGTGCCCGCCACCATCGACGTGACATTCGCCGATACAACGACATCCGGCAACGAGTCAGCCGGCACGGTCGTATTCACCGCTCCGACTGCGGGCACCGCGTTGACGCGGGATACGACCATTCGGGCGACGGTCGCCGCCGGTGCGGGTCTCGCTACCGTTGAGTGGCTCGTGGACGGCGAATCGGTGTTCGTCAAAGCGGTAAGCGGCGACTCGTCGGGCGTGAGCTACCTCTGGCGCATCGCGGACGTGCCGGACGGTCAACACACGATTACGCTTGCTCTGACCGATGCCCGCGGACGTGTGACGAGGGCGGACTTGGCATTGACCACGCGCTGATGTTCCGAGGCTGGGCTCAGTCGATGGACACGGCGTCACCGGCCCGGATCGGCCCGATTTGATCGCGTTTGAGACGCACTTCGTCAGCGTCGAGGGCGAAGGAGGGGGCAATGGTTATGGTCACGTCGGGGGAGCCGTCCGGTTTCCGTGGCACGGGCACCTCGGCGCTATCCAGCCATCGACACGCCCGCAGCATCTGATCTCGTTTGGACGTATCGAGTGAGTCCGTTCCGGTGGCGTTCTTGACGGGGGAGAACTCCTCGGATCGGTCGACCTCGAGCACGAGCGGGTTGTTCGCCAGCGGCAGCGCGTCAAACACGAACGTCTCTAGTTTGATGGCGTTGGGCGTCTCGGGTTCGACGCTCGCGCCCTGCTCGTCGATGTGCGTGACCTTTTTTTCCGCGCGCCGGAAAGGTAACTCGAAGGAAACCCCCACGATGCGCTCGACGAAAGCGACATCGAGCAGGTGGATGGCCAGGTTGCCGGCGTCGAACTTGCGCGAGCCGTCATCGTTTCTCGCCCTGGCGAACTGCTCCGGGAATTCGGAGTATTCGACGACGCCGAGCTTACCGTCCTGCATGCAGAGGTTGCCGACGGCTTCGAGGTCGTCCGCCTTCGCGGCGACTTTCGTGGACATGTCCGAACCGGCCGACGTGTGAAGGCCGATGAAGAGCGGATCGAACGGCTTGACCAGGGGGTTATCGACCTGGAAGTACGAGATGGTCGTGATGCCGCGCCGCTGCATGTCGGCGAGAGCGCCGCTGGTGCACAGCGCCTTGAGTGATCCGCCGTGCCCGTCGGGAGCCAGCGCAACGCGGTGTTTTTCGACGAGCAGCAGCCGGCCCTGGGCATCGAAAGCCGGGAGCATGCCCTGGGAGAACAGACGGACGTCCGCCTCGGGTAGCCCGAAGAAGCTGTGGCCAGTCAGGAACGCCTCCGTGTCGTCGTGATTCCCGGGGCTGGTCATAATGTACCAGGGGATCGCCGCCTCGGATCGGCCTCGCGCCGCTTTGACCATTCCCGCGAAGAGCTCGAACAGCGTGCGGTCTCCCACGGGCGTGACAGCCACGGCGCCCTTGGGACCGTCGAAACCGAGACGCGTGCCTTGTCCACCGGCCACGGTGAAGGCGGCGACTTTTCCGTCCCGAAGCTGATTGCGTCCTTGTTCGATCGCCTCGGCATACTCTCGGCGCTCGCCGGGATCGGTCTCGTGGGGGTACACCGCCGGCGGCGTCAGGCCGGAGGGCAAACGCCTTGTTGGCGCGTTGCGTACATGGCTGTCGATAAGTGGATCAACCGTGTCCCAAGGGATCGACCCCAGGTCGGCGAGCAATTGCAGCCGCTGGGCCGATGTGAGTTCATCCCACCACCGGAGGACGTGCGTCTGGTTGCGGGCTGTGAGCTGGGCCGCCACGGCCTCTCGCCGGGCGTCGATCGACGCTGGGTCCATAGTCCGGTATCCTTTCGTGCGCGTGGCGGCTCAGACGGTCCGAGCCGGTCGCAGTCATAAGTCGCGGTTTCGGTCGGCCCCGGCGACGATACCGAAGCCGTGCGTTGAGGACAAGAGTTCAGCCGGGATTCGGCGGCGGGACTGCGCCTCACAACCTATTTTGTAGACAGCGGTTATGAAATAGGTCATCCGGCGAATCCCCCGGCACGATGAAGTGTATAAAATGGCGTGTCCGCAGGGCGTGGGGGCTGTGTTCGGAGCCGCATACCGGGTAAGCTCGCGCCGCGCCCGCGAGTAACCTGATGAGATCCAAAACTTGAGCCTCGGCGAGGTCCTAGTTCAGAAGAAGAAGATCACGACTGCTCAACTTGAGCAGGCGGCTGGCGCGCGCAAATCTTCCGAGCGGATCGAGCATTGCCTGGTTCGGCTCGGTTTCATCGACGAGCGTGACTACCTCGAGGTGTACGGCGAGCAGCTCTCGATCCCGCTGGTTGACCTCAGCGAGGTCGACATCGACGCGGAATTGCTGCAACAGGCGCCCAGCAAGGTCGTTCACCGTGACCGCGTGATTCCGATCGACCGCCACAACGGCTCGATCCGCGTGGCCACGAACAACCCGTTCAATCTGTACGCCTTCGACGAGCTTCGGATGCTCATGGGGGCGAAGATCGAGACCGTGCTGGCGACGGGGGAGGAGATCTCCCGCGTCATCAAGCAGCACTACGGCGTCGGTGGGCACACCGTCGAGGCGATGATCGGCGAATCCGACGTGGAAGTCATCGGGGAAATCGATCCCGACAACGCTGATCTGATCGAACAGGCCCAGGAAGCTACGGTCGTCAAGCTCGTCAACGAGATTCTGCTCGAGGCCATTCGGGATCGAGCCAGCGACGTTCACATCGAGCCGTATGAGGACGACCTCAAGATCCGCTACCGTGTCGACGGCGTGTTGCACACGACGAATGTGCCGCCGGAGATTCGGCGCTTTCATGCCGCCATCGTGAGTCGCATCAAGATTCTCTCGAACCTCAACATTGCGGAGAAGCGGCTGCCTCAGGACGGCGGGTTCAAGATCAAGGCACAGAACCGCGACATCGACCTGCGTGTGAGCATCATCCCGACGGCGTTCGGCGGGGCGGTGGTCATGCGTATTCTAGACAAGCAGTCCGTCCTGATGTCGCTCGATCAGTTGGGCCTTATCGACGAAGCGCTGGAAGGCGTGACGCACCTGATCAATCAGCCGTATGGCATCATCCTCGTCACCGGGCCGACCGGCTCCGGCAAGACGACGACGCTCTACGGCGCGCTGAACACCATTAAGAACGACACGATCAAGATTCTGACCGTCGAGGACCCGATCGAATACTATCTCGACGGCATCCAACAGGTCGGTGTCAAGGCGAACATCGGGCTGACCTTCGCAGCCGGCCTGCGTGCCTTCCTGCGTCATGACCCGGACGTGATTCTGGTCGGCGAGATTCGCGACCTCGAGACGGCCGAGGTGGCTATTAACGCTTCGCTTACCGGTCACCTCGTCTTCTCCACGCTGCACACGAACGACGCGGTGACAGCCGCCACGCGTCTGCTGGACATGGGCGTCGAGCCGTTTCTGGTGTCCAGCGCGGTCAGCGGCGTGCTCGCCCAGCGACTCGTGCGGAAGATCTGCAAGCACTGCAAGGAAGAATTCACACCCGATCCGGTCGATATTCCGCCCGACTTCACCGTCGAGAAGGGGCAGAAGTTCTCCCGCGGGGCCGGATGCCGCGAATGTCGCCACAGCGGCTACCGCGGACGAATGGGCATCTTCGAACTGCTCATGATCAACGACGAGATTCGCGAGATGATCCTGAATCGCAAGAGTGCCGGCGAGATTCTCGACGTAGCACGCGCGAAGTACGATCTCAAAGTCATGCGCGAGGATGGTTTTTCCAAGGTTCTCAAAGGGATGACCACACTAGAAGAGATCGCTCGTGTCACCAAAGTCGACATCTCCGCGCTCGACTGACCTGCCTTCGCTGCTTTCTCATCTCCGGGAGCCGGGTGTCACAGGGTGGCAGCCGCCTCCCGCCCCTGAAGACTCGCTTACATAACTTGGGCAACCCGGGTTCGGCTTACAGCCTCGCCACATGGTGCGCCCGAAATCGGTCGAGGCTCGATAATATCCTTGAATTTCGGGCCTCTGGTTCACTATATTGAGACCACAGTTCGGTGCCGATCGCGTCAAGGCTCGACTATCCTCTCCCTCTAGTGCCACGTCGTGGCACCCGGGTCGGAATCACGACGGCGAGACGATCTGTGTGCGCTCATGTTCCGTCGGGCCAAGTGGTCGCCACGCGGCGATTCATGTTTGGTGCGTCATGCTGGATAAGTGGGAGGACTCGATGATGGGTAACAGCGGAGGTTTACGTTCGAAGCGAGCGATGTGCGTCTGGACTATCGCGGGAGCCGGACTGCTCATGCTCTTCATGTCGCCGGCTGTCCTCGCGGAGACGCCGGTCTTCACACCAGAGATGGGGCCCCAAGCACCCGCCGCCCCGGTCACGCCGAAGGCGCTTCATTACACGGATGACGCCGGCGTAAAACGAACCAGCGTCCTGGTTCACATGGAGCCGGCGCTATTGAAGCGTGCCCCTCAGCGGGCTGACGTGCGCACGGCGGCAGTCGAAGCGGGCGGTAAGGTCAAGTATGAATACGACGTAGCGCTTCCGAGCGTGCTGAACCTGCGGGACATTCCGGAATCGCAGCTTGCCGCGCTCGAGCGTATGCCGGGCGTCGTCAAGGTCGAGATCGACAAGTACCACGAGCAGGTCGTTCGCTTGCACGACAGCACGCCGCTGATTCGCGGACTGCAGAGCCAGGTCACCGGCGCGGGTTACTCCGCTGACGGCGCCGGCGTGCGCGTGGCTATCGTCGATACCGGTATCGACTCGGACCACCTGATGTACACCGATAGGATCGATACGGCGGCCGGTCACGACTTCTACAACGATGACAGCAATCCCGAAGACGACAACGGTCACGGCTCGCACGTAGCGGGTATCGCGGTAGGTGGTCTTGGCCTGAGTTGGGACCCGTGCGGCACGGGCTCGATTCCGATCCAGGGTGTCGCTCCTGCGGCCACGCTGATCGGCGTCAAGATCCTCAACTCCGGCGGTGGCGGCTTCGACAGCGACATCATCGCGGGTATCAACTACGCCGCGGACCAGTCGCCGTCGGGCGGTCGGGCCGACGTGATGAACCTGAGTATCGGACAGCTCAACTTCTCCGGCACGTGCGATAGTGATTCCTGGGCGGTCGCGGCCAACAACGCGGCGGCTGCGGGCGTTATTGTCATTGCCGCATCGGGCAACGAGAACAACAGCAACTCGATGGGTACGCCGGCGTGCGGCTCGAACGTGTTCTCCGTTGGCGGGACGTGGAAGGCCGACTACCCGACCTGCGAGGACAACACCACGGTGTGGAGTTGGGGCATTTGCGTCGACAACGCCCCGGTCACGGATGAGGTCGGCTGCTTCAGTAACGAGAGCGATCTGCTCGACGTCAGCGCGCCGGGTCTCAACATCTGGTCCGCCAGCAACTCAGCCGGCGGGTCGTCGATTACGGGTAAGAGCGGCACGAGCATGGCCTGCCCGCACGTGGTGGGTCTGGCGGCGTTGATTCTGGGCGAGGACCCGGGCCTGACGCGGACCGAAGTGCTGCAGATCATCATCGACGGCGCTGTCGACCTGGGACCGGCCGGCCACGACCGTGGGTATGGTTGGGGCCGTATTGACGTGCTCAACTCCCTCGCCCTCGTGACGCCGTGTCAGACGGACCCCGATTGCGACGACGGCCTGTGGTGCAACGGCGCCGAGACGTGTAACGGCGGTTGCCAGGCCGGTACCGATCCGTGTCCTGGTGAGGACTGCGACGAGGTCAACGATGTCTGTGTGCCGCTGGTGTGCAACGACGACGGCACTTGCGACGCCGGCGAAGACTGCAACAACTGCTCGAACGACTGCTTCAGCGGCAGTGGGGCGGTTTGCGGCAATGGCATCTGCGAGGCCGGCGACGGCGAGGACTGTGTCTCGTGCGGTGCCGACTGCAACGGCAAGACAGGTGGCAAGCCGAGCAGCCGTTTCTGCTGCGGCGACGGCGACGGCCCGAACCCGCTGTCCTGCGGTGATTCGGCATGCAGCTCCGGCGGATGGTCCTGCACCGATACGCCGGCGGCCGGTTCCTGCTGCGGCGACGGCACGTGTGAGGGCAGCGAGGATGGCAACAATTGTGCCATCGACTGTGCCTGTCAGTCAGCGGCTGACTGTGATGACGCCGTGGCGTGCACCGACGACGCATGCGTAGGCGGGTTCTGCGAGAACACGGCGAACGACGGGAACTGTCCGGACGACGGCCAGTTCTGCAACGGCAGCGAGTACTGTGATGCCGGTGCCGACTGCAGCTCCACCGGTGATCCGTGTGCCTCAAACGAGAACTGTGACGAGGCGAACGACACGTGCGTCGCTTGCACCGGTAAGAACGGCAGTTGCTCGGCGGGCAGTGAGTGCTGTTCGGGTACCTGCAAGGCGAACGGTCGCTGCCGCTAAACGGGCGCGATCGATAGAGTCTGAATAGAAAGCGTAACGCGGCGGGGTGGGATCGGCTGACAAAGCGGTCCCACCCCGCTGCTTGCGCATCCGCGCTTCTTAGTGGCTTGCCTCCGTGCTTATGAGTCGAAGCTTGCGGGGCGGCGCTTCGTTTTGCTACAATGACATGCCGTGGGCTGGAGAGTTCCGAATACGTTCGAAGAAGCTCGAGTTCGTCGAGTGTGCTGTCACGGCGGAGGCGGTCTAGCGCGCTCGTCGCCGGCTCGCGATGGAGGGGGTTGCCATGTTGACACGTCGTAGGTTTCTCGGTCGAGGTTTGGGCGCGCTGGCAGTCGGCATTCTGGGCGGTCGCGGCTTCGCCCCGCGGCTGGGCGCGGGTGCGAAGGTTCCCGGAATCGGCGACAGCGACGTGGCACTGTGGCGCAGCCGTCCGTTTCGCCCGCTTTCCGGGCCGTTCGAGTCGACGATGGTCGGCGGTTATCCCTTTTCCAAGAAGTGGACGGGCGACGGCTTCGATGACGGAGCGATTCCGTTCCATTCCTGCCACAACTGTTTCGATGAAAACGGACCGCCGGCACCGACTGAGGAGATCGATATTGCGGTGGTCGGAGGCGGGCTGTCCGGTTTGATGACCGCGTATCGGCTTCGTGATCACAGACCGGTGTTGTTCGAGATGCGTGACCGCTTCGGCGGCGCGGCTCAGGGCGAGCAATGGGACGGCGTCTCGTACTCGCTCGGCAACGCCTACATCATCACGCCGGACGAAGGCAGTTTCCTCGCTGAGTTGTACCAGAAGCTCGGGCTGGATCGTGTCGTGCGCGTCCACGATCAGAAGGACTTCATCGAACTCAACGGTGCCATCCTGGATGACTTCTGGGACGGACTCTCCGAGGACGACCGGTTGGCTTTCGAGCGTTACGCCGAGATCGTGACCTACATGGGCGAGGAGGAGTACCCCGAGATCCCGCTTCCCGAGGGTAAGGACAACCAGTGGATTCTCGACCTCGATCGGAAGACCTTCAAGCAGGATGTCGAGGAGCGGATGGGTATGCCGATCCCGCGGCTGCTGGCCATGGCGATCCAATCCTACTTCTACTCTTCCTTCAACGCGGGGTGGGAAGAGGTGTCAGCCGCTAGCGGATGGAACTTCGTGGCGGCTGAGGAGTTCGGCAAGTGGGTCTTCCCCGGCGGTACGGGCTACATGTCCGACGCGATGTGGCGAAAGCTGGCGCGCATGGAGCGGCTTCACGGCGACCCGAATCATCCCCGTTTCCTTCGCGGCGGCACCATGGTCATTGACGTGCGCATGGCTGCGGGTGACCGCGTGCAGGTCACCTATATCGATACGGACGGCGAGCTTCGTTCGCTCCTGGCTAAACGTGCCGTGATCTGCTGTTCGAAGCGCGTGGCGAAGATGATGATGCGCGACCTCGGTACGTTGGACCCGGAAAAGCGTGAGGCGATCGACGACATCGTTCACCGCGGCTATATCGTGGCGAACGTGCTGCTTCACCATCCGATCGACCCGGACTACTACGATGTGTTCCTGCTCGGGGCCGGTGACCTGGCGATGACCGGCGCTGACTTCGAGGTGGATTCACGCGTCGTCGACATGCTCAACGGCGGGTACGCACGGGTCAGCGCGACGTCCGGCCACGCGCTGACGCTGTACTGGCCTTTGCCGTTTGCGACCAGCCGCGTAAGCCTGGTTCGTGCCACGGCCTGGCAGGACTACACGCGGGCCCTCGTGCCGCAGCTTACCAGGATGCTCGGGATTCTCGGCATCGACAAGCAAGCCGTGCAGCAGGTCCGCATGACGCGATGGGGGCACGCCATGCCGCTTGCCTCTCCGAACCTGATCGCCGACGGCACGGCTGAGCTCTTGCGACGCCCGATCGACGGGAAGATCTTCTTCGTCAATCAGGACAACTGGGCTTTGCCCGCCGTCGAGAACTGCTTGCTGGACGCCGAGATCTTCGCGCCGCAGATTACGGAAGGCCTCTAGTGTTCCGTCAACGCTGATCTGACGGGTGGCATGGGTCCCGGCGCGCCCCTGCCTCAGCCCCAAAAGGGGCGAAATAACCCCAGCCCAGGGCAACGCCCTCGTTGTTCTACACAACTCCGCGCGTCTGCTCCGTCATCGCAAGATGAGCGGAGGTGCTCTCTCTGCAGGCTGAAGGCCTGCTCGA